>PMZT01000284.1:4265-4708 GCA_003170085.1 Planctomycetia bacterium | reverse complement strand
CTGCTGCGGCGGGCGGTAGCCGGCCAGCGCCTCGGCGGCCGGGTTGGCCTCGGTCGTGATCGTGTCGCCCACGTGCACGGCCCGCACCGAGCGGATGTTGGCGAAGACGTACCCCACCTCGCCGGCGGCCAGCACCTCGACCGGCACCGCCTTGGGGCGGAACTTGCCCAACTCGATGATCTGGTACACGTCGCGCGTGCCCATCATGTGGATTTCATCGCCGGTGCGCAGCGTGCCCTCGAACACCCGCACGTAAACGATCA
Organism: Planctomycetia bacterium; assembly: GCA_003170085.1. GTDB lineage: Bacteria > Planctomycetota > Phycisphaerae > FEN-1346 > FEN-1346 > FEN-1346. Next base: position 4,445 of record PMZT01000284.1, on the reverse strand, counting down.
CGCCACGGTGCTCATCGTATGTTGAATCGAAAATAAGGGCCTTGGCGGGGGCGTCGCGGTCGCCGGCGGGGGGCGGAAGCTGCTCGACGATCGCCGCCATCATCTCGGCGATCCCCGCGCCCGACTTGGCCGACGCAAACACGCAGTCCTCGGCCGCCGTGCCCAGCAGGTGCTCCACCT
>PMZT01000284.1:0-4247 GCA_003170085.1 Planctomycetia bacterium | reverse complement strand
GCGTTGGCCACCGTCTGGGCCTCCACGCCCTGCGACGCATCGACCACCAGCAGCGCCCCCTCGCAGGCGGTCAGGGCGCGGCTGACCTCGTAATGGAAATCGACGTGGCCGGGGGTATCGATCAGGTTCAGCATGTACTGCTGCCCCTTGTGCTCGAAATCCACCGTCACCGCCGACGCCTTGATCGTGATGCCGCGCTCCCGCTCGAGGTCCATCGAATCGAGAATCTGGGCGTGGAATTCGCGCGGCGTGATCGCCCCCGTGCGCAGGAGGATGCAATCGGCCAGGGTGCTCTTACCGTGGTCGATGTGGGCGATGATGCTGAAATTGCGGATAAACTGCTGGTCCATTGCGGCCAATTCTATCAGATTTGGCCGCGAGGGCAAGACACGGAGAGTTTAATGTGTCGGAGGAAGTTCCGCTTTCCGCGGATGGAACGCTGCGGGGTGCCATGCTTTCGCGCCGTTGCGAAAGCATGGTCGTTGTCGTTCGAACGTCCAGCGGCGGCACCGAATGCTTGTCGATCAGCACGGGCCGTGCGAATGATGCGGCCGTTTTTCGCCCCGGCGGGGCGGCGGCCTGTAGCCGCGGGTGGAGCTCGGCCCGCTGTAAAGCGGGCGGAGCGCAACCCGTGGAAGCGATGTATCTTTGAGAGTTCCGCCCCGGACGGGGCGGCGGAAGCGCCGCAGCGCGCAACTCATCAATCGAACACATACCGCTCATCGAATTCGACGCCGTGGGCGCGGACCAGCCGCAGAAGTTCGGACCCGAAGTCCTCCTTTGTGTGATGCGCAGACTTCCACTTGATATGATTATGTGTTGATTCGGGCAATCCCTTCGCCCCTCCGGGGCGAAAAGAAAAAAGAACAACTCCTTTTCGAGCTTTCCACGGGTTCCGCGTCGGGCCGCAATGCGGCCGCGCCGCTCCACCCGTGGCTACATCCCGCCGCCCCGTTGGGGCGAAAAACAGTCACAACGCCAAGCAGTTGCCGCGGCCGGGAACGTCGTAACGCTTACACTGTTTGCGGTGAGGTTGACACATGCTAATAGTCTATTAACGGACATGCTTTCGCAAGCGAAAGTCTGGCACCCGGCCGCGCCTGAACCCTTGAACGCCAACGACCATGCTTTCGCAACGGCGCGAAAGCATGGCCGCAGCCCAGGCCGTCGGGCGTCTCGCGGGCCGTCCGTTGCGTGGGCATGCCACCCATCAATTGACGACTAACAGAACGCTCGGCCGCTGACGGCCTTGCCCCGGCAGAGCGACTTTACTGCCTCGATGCCGGCCCCGCTACGGGCGGCGGATCGACCGGCACAGGGGCGGGCGTCCACTCGAGCGGCAGCACGAAGATCCCCGCTACGTCGGAGACCCGCCCTGGCGGGCCGCCGCCCTTGAACTCCGAGACCGCCACACCCGCCAGGAGCAGCCACGAGTTGTCGGCGGGTTCCTTGCGGCCCGTCATCGACTTGGCGCCCGGTGCGAGAAGGTCGTCGAGCTTCACGGCGACCGTGGTCTTTGAACTGCGCAGCGTGAGGATCACATACCGCCCGTCGGGGCCATCGGCCTTCTTCTGGACCTCCGCGTACAGGAGGACGCCCTGCGGCAAGGACGCCCTGTCGAGGTGGCCGTCCTCGGCGACCGCAAAGTCGTGCTGGAAGTACGGGCCGCCCGAGGCGAAGGACGTGAGAAGTGCGGTCCCCGCCTTGCGGGCGGTCTGGCGCGACCGCTCGTCGATCACCGGCGCCCAGAACGTCCGCGTAGCCCCCTCGACCGCCGGGCTGAGCGCCTTCATCACCACCTCGCTGGCCGCGACCTTCTCCTTGTGGCATCGCGGGCAAGGGCCGTAGGTGGCGTAGCCGTAACCGTAGCCGTAGGCCGAGCCATAGCCGGCGCCGGTGCCGGTTGAGGGGAGGCTGCCGATCGGGGCCTCGCCTCGGCCATTGCACTGCGGGCAGGTCGTGGCCGCATTGTACTTGGCGAAGGCGGCGGGCATGTCGGCCGCCGTGGCCGCGGCGCCCGTGAAACGCAGCAGCCGCGATGGCCAGAGCGGCTTGGGAAGTTCCGACAGGGGCTTCAGTTGCGGGGTCGCGCCCAGGAGCGCCGACCGGAGCGTCGAGGCGGGCATTGCGAGCGCCGCCGACACGTTGTTGACCGTGACTTCCATCGTCACCGCCACCACCGTGCCGTCGGGCGCGAAGACGGGTGCCCCGGTGGAGGCCAGGTGGTCGCCACTCAAGCGGACGAACGTGTCGATGCCGGCCGGCGTATCGACGCGGGCCAGGGCCGCCACCTCGCGGATGGCGGGGCCCTTCACGAGCTTGCCGGAGAAGACCTCCAACTTGACACCCCAGTTCCATCCGGCGGCGGCCACGGAGGCGGTGCCGTCGAGCGGCGGCAGGGCGCTGGCCAGCGGCAGGCCCTTCCGAGCAGGGGCCGCGTCTCCAGTCTTTGCTGTCGGGCTGTCGATCCTCAGCGCCACCAGGCCAAGCGTGGCATCGGCCATGGCGAACTGCGAGGCCACCGCGGTTGACCCGTCGGCAAACGCCAGGTCAACCTTCTCGACCATCGGACGGGCCACCGTGCCCAGGTCGGTCACGACGAAACGGCCGTCGCCGATCAGGAACCCGCTGCACGTAGCCACCGGAATGCCCCACGCGTTTTTCACGGTGACCCGGCAGACCGACGCCTCGGCGCTTGCGCGAAGGGCCGCGGTATCAATGGGCGCTGCTGCGCGGGCCTCGGACGCCGCCAAGATCGCTCCAGCCCCCAGGGCCAGGGCCACCCATATTCTTGCTCGTGTCATAGTTACTCTCTTGCGAGGGAGGCCGGCCCACACGCTAACGGCCTTACCCCAGGCAAGCCCCCGGCACTGCCGGGGGATCGGATTGCCAGGGGTGCCGCCCGCCGTGCGTATCCCCCGACAATGCCGGGGGCTTCAAATCCGCCCGTTACAGTATAGACCCCTCTCGGCCCAAAAAGTTCCGTTTTTTGCCGCCGAAGAACGAACGGATTCACCGCGGAGAACGCAAAGAAAGGCAGAGAGGGGGAATAAACAGACTTACATCCTTCAGTTCTTGTCTTTCCCCCAGTTGTTCTTTTCTGTTTTTCTCTGCGTTCTTTGCGTGCTCTGCGGTTCAATCTTTTCCGTTTTTCTCCGCGGTTAAATCTTTGGCACGATGCGTAGCGCGATGCCGTCCTTGAAGTCGGGCGACACGAGGGATCGCGCGCCGCCCGCGTGGTCGAACGGCTCGGCCTTGGCGCTCGCCCCCGTGTGGATGTCCACCCACTCGGCCGCCCACTTGCCCGCCGGCAGGTCGGCCGTCACCGTCACCGGCCCGGCGGCAGCACGGATGAACGCAGCGTACTGTTTGCCTTTTTCGGCGAGCGTCCGCACGGTGACCTTGGGGGCCGCGGTGGTAATGGCGGCCGCATCGGGCGCCATGCGGATGAAGTCGAGATGCTCGATAAACGCCTTGGCAGCCGCAAGGGATTTTCTAAGGGCCGGGCTTCCGCCGCCGGGGGCGTCGGGCGTGCCCGAGCCATCTTCGTGGCCGGGGTAAAAAGAGTAATCGAGATTGCTGTACGCAGCGCCGCCGGCCAGCAGGAAGTCCCAGCCGTCGGCCGCGTACGGCTGGTCGGCAGAGCCCTTGAAGCCCGTCTCGTCGTCGGCGATGACGCGGTTCAGGTCCCGGTTCATCGCCACGGCATTGGGAGGCGAGCAGTAGTGAAAGTTGAAGATGGAGACCAGCGGGAACGGGCCTTCGCCCGCCGCAGGGCTGCGGCCCGCGGGCGGTTCGCCAATCTTCTTCGACCCGTTCGCGATGTTCTGGGCGATGAGGTGCCGGCGCGGCAGGCCCTTCTCGGTCTCGACGATCGCCTCGCCGATCCGCTGCTGCCACTCGAGCGTGATGCCGCCGAAGTACGGCTCGTTCGCGATCTCGAAGTACAGGTTGTCGAACTCGTTTACCTCGGTCACGATCTTGCGCGTGACGGCAAGCTGGTACTCCAGGAGCCCGCCGTTCTTCAGCGTGTGCACGTCGTCCTTGGCCAAGTCGCCGATGCCGTTGACGTTGTTGCCCGCGTACATGGGGCAGGCCTTCCAGAGTTCGTCTTTGTACATGGGGCAGAAGAGAACGAGTTCGACGACGATGCCGCGGCGCGACGCCTCGGCCAGGAACCCCTTCAGCCGCGCGAAGTACGCCGGGTCCCATTTCGAGAGGTCGAACTTCGCGCCGCCGTCGAAGTA
>PMZT01000195.1 GCA_003170085.1 Planctomycetia bacterium | reverse complement strand
CCGCGCACATACGCAATCTTAAACCGCTCTAAGGAGGCAGAAATCGCATGAAGCGTTTACTCGGATGGACTGCGGCGATCAAACTGGCGGTGATCGTGCTGGCGGCGATCGGGCTGGCGGCGGCCGGGCTGAGCGGCTGCGGCAGGGGCCAGGAACCGGCGGCCGGAACGGACATGCTCGTCATCTACTCCGCCCACGGAGAGGAGGTCCGCGGTGAGTTCACGCTGGCCTTCCAGGCGTGGTACAAAACGAAGACCGGGCGGACGGTCGAGGTCACGTGGCCCGATCCCGGCGGCGGCGGCACGCAAATCCTGAAGCGGCTCGAAGACAAGTTCCGTAGCGGCCGCTACGACATCGACCTGGCCTTCGGCGGCGGCCCGATCTACGACCAGATGAAGCAACTCGGGATGCTCCAGCCGTACAAGCCGCCCGCGGACGTGCTCGCGGCCCTTCCGCCCAAGGTGGCCGGACAGCCGCTCTACGACCCGGACTTCACGTGGTACGGCACGGCCATCTCGACGTTCGGTCTCATCTACAATAAAACGCTTATCCGCGACAAGAGCCTGCCCGAGGTCGCGGGCTGGGAGACGCCGGCCGATCCGCGGTACCTGGGATGGGTGGGCCTGGGCGATGCCGGCAAGTCGTCGGTGGCCCGCAAGGCGTACGAGATCATCCTTCAGGCGTACGGCTACGAGCGCGGCATGGTGCTGCTGACCGAGATGGCGGCGAACGCGAAGGAGTTCTACGTCAGCGCCTCGGAGGTGCCCCGCAACTGCGCACAGGGGTTCATCGCCGTGGGGCCATGCATCGATTTCTATGCCTTCCGCCAGATGCGGAGCGAGGGCGGCAAGAACCTGGGCGTCCTCTTCCCGTCGGGCCTGACGGTCATCACGCCCGACCCGATCGGCATCCTCAAGAACGCGCCGCACCGCGACGTGGCCGAGAAGTTCGTGGAGTTCGTCCTGCGGCCCGAAGGCCAGAAGCTGTGGAGCCTGCCGGCCGGGGCGCCGGGCGGCCCGCGCAAGTACACGCTCGACCGGATGCCCGTCTTGCCGAGTCTGTACGAAGGCGCGGCCCCGGAGTCGTCGGCCGGGCAGACGAATCCGTTCACCGTGGCGCCGGCCACGTTCTATGACCCCGCCAAGGAAAACGACCGGCAGACGATCCTGGTCGATTACCTGCGGGCGGCGCTGGTCGAGAATCATGAGGGCCTCGTCAATGCCTGGAAGGCCCTCATCGCCGCCGGAATGCCGAAGGACCGCGTGGCGGAACTGACGCGGCCGCTGATTTCGGAAGACGAGATGCTCCGCCTGGGCCGCGAGGTCTGGACGCCCATCCTCATTCCCGAAGATGCGCCGCCGAATAAGAAGGCCGATCTCAAGATGAAGGAAGAAGAGCGCCTGCGCCAGCGCAGCGACATGGAAGCCGCCTGGAGCGACCAATTGCACCGGCGCTACGAGAAACTGGCGAAATAGACCGGCGGTGCCGGCCCCCGTGGGCGCGGCGAGGCACGAACCCTGTGCGACCCGACTCCAAAACCTGGCTGCTCGTGCTCCTCGTGGTCGCGTTCCTGGGGCTGTTCTTCTTCTACCCCATCGCCAGCGTGTTCACCTCGGCCCTGTGGGAATCGACCGGGCCGACGCTGCATTACGTCAGGAACATCCTGGCCAAGGCCACGATCCAGACGGGCCTCAAGAACGCGCTGGAACTGGCGATCATCACCACGATCCTGGCCTCGATCCTCGCGCTGCCGCTGGCGTACCTCCAGGCGAAGACCGATTTCCCCGGCAAGCGGTGGCTGGCGGCGGCGATCCTGGTGCCGATGATCCTGCCGCCGTTCGTCGGGGCGATCGGCCTCAAGCAGATTCTCGGGCCGTACGGCGTCCTCAACGCGGCGCTCTCGGGCCTCGGCCTGGCGGACCCCGCCCGCGGGGTCGACTGGTTCCTCGCGTACCCGTTCGTCGGGATCGTCGTCCTCCAGTCGCTGCACCTCTACCCGATCCTGTACCTGAACCTGGTGGCCGGGATGGCCAACGTGGACCCGTCGCTGGAAGACGCGGCCCGGAGCGTCGGGGCCGGCCCGTGGCAGGTCTTCCGGAAGGTCACGTTCCCGCTGATCCTGCCGTCGTACTTCGCGGGGGCGGTGATCGTCTTCATCTGGGCGATGACCGACCTCGGGACGCCGCTCATGTTCAACTTCCGCGAGGTGCTGGCGGTCCAGATTTTCGAGCAGGTGAGCCGCCCGTCGAACCCGGAGGCAAACGCCCTGGTCGTCGTGCTCCTCGTGATGGTGGCCCTGCTCTACCTGGGGGCCCGGTCGCTCTTCGGCCAACAGGCGTTCGGGATGATGTCGGTGGCCACGCGGGCCGCCGTGCCGGCGCGGCTGAAGTCCGGGCGGGCGGCGCTGGCGGTCCTCCTCTTCGGCGGCGTCACGCTCATCGCGCTCCTCCCGCACCTCTCGGTGATCCTCTTCAGCCTGAAGACCGAGTGGCACTCGACGGTCCTTCCGGCGGGCCTCACGCTCGAGCATCACCGGGCGATCCTCACCGACCCACGGTGGGCCAAACTGACGCTGCCGAGCATCTGGAACTCGGTCCTGTACTCCGCGGCGGCGGTGGGCATCAACCTCGTGCTGGCGGTGTGGCTCGGGTACGTGCTGGTGCGCAAGAAGTTCATCGGCCAGGGGCTGCTCGACGCGATCGTCATGCTCCCGCTGGCGATGCCGGGCATCGTCCTGGCATTTGGATATCTCAACTGCTACGCCAACTGGGGCGACCGGCTCGTGGAGGCGGGCCTGTGGCAGCAGAACTACCTGTACCCCCAGACCAACCCGGTGGCGCTGCTGATCCTGGCGTACGCCGTGCGGCGGTTGCCGTTCATGGTCCGCTCGTCGGTGGCCGGCTTCCAGCAAACCAGCCGCACGCTGGAGGAGGCCGCCCTCTCGGTGGGCGCCAGCCCCTCGACGACGCTCCGCAAGATCACGGTGCCGCTGATCGCGGCGAACCTGGCCGCCGGGGCGATCCTGGTGTTCTCGCTCTCGATGCTCGAGGTCTCCGACAGCCTCATCCTCGCCCAGGAAGACGCGTTCAACCCGATCACGCGGACGATCTGGCGGATCTATTCGCAGGAGTACTCGGTCACGGGCGAGGCCGTCGCCAGCGCGCTGGGGGTGTGGGCCATGGTGTTCCTGGCGGTCACGCTCATCGGGGCCAGCGCCCTCATGGGCAAACGCCTGGGGGCGATTTTCAGGGCATGACCGCCGTTGCTCCACATGTGGGGTGGGTGCCGCGGCGACCACGCGGACGCTATTGCCCAACGTGTAGGGTGGGTGCTTTGCACCCACGCGGACGCTGTTGCCCAACATGTAGGGTGGGTGCTTTGCACNNCTTTGCACCCACGCGGCTGTTGTCGTTGATATGCCGTAATCTCGCGTTGTGCCCGCGATGCCGGAGCCGAGGCCTCTTGCAATAGGTGCGCCCCCCGACGAAAAAAAACCGCTATCGCGGCGGGTCTCCCGACCCCCGCGTTCCCGGCGGTCGCGTCG
>PMZT01000311.1 GCA_003170085.1 Planctomycetia bacterium | reverse complement strand
GCCCCATCGGGGCGCCTTGGGCAGATGTGTTCTGCTGCCAATCGTTCGTCAAGGCGCCCCTAACGGGGCTTGGCCCTGTCAGAGGCCGCGCTTACCCAGGGCTCGACTTCGTCTTCGCCCTGGGCTAAAAAAGACGCCCCTATGGGGCTAAGCGGCAATTCACAGCGTTGCATTACTACTCGACCAAATCGCCCACGATCATGATCGCCCCGGCGTACCAGTTGTTGGGCTTATACTTGGGGTTGTCCTGCGGGTTCTCGGCGTCCTGCTTGCCGTCCTTGAAGATCTTGGCCTTGTCGGGCGAATCGGGCGAAAGCTCGATCTTTACCGTGTGCACCGCATCGGGCAGGTTGCGGCCGATCATGAGCGACGCGAGGCGCCAGGAGACGCAGTACCGGTCGAACCGCGGCCGCGTGACCGGCGGCTGGTCGTCGAGCGTCACGACCACCTGCCCGCAATCGGGGCCGAGCAGGTCGTAGATCGCCGCCGCCGTGCCCTTGAACTTGAACGTGACCGTGGCACCCGCCTTGTCGGCCTTCCAGAACTCGGGCATGCGGCTCAGCCACCCCTTGGCCATCTTGTCGGTCTCGTCAAGCTTCTTCCAGTCGGCGGAGAGCTTGGCGGCGCCGAGCGGCAGCATCTTCGCGTTCTCGAAGTTGTCGGCGATCAGCGGGGCGCCAACGGCGTGCGGGCCAACCTTGCCGGCGGCCTTGATCGGCGTCATCGAGCGGACCACCGCCGCAAGGTACAGCTCGTGACCGGTCTCCGGGTGCGGGTGGACGTTGTCGGGGGCGAAGACGAACTTGCCCTCGACGGCCTTCTTCTCCTCGTCGGTCTTCGGCAGCTTCGCGGCCCAGAGGAGCTTGCCCTCCTTGGCCAGCCGCGCGACCTCCATCGCCATGTGGATCGTCGGAATGCCGTAGTGCTCGGCCACGCGCTCACTCGCGCTGGCGGCCCGCGGGTACTTGCCTTCGAGCATCGGCCCCACGAGCGACTGCGTCACGGTGTAGACGAAGCAGATGTCGATCGCGGGGTCGGCCCGCCACGTCTGGCGGACGATGCCTTCCATCCATCGCTGGATGTCCTCGGGCGCCGCGCCGCCGTCATTCACCGCGAACTCCACGAACAGGAGGTCGGGCTTCAGGCGCAGAACGTCGTGCTGGAGGCGGAACACGCCCAAGTCCGAGCCCGTGCCGCCGATGGCCGCGTTGATTTCGGTCACCTTGGCCTTGGGGTACTGGTCCTGGAACCACTTGAGCGTCTTGACGCGCCAGCCCGCCTGCGCGGTGATGCTCCCGCCGAGGTACGCGATGTGCATTTCCTTGCCCGCCTCGAGCTTGGCAAAGAGGTTGGGCAGGCCCGCCCGCGCGTGGCACTCCACGGCATCGGCCAGCGGAAAGGCGTCGGGCTTCTTCGCCTCCGCCCGAGCCATCGCCACAGCCGGCAGAAGAACGGACGCAGCCATCATGAGGCGTAGCAGCCAACGTGTCATTATCGTTGCCTTTCCAAGGGTCCCCGGTACATGGTCACCGGACATTTTACTTGAGGGCGTCGTTAATGCGAGAGAGAACCGCGTCGGTGAGCCGGACGCTCATCGGGAAATAGCGCTTCGTCGCGAGGACATGATCCTTTCGCCCGATGCCCCGCGCCGTGTGCCGAACCCGGCTATCCTGAAAAGTGGCGGGCCGCTTTTTGCGTGGGCATGTTCCGCCCCAGTCGCCAAACACGGCCCGTCCAGGCACCATTGACTGCCTTACCCTGCCGGACTGAAATATCTGGATTCCCCCTCTGTTGCCGCGTACATTACACCTGTCTGACCGCCACCGACGCCGGGCCGTGGGCCGTCGGCCGCACGCCGATGAAAGGAACGCTACATTGGCTATCCGAATCCTCCAACCGCGGAAAACCAAGAACGATGTTTCAAGGCCCCGCCCTGTCCTGCAGTCGCATGGCGTGGCCGCTGCCGCCTGGGCGGTGTTGTTGTTTCTTTTGACTTTGAGCTCAGGTTGCGGTCACTGGTCGACTCAGACTGCGGCCCATGACGTATGGGTGGAAGTGTTTGACCGCCAGGCGAAGGTGCGTCTGACCGAGTGGGTTGTGGAATCGGAGCTGCAATCACAGATGCATTGGGCGTGGAGTGAAGAAGGGGCCGATCGCACGTTTGAGACCACCCTTCGACTCGTGGCGGTCCAGAGTCCCAGCCAAGACGGCTACCACGTGGACGCCTTCACTAACCTGAGCGTGACAGTATTACCGCCCTCGCCGTATGCGATCTTGTGCGCCGTCTCGACGTCCGAAGCCCGCCGTGTCTACGCCGTGGGATATGAGATTGGTGACCCAGGAACCCAGGTTCGATCCAACGGGGGCAACCAATCCCAACCTAATCTTGACACCGCCTATGGACTTTCGCCGTGGAGCAACAAGCGCACCGACCCGGCAGTCATCGAAGTACTGCGTATGCTCGAGGACAAAGATCACTTCCGCCCCTACGAGGCCCTGAGAGGCACGCCCCAAGGAACAGGGGTGCCTGTCTTGTACCAGTACTACATCGAACGGTACGAGGCCATCGTGAAGGCCGATCCCGAAGTCCGCGACAAGCGGGGCGTAAAGGCAACCATCGCTTGGCTTCGAGAGCGGGCGAAGTAACCGGGAACGCCTCCGCTCCGTCGAAAAGAACCGTTTCTGTTCCGCACATCACAAAACATGCCCACCCAACGGACGGCCCGCCACGGCGGGCAGGCTGTGCCCACGCCGTCCGGCTATGAATAGGCTCCAAAGATCGCCTTCCACAAGACCGCCGTATTGACGGCACGCGGTCCGGACCTATAATGGCCCGTTCTTACAGCGCGCCGGCCGCGGCTCATGGCAGTGAAACCAAGGGGCGGCGGCGCGGAAAGGAGTGCCGGGTGCTTTATTACGACAAGAACACGCAATCGTTCTACACCGACCTCAAGCCGCCCAAGCTCGAGGACATCACGGAACCGAATCTGTACCGGGAGATCTTCCCGTACAGCCAGTTCCCGAAGATCCCGTTCACGCACGAGCGCGTGCCCACGTTCATTCCGCAGGACACGTGGATCACCGACACGACGTTCCGCGACGGTCAGCAGGCGCGGCCGCCGTACACGGTGCCGCAGATCGTGGCCCTCTTCAAGTTTCTGCACCGGCTGGCCGGGCCGCGCGGCCTCGTGCGCCAGAGCGAGTTCTTCCTGTATTCGAAGAAGGACCGCGAGGCCGTCGAAAAGTGCCTCGAGCTCGGCTACGAGTTCCCGCAGGTCACCGGGTGGATCCGGGCCGTCAAGAGCGACTTCAAGCTGGTCAAGGAGATGGGCCTGAAGGAGACGGGCATCCTGACCTCGTGCTCCGACTACCACATTTTCCTGAAGCTGCGGCGGTCGCGCAAGCAGGCGCTCGAGATGTACCTCGACATCGTGAAGGCCGCGCTGGACGAGGGCATCACGCCGCGCTGCCACTTCGAGGACATCACGCGGGCCGACTTCGAGGGCTTCGTCGTGCCGTTCGCCGCCGAGCTGATGAAGCTGGCCGAGCAGTACGAGACGCCCATCAAGGTCCGGGCCTGCGACACGCTGGGCTTCGGCGTTCCGTACGTGGGCGCCCAACTGCCGCGCTCCGTCGCCAAGATCGTCTACTGCCTGCGCCGCCAGGCCGGCGTGCCGCCGGAGTGGATGGAGTGGCACGGCCACAACGATTTCCACAAGGTCCTCGTCAACGCCACGACCGCGTGGCTGCACGGCTGCTGCGCCGCCAACGGCACGCTGCTTGCGATCGGCGAGCGGACGGGCAACCCGCCGCTGGAGGGCCTGGTGGTGGAGCACGCGATGATGTGGGGCGAGACCGAGGGCGTCGATTACTCGACCATCACCGAGATGGCCGACTACTACCGCACCGAGATCGGCTACGATATTCCGCCGCTCTACCCGCTCGTGGGCCGCGACTTCAACGTTACCCGCGCGGGCATTCACGCCGACGGCCTGCTGAAGAACGAGGAGATTTACAACCCGTTCGATACGCAGCGGCTGCTCAAGCGGCCGGTCAAGATCGGCCTGACCGATAAGAGCGGCCTGGCCGGCGTGCTGGCGTGGATGCAGGAGCGGTACGACTTTCCGGAACCGCTTCCCAAGGAGGATGCGCGGGCCCGCAAGATCGCCGACTGGATCACCGCCCAGTACGAGGACGGCCGCATCACGGCCGTCAGCGACGAGGAGATGGACGAGCAGGTCTTCCAGAGCTTCGGCGACACGCCCAGGAAGCCCGAGTCGCTGTAGCCTGTGGGTGGTCGTTTCCGCCAACATGTAGGGTGGGTGCTTTGCACCCACGCGGTCGCGGCGGGTGCCTTTGCGTGGCCGTGCCTTTTTCAACGTATGTGTTTAGTATGTAGGGCGGGTGCTTTGCACCCACGCGGTCGCGGTGTATGGCCGTTCACGCGTGGGTCCATAGGACCCACCCCACATGCTGCATCGCCCGGGCATGGTCCGAGGCGGCTACTTCTGGGCTGCGCGGCGGCGGAGAATCTCGGCGGCATCCTTCTGCCCGGCCTTCTCGGCCACCTCAAGGGGCGTGCCCTGCCCCGGCGCCTGGGCCTTGATGTCGGCACCCTTGGCCAGGAGAAGCTCGACGGCCGCCGTCTGGCCGACCCTCGCCGCCAGGTGCAGCGGCGTCATGCCCGCGGCATCGCGGTCGTTGACCTTCGCGCCCTTGTCGATAAGCATCCACACCATGTCGCGGTCTGCCTCGGCCGCCAGGCAGATCGGCGGCGACCCCGTGTGGTCCTTGCTGTTCACGTCGGCCCCCCGCGCCAGCAGGACTTCGAGCACGTCGCGGTGATTCCACCGGACGGCTTCGTGGATGGGCCGGCCCATGTCGCCCTCGGCGTTGGGGTCGGCGCCCTTCGTGATCAGCAGGTTGGCGATCTCGCGGTGGCCGAAGCGTGCGGCCAGGTGCAGCGCCGTCCCATCATCGCCGCGGTACTTGACGTCGGCGCCGCGCTCCACCAGGAGGGTCGCCATTTCGTGGTTGCCGGAGGCCACGGCTTCGTGCAGCGGCCGCATGCCGCGCTGATTCGCGCCACTGCGGCGGCCGGGGTAAGAGGTGGCATTCACGTCGGCGCCGCGCTTCAGGAGCATGTCGGCGATGTCGCGGCGGCCGGCCTTGACGGCCTCCAGCAGCGGCGTGCGGCCCTGCGCATCCATCGCATTGGGGTTCGCGCCCTTTTCCAGGAGAAGCCCCACGACGCCGCCCTGCCAGGTGCCCGCGGCTGAGTGCAGCGGCGTGCGGCCTTCCTTGTCGGTGGCGTTGACGGAAGCCCCCTTGGAAATGAGGAAGTTGGCGATGTCCTGGTTCGTCTCGGCCGCCACGTGCAGGGCCGTCGTGCCGGCCGGATCAGCGGCGTTGACGTTAGCCCCCTTCGCCAAGAGCAGTTCCACAAGGTCGCGGCGGTCCCTGGCCGCAATCAGAAGGGGCGGAATCGTTTCCTGCCCGGCGACCTTGCCGTTGGGATCGGCGCCCTTGGCCAGGAGCAGGTCCACGATGCCGCGGTTGCCGTTCTCGATGGCCCGCGCCAACGGCGTGTAGCCGCGCTCCACTTCGCTGTTGGGGCTGATGCCCTGCTTGAGAAGCCGGTCCACCACGTCCCACTGCTGCATTTCAGCGGCGCGGAGGAGCGGCACGGGGGCGTCGGTCTCGCGCGGGGCGGCGGCAACGTCCTTGGGCATCAGCAGGTCGGCGAGCGCCGCGTGCCCGGCGGCCAGTGCGACGCGCGACGGCGTCAGGCCGCTCGAGTCCTTGGCGTCGGCCTGCGCGCCCTTGGCAAGAAGCAGCGCCGCCACTTCCTTCCGGTTGGTCTTCGCGGCCCAGTGCAGCGCCGTCGACCCGCTCGCATCCCGGGTATTGGCGTCGGCGCCCCCGGCAAGGAGCTTCTCGACCGCCTTGAGATCCCCCGCCTGGACCGCCTCGATCAGCGGCGGAAGCGGCGCGCGCAGCGGCGAATGTGGCACAGCCGCCCCCGGCTGTGATCCCGATGCGTGCCCAGCCGAGGGCGGCTGGGCCACAACGGCGGCGACCGGCGGCTCCTTCTTGCCCGCCGGCTCTTCCTTCCGGCTGCACCCTGCTGCCAGGGCAAGCGCAGCCGTCAGCCCGCACATCCAGACCGTCCACTTCATGCGACTGCCTGCACTTTCGCTATTCGTGCGCCACCGGGGGCGGCGCGTTCTTCCGCAACAACTCGACCACTTCCTGCTTTCCGGCCTTCTCGGCGAGCGCCAGCGGCGTGCCCTGCCCCGGCGCCTCGATGCGGGCATCCGCCCCCTTCGCCAGAAGCAGCGCGACCACGGCCGCTTCACCCTTCCGGGCCGCCAGGTGCAGCGGCGTCAACCCTGCCACGTCGCGTGCGTTGACGTCGGCGCCCTTGGCCAGCAACGCCTCCGCGAGGTCCGCCTTGCCGTCACGGGCCGCCACGTGGAGCGGCGTAAGGCCGTCCTTGTCCGCCAACTTCGGGCTGGCTCCGTGATCGAGAAGGAGCTGCGCGACTTCCTGTTGCCCGGCCGCGACCGCCGCCAGGAGCGGCGTGCCGGTGGCCAAACGCATGTCGACGGGCACGCCCTTGTCGAGCAGGAACTCGACGATGTCCTTGCTCCCGCCGCGCGCCGCCGCATGGATCGGCGTATCGAGCGGCCCGCCGCGGACCGGGATGTCGGCCCCCTTCGCGACCAGCAGTTGCACGATCTCCACTTGCCCCGCCCTGGCCGCCTGGTAAAGCGGCGTGCCCTTGTAGCCGGCGAGGTTGGGGTTGGCGCCCTTGGCAAGCAGGAGTTCGCACATTTTCAGGTCGCGCCCCGCCGCCAGGCAGAGCGCCGTGCCCGTGGTACTGTCCTTGAAGTTCACATCGGCGCCGCAGTTGAGGAGCACTTCCATGACTTCCGGATGGTTCCACGCAATCGCTTCCCAGAGCGGCGGCCCGGACGGCCCCGTGGCGTTGGGATCGGCCCCCTTCGCCAAGAGCGATTCCGCCACGTCCTTGAAGCCCCAGTGTGCCGCATCGTGCAGCGGCGTCCCATCGGCGTTGCGGAAGTGGAGGTCCGCCCCGCGCGCCAGGAGGAGATCGACCATGGCCTTGTTGCCGCCGATAACCGCCGCATCGAGCGGCGAACTGCCGCCCCCGGCGTGCCTGGTGCGGTCGGGGCTCACCTTGTTGATCAGCTTGCCGTTTTCGCGCAACGGGCGGCTGCTGGTGATCGCCGCGGCGTTGACGTTCGCGCCCTTGTCGATCAGGAGGCGTGCGGCCTCCACGCGTCCAGCCCGTGCGGCCTCGTACAGCGGCGTGGCACCCACGAGATCGGCGGCGTTGGGGTCGGCCCCCTTGGCCAGGAAGAGCGCGACGATTTCGGGCGGCCCTTCGCCGGCGGCGATGTGCAGCGGCGTCCGCTGCTCGTCGTCGGTCGCCCCCAGCTTGGCACCCTTGGCCAGAAGCATCTGGGCGATCTCCAGTTGGCCGCGCGCCGCCACGTGCAGCGGCGCGGTCCCCCGGAGGTCGGCCTCATTGGCATCGGCCCCGTGGGCAAGGAGCAACCCGACCATCTCCTTGCGTCCGTCGGCGGCAAGCATCAGCGGCGAAATCTCGCCCCGCGTCGGGTAGGCGGCGTTCGTACGGACGCCCTTCGCCAGGAGCACCTCGGCGATGTCCGCGCGGCCTGCCATGATCGCCCGCGCCAGCGGCGAGAGCCCTTTGGTCCATGCCTGGTCCGGCTCGGCGCCGCGATCCAGCAGCAGCGCGACCACATTCTTGTGACCGCTGTCGACCGCCGCCTGGAGCAACGTCATTCCGTCTTCAAGTCTGAAATTCGCGCGCCACCGATTGTTCTCAAGCCACAGGTCAAGCACATCGACGCTGCCGTGCGCAACGGCAATGGCCATCGCCGTCCGGTATTCCGACTCTTTCACCGCGGGCAACGCGGCGTGCTTGGTCATCAGGAGGGCGGCCAAGGCACGATCGTTCCGCGCGGCCGCAAGGTGCATCGCCGTAACGCCGCCGCGGCTGGGGATCCGCGGGTCGGCCCCCCTTGCAAGAAGCGCGGTAGCCAGGTCAACATCACCCTTCTCCGCGGCCAGGAAGAATGCGGTCCAGCCCTCGGCATCGCGGGCATTGATGGCAGCGGCGCGCCCGACGAGCAGCAGCGCCACGTCCTTGCGCGACTCGGCCACGGCGACGTGCAGAGGCGTGCGGCCGAAAGCGTCGGCGGCGCTGGGGTCGGCCCCGGAGGCCAGCAGCCGGGCAACCGCGGCGGCATCGCCTTTTTGCGCGGCCTCGACAAGGAGCATGGGGTCGACGGCGGGTTTATCCGCCGTAGCCTTGGCAAAGCCGGGTTTATCCGCCGTAGCCTTGGCGGAGGCGGGTTCATCCGCCGTAGCCTTGGCAAAGGCGGACGCCTCGGCATCTGCCGGGGCGGCCTGCTCGAGCGACTCGGGCTTCGGCGGCGCCTCTTCGTTCCGGCACCCCGCCACAGAAAGCCCGATGGCCAGCGCCAGGATCAGTTCGCCCATCCGGTAGCGGACGCGCCTCACAATTCGCCTTTCCAGCCTACGCGATACACCCACCCCCGCAACATGGCCTCGGCCGTCGCCAGTGTATGGATTCCGCGTAACAGAATCAACAGGTGCGGAACGGCCGGCGACCGGGTTCCCGCCGGCTTCGTCCGCGAATGGGGTATACCAGCCTGGAAGAAGGCAATAAGTCGCCCGCTCGCCCGTTTTTTCTGTTGTACAGCGCCAGGCAGTTACGAGTATACTACTGGCGCGGTCTTGACGCATCTTAGCGAGGGCAGAGAGTGTGCGGTTATGACCGAACCCTCCCAGGGGGGACGGCTCGGCTTTTGGCGCACTTCATTGTACGGTGACAGTGTGTCCGCTTCCGGCGAGTAGCGCCAGCAACGGACCGCAATTCTGGAGGCGCGGCCATGTCAGAGTTCCGTGGAATGAGCGGACGGGGTCGGCTTGGGGTGTTCGGCGTGGTCGCGCTGGCACTGGGCGTATGGGTGCTGGCTTGCCCGGCCCTCTCGCAGGCCCAGACGGTCACGATCGTAACGGCCAATTCAACTCCAACGCTTTGGACGGTCCCGCCAAGTAACCCTTTCATCAACGGCACCTTGAATTTCACCATTTCGAACGGACCGGCGGTAACGGTGGTCATCGGCATCCGCAATGCAAACGGTAACTACATGGCGGGCACCACTCCCCAGACTGGGACGACCACCGCGGGCCAGCAAGTGTACACGAATGCCACGTTCACCCTCCTTGACGTTCCGACGGTTACTGGGACGTATTACCTCTGGATGCACATTGCGCAGACAACCAACGTTTTTTCGGCGATTGCCGAGTTCATGACGGTCCCCTCCCCCCTGCTGTCCCCGACGCAGGTCGACATGCAGATGGGCACCGTGATCGTACAGCCCGCGGCCGGTATCACGGTCGACTTGGCATCGGTGACGGGCCAGCCGTGGATCGCCGGCCTGCAAATCGGCGGGTCGATGAGCCTGACCGCGTGGAGCGGCCTTACCACCAACGGGTCCGGAGGCCCCTGCATCGTCGTGGCCGGAGTACGTGATGCCCAAGGCAAATGGATCAAAGGGTACACCCCGCAGGTGATTCTGACCGATGCCGGAGTGCCGACGTCGCAGCCGGGCAAGGTCTACACCCAGTGCAAGTTCGCCGGCATGCCAACGCCGGCAGGCCAGGTCTGCACCCTCTGGGTGCGTCTGTGCGTCAATCAGACCGATGCGAACGCCGCCCTCGCGGAATTCGAGGCCGCCCAGCCCGACGTGAACCCGCCGATCTCGAACAATCCGGGGGCCGAGACCGCCATTGACAAGAAGGTCGGCACCATCAACCCCCCGCAACCCGGCATGACGCTTACCGCGCTAACGCCGACAACGTGGACTGTCTTGAGCAGCGGAAAGACGCCTTTGCCGATTACCGGCATGATGACCATCCAGATTCAGCAGGCGCTCGGCGCCACGACCACGCCGATGCAAACCGTGGTCGTTGGCATTCGCGATAACACCGGCCATTGGGTGGGAAGCAACCCTGTGTTGCTCCTCCAGGATACCCCGCCTAAGACCCTGCCACACGTCTTCCCGCAGCGTGGATTCGCGCTGACGCCGCCGATGACGCCCGGCGCTACGTATACGGTCTGGGCGCGCATGGTGCAGACGTCGGCCCTTGCCACCGCTATCGCCGACTTCAAGGCCTCGGTCGTGCTCGCCGCGGATCAGCGTAATGCGCTCGTCGGCACGATCACCGTTCCGTCGTTTGCCATGACCGCGGGGGCCGCGACGCCCGCCGTTTTTGTATCTCCGAAGACCAGGCCGGTGGCCGCCGGCTCCGTCACCCTCACCCTGAAGAATGGGCCGATGCCCGCCACGCCCTATGTCGTGGTCGCCGGTATCCGCAATGCCTTCGGCGCGGTCGTCCCCGGCACGACCATCCAGGTCCTCTTCTCCGATATGCCGCCGTCCGTAACGCCGAAGACTTATACGAACCGCTTGTTCTCGCTTACAACGCCCAAGACGTCGGGGAACTACACCATCTGGGTCCGCGCGGTGCAGACGAGTTCCGCCAGTGCGGCCGTCCTCGACTTCCAGAAGTCCGTCGTGGTCGCGACGGACACGCTGAACGCGCAGATTGCCACCGTTACCGTGCCATAAAGCGATTCCCGGTGCGGACCGGGTGCAATCGCCGCTTGAACTCCTTGAGCCCTCGGCTTCGGCCGGGGGCTCTTCTTTTGGCGGAGGCCTACGGCGGCAGGCCGACAATAGGGGAACCGAAGAACGGGGGCGCCGTGCGTTCAGGCGGCAGAGTCGCCTCAAGCGCGCAGGCGGTTAGAAGATAGTGTAGATGAACGGCGTCAGGCAACTCCGTCCCTTGCCTCTGGACCTTGAACCTTTGACTTTGCCCCTTGGACTTCATGCCTTTGACTTTGGACCTTGGACCTTTCACTTTGGGCCTTTGACTTTGGGGCCTTTGACTTGGGACTTCTTTGCCGCCCCTGCGTTTCTCAAATCTCAAATTCTCAGATTTGAGATCTCAAATTTGAAATCTCAGATTTGAAATCTCAGATCTGAAATCTCAGATTCTCAAATCTCAGATTCTCCGATTTTTCTTCCGTTCATCCTTGAAAAATTAATACGGAATTCCCAAAATCG
>PMZT01000084.1 GCA_003170085.1 Planctomycetia bacterium | reverse complement strand
TCCTTGAAAGTAGCGCTGTCATAGTCAGCGACCCTCGCACAGTTCCGACGCCAGGCGGGCGGCGCCAAGGGCGGCCTCTTCGCAGTCGTCGGTCAGCACGAGCGGCAAGCCGAACACCTCCTCGGCGGCGCGCTGGAGCAGCGGATTGTGGCGGAGGGCGTTGCCGCTGGCGACGACCCGCTCGCGTCGAAGACCCGTCGCAGACCCGCCGCGACGAAGTCCCGCCTTGGAGGGGAGGGCCGGGGCGCGGCCCATCAGCACCTCGTGCGGCAGCATGTCGCGGAGGTTCGTCAGGATCCCGCGGGCCAGGCCCTTCGCCACGGCGCCCAACGTGAAATTGCCCAGCGTGAGTCCCTCGATCGAGCCCCGCAGGTCCGGCCGATGGCGCTCGCCCAGGAAGTGCGGCCGCACTTCCACAATGTCGGGCGACTCCAGCCCGAGCACGTTCAGCATGGCAAAAAGTTCGTCGCGGTCCGGCGCGACAACGCCAAGGTCGCTCATCCAGCGGCCGATGCTATCGGCCAGCCACGCCCACGCGGCGCCGCCGCACAGGCTCGCCGCCACCACCGCGTAGCGCCCGCCGGGATACGGACGGTACTCGTGCGCCGCCGGGGCCTTGCGCCAATCGATCGCCGCGCCGGCCGCGAGCACGGCCGAGACCTGGCCGCCGGTGCCGAGCGTGAGGGCCAGTTCCTTTTCTGGTTCGCGGAGCGTCGCCAACAACGATGCCTGGTTGTCGCCGATCGCAACCGCCACCGGAATGCCCGCGGGCAGGCCCAGCCGCGCAGCCATCTCCGCCGCAAGCGCCCCTGCCCGGCTGCCGCACGGATGGACCTCAGGGAGGAGCTTCGGCGGGATGCCGGCCGCCGCCACGGCGGCGCCGTCCCACGCGAGCGAGGCAAGATCAAAGAGGCCCCAACTGGCGGCATCGGTCGGGTCCGTCACCGGCCTCGCAAGGCCCGAAAGGCGGGCGACCGCCAGGTCGTGGATCGTCGCGGCGCCGATGGCCTCAGGCGGCATCGCGCCGTGGCGGACCAGCCACGCGAGCGTTGCGCAGCCGTAGCCCGTGCTCAACTGATAACCGGTGCGCAAGCGAACGTCATCGAGGAACCCGGCCTCCGCAGAGCGGCCATCTTGCCACGTGATAAGCGGCGAACACGCTGCGCCGTGCGCATCCACCAGCACCATGCCGTGCATCTGGCCGGTAACGCCGACCGCCCGCACCTGGCGCCGCAGATCGGCCGGCAAGTCTTGCACCGCCGCCCACGCGGCATCCAGAAGCGCCGTCACATCCTGCTCGGCGTACCCGGGCGCCGCCGGGAGGTCCGCCACGTGCGGCAGAGACACGACCGCGGGCCTGCCCGGAGTCAACCCGCCCTGGCCGGCGGCGGGCACCGCCCCGGCGGCATCGGCGATGACCGCCGCCACCTTGCTCGTGCCGATATCGATTCCGAGGAACATGCGCCACCGTTCCGCCCGTGTGCACCGACTATCCCCCGGCAATGCCGGGGGCTTCTACTTCAGGCGCAGCTTCATCAGCCGCTGGTTCTCGCTGTCGAACACCACCGCCCGCTGGCCGCGCGCCGCAATCGTCTCGGGCAGCGCCAGCGCGGCAAGGTCCGTCCCCTTCTTGTCGACCGTGCCGAACGTGCCCACTGGTTTGCCCGACGCCATATCGAACGCAATCACCCGTTGCCGCTCGCGGTCGGCCACCCACAACCGGCCCGCATCGGCGGCGATGAAGATGCGGCCGCCGAACTTTTCCGCCGCGCCCGCGCCCCACGAGTTCCAGCGGCGCGATTCCTTCCAGTCCTTGCCGTCGCGCGCGATCTCGATCACATACCCGTCGGCGGCGGCAAGCAGCGTGCCGTCCTCTTTCATCGCGAGCGACGTAAACTCCTTCGCCGGCGGCATCGTCTTGAGCGCGACCGGTCCGGCCTCGCCCTGGTACTTGCCGGCAGCGTCGATGAAGAACGCCTGCCCCGCGCCGCCGCGGTCGATCGTCATCAGAACAAGCTTGCCGCGGTCCGCGTACACGGCCGTGCCAATCATGCCGGTCTTCAAGGCGCAGGCGCTCTCGATCCGCTCGGTCAGGACCTCGGTCGAGAGCTTGCCATGCACGAACGTGGGCTTGCCCCACATCCAGCATGGGGCGACCATCGCATCGCCCGGCAGCATCACGACCTGCGCCACGCCCGGGAACTCCAGCGGGCTGACGCCCTGGTCGAGCGGCGCATCCGGCCGGTCGGTCCACTGCCACACGCCGGCGAACCACCAGATGCGGCCGTCGCGGTCGAGGCCGATGCCGCCGGCCGCGGGCACCGCGCCCAGACGGCGGATAATCCGCATCTGCTGCTTCTGGCCGTCCCACTCAAGGAGCTGCGGAATGCCGCCGATGCCCGAGACCGCAAACAGGTTCGGCCCGATATGCGCCAGGCCGCGCCCATTCGAGACATCGGCGTTTTGATCGAGATGGCCGATGAACGACCCCGACGCACCGCCCAGCACCACGCCCGGCGCCGGCTCGAGCGACGCGCTAAATCGCCGGATCGTTCCATGCCACGCGTTGCCATACCACGCACCGTCGAGGAGTTGCGGCCGCTCGCCGGGGCCGGGGCGCGGCCAGCCGTCGGTGACCTCTTTGCCGCCGACGAACTTCCGGACCTGGCCCTTCGACAAGGCATAGATGGCCCCGTCCGGCCCGAATTCGATGGCCTCCGCGTCTTTCAGATCGAGAACCTGCTGCGCCTCGCCCGTTGCAGCCGCGACGAGGAATACGGCCTCCTTGGTGGCCGACGCAAATCGGCCGCCGACCGATCCGAACGAGATGCACGCCGAGTCGCGTTTCATCGGCTTGGCGGCGCTGCCGGCGGGGGCGTCGATCGAGAGCGTGTACAGCTTGCCCGCCACCTGGAGGACGAGCACGTCGCCGACAAGCGTCAACTGGTCGCGCCCGTCGGTGCCCTTTGCGATGGCGTACTGCGCGAGGAGGCGCCCATCGAGTGCGTAACGGTTCAGGACGCCGTCGCCCGCACGATCCCAGAGCGACTGGTAACGGTCGCACACAACGCCCATGCCGCGCACGGCCTTGACGTCGCCCATCCGCACGAGGTCCGCGCCCTGGCCGCCGGAGTTCCCCAGGACGCCCTCGCACACGATCGTTTCCGCCGCGGCCACCGGCGCCGCCACGATGAACAGCGCCGCCATGACCAGCGCCGCTGCAAGCAGCAGCGCCGTAGGGGCTTCGCTGATGTGGCACATCCGACCGTCGTGTCCGGCCAAGCACCCCGCAAGAACGCCGCACTGCCTGTTTCGTGCCGTCGAGGTCATGGCTTCACCTCCTTCGCGAATCGAAGTGTGCCCCACAGGTTAGGTGCCAGCATGATCTCTCCCGGTACGTCGCTGACAAGGCCCGTGGCCTGGTTCGACCACCACGAGCGCAGCATGTTGATCTGTCCCGACGGGTCGCCGAAGATGACGCCGAAGTCGCCGCGGAGCGTTTTCGCACTGAGGTCCTTCAGGCCGAGCGCCTCGAGCGGCACCGACGCCTCAACCGCGTACTCGCCCTCGCGCTGCACGACCCGGATCTTCGCGTCGTCGAGCCGCCGCACCTCGTCCACCTTCTCGCTCCGCCACGGGCACGTGAACGTAACCGGGCTGGCGGCGCCCGGCACGCGGTAGCGGTAGAGAACGGCGATGTCCTTGCCCTCGAACGGGGCGATCAGGAGGCGCAGGTCGCCCGGCACAGGACCTTTGCGGGCGGGATCGGCCGACGGATCGGTGCCCAACTCAAGGTTGATGCTGTCGCCGGTCTTGAAGAGGAGCGTCCAGTCCTTGCCGTTGTTCACCCAGGGCGATGCGTCCTGCACCACGTAATAGAGATACAGGTTGCGGGCGTCGTACGCGGCGCGGACCTTCACGGTGAACCGGCCGGACTTGCTCCACGCGGTTTCGCCCTCGCGCGGCCAGTCGTCGTCCTTGCCGTCGATGGCGGGGGGCTTGGCGCGGAACGGAATCGCTATTTCCCTGGGCGCAGCGGTCGCCTCGGCCTTGCGGCGGAGGTTATTCGCGGCCGCCACGGCCTGCTCGGGCGTTACGGCCACCGGGCCTTCCGACCGCTTCGCCTCGGCCAGGCCCGACACGCGGAAGATGCGGTAATCGGTGTGGCCGCTCTGGAGGTAGTACCGGCCGTCCTTCTCGGACTTCGCGAAGAACCCGCCGAAGCACTCGCCGCCGATCAGGTACGCGTCGACCGCGCTGCCCATGCGCACGTCCTTGAACATCTCATCGAGATACAGACCGTCGGACGTGAGGACGAAGAACCGCCCGTGGTTGCCGTTCATCACAAAGACGTCGGACCGGTCGTCGAGCGGGGCCATGCCGAGGAAGAAGAGCGCCCCCTGCATCACGCCGATCTCCGGCAGCGGCGCCGCGTGCGACCCATGCACGTTCGTCCACTGGTTAGGATACGTCCAGAGCGTGCGGCCGTCGGGCGCAACGCATTTCATCGCCGGATCGGAGTTGAAGACCGTGTCGCCGAACCGATCGACGCTCGTTTCGTACTCGCTATGCGTCATATCGATCGGCACGGCCTTCGCGCATGCCTCGTTCAAGGTCGGGTACTCGGGCGCGCCACCCGGCAGGTATCCGCCGGGCTTCAAGGTCACGAGGACCGACCGGCCCTTCAGGGTCGCGGGGATGCGCAGCGTAAGGTCGCGGGCATCATCGCCCCAGCCGGCACCGGCGAACCACGAACTGTCGGTCGAAAAGTTAAACTCGTCGGCCTGGCAAAGGCCGTCGCCGTTGCGGTCAACCCACATGACGCCGGGGCCTTTGTCGGAGTGCTTGCCCACCTTATCGGGGTACGCGCGGTTGAACGCCTCGACGAACGCCTCGGGCGGCTTCCAGTTGCATCCATAGGAGAACCGGTGCGTCGAGCCGACCATCGCGAGGTCGTGCAGCGTGCCGTCGGCCTTCAGTTCGGAGATCGTCGTGACTTTGCCCAGGCCGATGAGGAACGTGCGGCCGTCCTGGTGCACGAACGTGTAATGGAGCGCCGGCTCCAGCGCGCCGCCCACGTGCCCAACCTTCGGCGCGAGAATGCTTATGGGCACGGCCGACTTCGCGGCAAAGTCCAGCCGCCACAGGGCGCCCTGCCCCACCCACACCGTGGAGTCCTGCGAGTCGAAACCGGCGCCGGGGGCGCCGTAGCTCGTCGGCCCGAACTTCTCCTTCACGACGCGGCCGCTGCCCAGGTTCCACGCCAGCGTGCGCTTCGGGTTCCAGCGGTCCTCGGTCACCCACAGCCGGCCGGCGGGCGTCACGGCCAAGCCGCGCGGGTTGACCATCCGCTCGGCATCGTACTTGCCGGCGTACGGACCGCCGGGGTGCCCGAGTTCGCGTACGGGCTTACCGGAGGCGTCGAAGACCTTGACCGTGTGCGTGGCGCCGTCGCTCACGTAGAGGTTGCCCTGGGCATCCACGGCAACGCCTTGCGGCGAGCCGAGGCCCGTGGCGATGAGCGGCGCGGCGGCACCCGTGGCCGGATTGATCCGCACGACGCTCGTCTTCGAGACCGCCAGGAGTTGGTCCTTCGCCGCGGCGAGCGCACCCGGCGAATCCAGCTTGATTTCGCCCGTGCGCTTGCCGGTGGCGGCGTCGAGCACGAAAATCGCGCCGGCGATGCGGCTGCTCACGTAGAGCTTACCCGATACGATCGCCAGGCCCGCGAGGTCGGCCGGGTCGATCCGTGCGCCACCCACTGCGGCGGCCGCACTCGGACCCACCTCGGGCGACGCCACGGTAACGAATCGCTGGCCGCCGGGGAAATCGACGACCTTGCCGGTCGGAATGTCGAAACGCGTGATCGTGAGCTTCTGCGTCGCCTTCCAGTCGGGCTTCTTACGGTCGACCTTCTGGCCCCACGCAAACCCGTCGTGCGCCGCATACAGGTACTTCTCATCGGCGGCAAGCGCCACACGCTCGATGCCCGTGCCGGCCGGCGGATTGTAGTGCATCTGCTTCGCGCCGGAGGCGTCAACCCCTACGATCGCATAACCCGACTCGGCGCAGGCGCCGGCAAAGAACGTCCACTCCGCGCCCGCGGCGGCTGCAACAAGGCACGTGTGATCGGGGCCCCACATATCGGTGCCGGTGCCCGTACGCCAAGTGGGCCGGCCGTCGTTGCAGAACGAGAAGAGGTGCTCGGGAACGATGCCCGGGTGGCTGATCGCCCGCCAGCGGTAGGCGCCGGGGGCAACGACGTTGCCCTGCTCGTCAAGGCCGTCCCACTCGAGGCGCTGCCGGCCCTTGGCCACCGGGCGCCCGGCGATGAGATTGCGGACGCGGTGACCGGCGGCGTCTTCGATCACGACGGTCGCCTTGCCGTCCATCGGCTGATCAAGGTCAATGACGATGCGCCGCTTGCGATCGCCGACCGTGGCGGCGTATTCCGCAAGGTCCAGCGGCGCCCAGTCGGCCGGCGCGGCCGAGAGCGGCGCGTGGGCCGGAAGCGCATCGAGATGCCGGAACCGCTCGCGCTGGCGATCCTGGCCCAGGGGACCGCCCTTCCATGCAACCGCCAGGGCCATGCGCAAGCTGGCCCAGTCGGCCTCGCTGCCGACGAGCGAGGCGGCCGGCACTGTGAAAACACGCCTCGCCACGCCGCCTTGGACCTCCGCGCGGGCGTCCTTGTCGCCAAGGACCACCGCCTTGGCGGCCGCAAGGCCCACGCTGACGCTCGTCGTGCCCGAGGCCGTGGCACCGGCAACGTCGATTGTGAGGACGAGGCCCGACGCGCTACGGCTGACGGCGAACGCCACGCGCGGCGACTGCGGTCCCGAGAGGACCACGAAGTCGTCTTCCGCCGCCGCCAAGGCTTTGGCGGACAAGTCCGCTGCCGCCAGGGCTTTGGCGGACAAGTCCGCGGGCAGGCCCGCCCCGACACTGCCGCAGATGAGAAATGCTGCCACAAGCGCACCCGCCAGAAGCACGGCGGGGATTGTCCACGTTCGATACCTTGCTGCGTTCATAGCGACCGTGCCTCCTCTGGTCCGTCAATCGGGCAACATCATACCAACGCGGGCCGCCGTTGGCGACAGGCATTGCACGGCGCCATTGTGGCAGAACGCGCGTTTGAAACCGCGCGGGAAAAATGCTACCCTCTACCATTGTTGCGGGAACGTACGCTGTCGTATTGCGCCATTGCACCGGCACGAGGGTTTCGCGTGTGAGCGAATCCGGCGTCGCACTCCAGATGGTGGGCGTCAGCAAGCAGTACCCCGGCACATTGGCCGTGGACCACGTGGACTTCACGGTCTACGCGGGCGAGGTGCACGCCCTCATCGGCGAGAACGGGGCCGGCAAGTCGACGCTCATGAAGATCATCGCCGGGTCGTTCGGCGATTACACCGGCCGCCTCATGATCAACAGCCGCGAGGTGCCGCTGCACTCGCCGGCCATCGCCAAGGCCAACGGCATCCAGATGATTCACCAGGAACTGAGCCTGGCGCCGCCGCTTTCGATCGCCGAGAACGTGATGGCCGGGCGCCTGCCCACCTGCGGGCCGTTCCTGAACCGCGCAGCCATGCTGGCCGAGGCGCGGCGGTGCCTGGCCCGCGTGGGGCTGGACCTCGACCCCGAGACGCCCGTCGAGGAGATCAGCCAGCACGAGGCCCAGCTCGTGGAGATCGCCAAGGCGCTCGGCAACAACCCGTGCATCCTGGTGATGGACGAGCCGACGAGCGCCCTGGGGCGCGACGAGGTGGCACGGCTGTTCGAGATCATCCGCAACCTGCGGCGCCAGGGGCTGGCCATCATTTATATCTCGCACCATCTGCCGGAAGTCCTCGAGATCGCCGACCGCGTGACCGTGATGCGCGACGGCAGGCGCGTGGCCACCGAGGAGATCCGCAACGTTACGAGCGAGCAGCTCGTTGAGATGATGGTCGGCCGCAGTGTCTCGAATTTGTACGCGGCGCGCAAGGCCCAGCCGGGCCAGGTGCGTCTGCGGGTGGAGCACCTGAGCCGCTACGGGTTCTTCCACGATGTTTCATTCGACGTGCGGGCCGGGGAGGTCCTGGGAATCGGCGGTCTCTCGGGCGCGGGGCGGAGCGAGCTGGCAAGGTCGATCTGCGGCATCGACCCGATCGACTCCGGCGCGATGACGCTCGATGGCCGGCCGCTCCGGCCCGCGAGCTACGGCGCGGCCATCCGGCGGGGCCTCGCGTACCTGACGGAGGACCGTAAGACCCAGGGCCTTGCCCTGCGCATGAGTGTGGCCGAGAACATCCTTGCGCCAATGATCCAGCGGCACTCGCACGGCGGCGTGTACCGCGCCGGATGCGGCACGACGCTCCTGGACCGGTTGATGCGGCTGCTCGACGTGTATCCGCCGGAGCCGCGACGGATGGTCGCGACGCTCTCGGGCGGGAACCAGCAGAAGGCGCTTCTGGCGAAGTGGCTGGCCACGGACCCGCAGGTGCTCATTCTTGACGAGCCCACGCGCGGCGTGGACGTGGGCGCCAAGGTCATCCTCCATCGCGCGATCGCCGAGGTGGCCGACCAGGGCCGGTGCGTCGTCCTGATCTCCTCGGACCTGCCGGAGTTGGTGGGCCTGTCGGACCGGATCGCGATCATGCGGCGCGGGCACTTCATTGGCGAGATTCCGCGGGCCGACGCCACCGAGGCCGCGGTCCTCCTGGCGGCCAACGGCGAGGGGGCGCTCGTATCAACATGAGCAGCTCTCCCTCCATCCCGGCCGACCCTCGGGCCGCCGCCCCAAGCCGCCTGCACGAGACGCTGAACGTGCTGGGCGTGTACGTGCTCGTGATCGCGCTGTTCGGCATCGGGTGTCTCATCTCCGACGAGTTCCTGACGCGGAACAATTTGATGAACACGCTGCAGGCCGTCACGCTGCTGGGCATCGTTTCGATCGGCGTGGCGTTTATCACGTACAGCCGGCACTACGTGGACCTTTCGATCCCGGGCATCATGTCGCTGGCGGGAATCGTGGCGGTCTCGGCCCTGCCGTACGGCTTCGCGGCAAGCCTGGCGGCGGGCCTTGGCGCGGGCCTCGCCATCGGGCTTATCAACGGCTGGGTGATCGGGCACCTGCGCCTCAACCCGATCATCTGGACGCTGGCGATGATGTCGGTCCTCTCGGGCGTTATCCGCAAGGCCTACGCGGGCGCCCAGGTGTACCCCGACCAGGCCACGCCGGCGGGCGCGGCGTTCCTGGACCTCTACCACGCGAAGCTGGCCGGCGTCGTGCCGCTGCCGCTCGCGATTCTCATCGTGCTGGCGATCGCCGGATGCTTCGTTATGCGATGGACCGGGTTCGGGGCGCGGCTGAAGCTGACCGGCTCGTCGTACGAGGTGGCGCGGATGACCGGCGTGAACGTGCAGCGGACGATCATGGCGGCGTTCGTGCTCTCGGCCCTCACGAGTGCCATCGCGGGAATCCTTCTGACGAGCTTCAATAAGGTGGGCGCGAGCTACATCGGCAAGGGCTACGATTTTGCGGCGATCACGGCCGTGGTCATCGGCGGCATGACGCTGGCCGGCGGGCGCGGGCACATCGTGGGCATGCTGGGCGGCGTTATGGTCATCGCCCTGATGAACAACATCATGGGTCTCGTGCGGATCGAGGAGATGAGCCTCTCGGGCCACGTGATCCTCAGGAACTTCACGTTCAGCGAGTTCCACAAGGCGATCGTTCAGGGCGTCGTATTCATCCTGGTGGTCGGCCTTAACTCGTACTCGCGCAGAAAGTCGGGGTTGGACGATGCCTGATGCCCGTCACGACAATCCGGCGCCGCAGACCCAGCATCCGCCACGGCGGGTAGACTCTGGGCAGGGCCGCCACGGTGGTCAGGCGGGCGAGATCCTCGCCCTCGCCTACCGATATCGCGTGTACCTCCTGGCCGCGGCCATCTTCGCGGTCATGGGTGCGATTGCGCCGAATTTTGCCACCGTGGGCAACGGCGCCGCAGTCCTCAAGGCGGCCGCGACGAACCTGCTGGCCGCCGCCGGCTTCACGATCGTCATGATCAGCGGGCAACTGGACCTTTCGGTCGGCTCGGCGATGACGCTGGGCGGGATGATGGCCATCGGACTCCAGCCGCAGCTTGGCGTAGCAGGAAGTTTCGTGGCGGCGCTCCTCGCCGGCCTTGTGCTGGGCCTCATCAACGGGCTGCTCGTGGCCAAGGCGCGGATCAACTCGTTCATCGTAACGCTCGGCACGATGATCGTGGTCCAGAACGCGGTGTTCATCTATTGCGGCGGCGGAACGATTCCGGCGGCTACTTTCGACGTCCAGGACGTCCTCCAGCGACCGCTCGTGGCGGGCCTCACGCTCCAGATTCTGATCCCGTTTATCCTCGCGGCGCTCCTGGCGGTGGTCCTCCGGCGGACGCCCATCGGCCACGGGTTCTACCTGCTCGGCGGCAACCCGCAGACGGCGTGGTACTCGGGCCTGGCGGTCAACCGTTACGTGATCGGCGCGTTCGCGCTGTCGGGGATGCTCTCGACGCTCGGCGGCGCGGTTGTGGCGATGAGCGAGGCCAACGCCAACCCGACGCTCGGCGACAGCTCGCTCATGACGATCGTTGCGGCGGTCATCATCGGCGGCACGTCGATGCAGGGCGGCAAGGGGAGCCTCATGGGCACGGCGGTGGCCCTGGTGGCGCTGGCGGCCCTCGTGAACGGCCTGAGTTGCCGCGGCGAGGGCTACGAGGTGCAACTCATGGCCGGCGGGCTGGTTTTGGCCTCGATCATCCTTTATGATGCTTACGCCCTGCACCGCCGCGAGAAGACGCGCGGCCAGCGAAAGGACCTGCTGAAGGAACTTCGCGAGTAAGACAAGCCCCCGGCATCGCCGGGGGATGCGATGTTGTACGAAAAGGGAACCACGCATGAAATCGCAAATCCTCGCCGTACTAACGCTCGCGCTGGCGGCAACCCTCGTCGGTTGCCAGGGCGGGCCCGCCGGCATGATGACCGACGCCGAGAAGACGAAGGCCTGCGCCGAGGGCCTGGCCGTTGACGTCTCGACGCTGAAGTCCGACGACGGGCAGCCGCTGATCATCATGGATACTTCGGCCCTCGTGCCGCCCGAGCGCCCCGCCAACCCCGAGGCGCTGCCCGAGGATAATCCGGGGCATTGGTACGACATGGAGTTCGCCGGCTGGAAGTGCCAGAAGGTGAACCTGCCGCCGTCGCCCAAGTCCGGCGCCAAGGGCAAGCGCATCGTGTGCCTCCGCCACATGGACCACCCCTACACCACCGCGTACACCAAGGGCATGAAGAAGGTGGCCGACGCGTACGGCATCCAACTGAAGACGCTCACCGCCGGCAACGCCGACGTCAACATCCAGTCGCAGCAGGTGGACCAGGTGATCAACGAACGGCCGGACCTCGTCATCATCTTCCCGGTCGACGCGAAGTCGGTGGTGCCGATGCTGCGCAAACTGAACCAGGCGGGAATTCCGACGATCGCCTCGAACCTGCTGCCCGTCGACTCCGGTATGCCGTACACGCTGTGCTGGACGGGGCCGGACGACTGGGGCCAGTTCCGCATGTTGGCCCGCGAGTTCGCCAAGCGGATGAACTACGAGGGCGGGTACTGCATCGTGCAGCACATGCCGGGCGGGTCGCCGTTCTTCTCGCGCACGTACGCGGTGGTGACCGAGCTCCGGAAGATCGCCCCGAAGATGAAGTGCCTTGAGATGCAGACCACCAAGCTCGAGGCCGAAAAGACCATGCAGGTCGTCTCCGACTGGATCACGAAGTACAAGGGCGAGCTTGAGGGGATCGTGAGCGCCGACGACTCGGGCGCCCAGATCGGCATCAACCAGGCGTGCAAGAACGCCGGCCGCGACGAGATCATCCGCGTGGCCGCCGGCAACTCGAAGGTGGGCATGGATTTCATCAAGGCCGGCACGCTCCACGCGATCACGTACCAGTCGGCCGAGGCCGACGGGGCGATGCCGATGAAGATCGCCGCCGACTGGTTCTGCGGCAAGGAGATCGCGAAGGCCGTTTACTATCTGCCGAAGCACATCATCACCAAGGACGACGTGGACCAGTTCCTGCCGGCGCAGTGGTAAGGACCGGCGGGGGGGGGATTCACGTTCGGGAGGCGCCCCATGAACCGGGCCAGGGCCAAGATCGACCGCGTCATGGCCGCCCTCGAGCACCGCGAGGCCGACCGCGTGCCCGTGGGCGAGTTCTTCTGGACCAACTTCCTGCGCCGCTGCCGCCGCGAACTCGGCGCCGGCGACGATTTCAGCCCCTATGCTCACTGGGACCTCGATCTCGTCGTCATCAACCCCAACATGGACCCGCACATCACGGGCATCCAGGTCATTGAGGACACGGCCGAGCGCAAGGTCGTGCGCACGGGGTTCGGCGCCACGATCGAGCGGCATAGCACCTTCCCGATGCCGCACTACAACGATTTCGACACGAAGACGTTTGAAGACATGGAGGCATTCCGGTTCGACGATCCGCGCGACCCGCGGCGGTACTTTGCCGCCCTCGACGACCAGATCAACGCCGTGGGCGACGAGCTGAATCTGGGCCTGCCCTCGTTCAGCACCCGCGTGAACTCATGCGTCAAGGACTTCTGCGTTTTCGGCGGCGTCTGCGAGCCGTACGAGATGATCTGGCGGATCATGGGCACCGAGAACGTGCTCATGAAGATGGCCGAGGCCCCGGCCCGGGTGGCCCGGTTCATCGAGCGGCTGGGCAATTTTCTCGTCGGCATCGTCGAGGGCCAGGTGGCCGCGGCCCCCGGCAAGCTCTCGGGCCTCTATATCTGGGGCGACATCGCGTACGACCACGGCATGTTCTTCTCGCCGAAGTACTGGCGCGAGGTCTTCAAGCCGCAGCTCAAGCGCCTGTGCGAGGCCGCCCATGCGCACGGCCTGAAGACGATCTACCACGGTTGCGGCAACGCCAGCGTGGTTTACGAAGACATGATCGAGGCCGGCGTCGATGCCTATAACCCGCTCGAGGCCAAGGCGGGGCTTGACGTGGTGGCCCTGAAGCGCAAGTTCGGGCGCCGCTGGGCCTTCAACGGCAACATCGACGTCCGCGTGCTCGCCACGAACGACCGCGAGAAGGTGCGGCGCGAGATCCTCACGAAACTGAACGCGGCCAAGGGCGGCGGGTACATCCTTCAGTCCGACCACTCGGTGCCCGACGATGTCGCTCCGGCCACGTATGACTATGTCATGCAGCTTGTGCGCGAGTACGGGCGGTATCCGCTGAAGCTGGGCGAGTTCGACCAGAGCGTTTGAGGATGCATGGGGAGGTCCGCGATGAAACGTTTCGGCATGGTCCTGGGCCTGAAGCCTGAGCGGGTGGACGAATACAAGCGGCTGCATGCCGCCGTGTGGCCCGACGTGCTCAAGATGATCGCGGCGTGCCACATCCGCAACTACTCGATCTACCTGGCCGAGGTCGAGAAGGGCCGGTTCTACCTCTTCAGCTACTTCGAGTACACCGGCAACGACTTCGCGGCCGACATGGCCCGGATGGCCGCCGA
>PMZT01000021.1 GCA_003170085.1 Planctomycetia bacterium | reverse complement strand
AGCCCACGTCGCTCGATCGGCTTATAGACAAACGTATCGCGCTCGAGCGACGTGGGCTCGTAGGGCACGACGGTCTGCTTCGTGCAACCGCCGGCCAGGGCAAGGGCCGCGATCGCCAGGACCAGTGACGCCAGAGTCCGTCGCCCGCTCACTTGACGTCTCCCCACCCTGTACCGCCCCCCGACTGGAAAGTCAAACGCTTAACCACGTCGCTCCATGTGTCAACCCCGGCCGACGACTCCAGCGGCTGCGGCGCCGCCGGCGGCACGCGCCGGTGCGACACCCTCGCCTTGTCGGCGGCCTCCGCCAGCGCCGGCTGGCACACCAGGACGGCCTCGACGTTCGGCCACATCCTCCGGAGGAGCGCAAGTTGTACGACCTGGTCGCCGCCCAGCCAGAGCACAGGCCCCGGCGGCGCAAACGCAGCCCCAAGCCGGTGACGAACCGCGGGGTACTGCTCGGCCTTCGCGGTCACAAGGTACATCACCTGACGCTCCACTGCAAGATGCTTTAGCGCCTCGAGGGCCTCGCTCGCGGCGGCGGGCGGCCCGTCGGGCGCCTCGGCGGCCTGCGAGACGACCGCGGCCGTATCGACCCATAGCATTCGCGCCTCGCGCGGCAGCAACCAGATACTGCCGTGGGCCTCGATGTCGAGCCGCGGGTTCGTCGCGGGCAGCGACACGGTGAAGACGGTCGGGCCTTCGGGCAGGTTCAGGCGGCGCCGGCCGATGCCATAGCCCTTGTCGTTGGTCCAGAACGGTTCGGCCCACCCGTCGGCGAAGCGGGCGACGAGGAGGCACCCGCCGCAGGGGCCGCCGTAATCGAGGTCCTGCATCAGCACGCGCGGTGCCCCGCCGCGGCCGCCCACCGGGGCCAGGTCATCGAACGCGATGAGCCGCACCGTGCCCGGCACGGCCACACGCGACCCGAGGCCGCCGATGAGGATCACGACCCCGCCGGCCAGAAGGGCCAGGGCCATGATCGCCACGAGCAGGTATCCGATGTAACGCAGCAAAGGGAGGCTCCCCGCGCCGGCGCCGAGCGCCGCTCTCTCAATGGTTTCGGAATAACGCGGGGTCAACCTTCGATATTTCCGATCGACCGCAGGCGGGCGATCCGCTCTTCGATGGGCGGATGGCTCGACCATACGCTCTCGCCGCTCGACGCCGCGCGGCGGCCGCTGGCCATCAGCGGCTGCACGATGAAGAGGTGGGAGGTCGCGCGGCTGGCGCTGGGCATGGGCTCGGTGTCGGCGGCCAGGGCCTCGAGCGCCCGGGCAAGGCCTTCCGGATACCGCGTCATGCGGGCCGCGGAGGCGTCGGCCAGGTACTCGCGCTGGCGCGAGACGGCCAGTTGGATGAGCTTGGCGAAGATCGGCGCGATGATGGCCAGCAGGAGGGCCACCACGATGATGATAATCTGGAGTCCGCCGCCACCGCTGTCTCGGCCGCCCGACCGCCGCCCGCCGTAGAATACCGACCGCATGCCGATGTCGGCGATCAGCACCACGACGCCCACGAGCACGGCCATGAGCGTCATGAAACGAGTGTCGAGGTTCCGGACATGCGACAGCTCGTGCGCGAGAACGCCCTGAAGCTCATCGCGGCTGAGGCGCTGGCGCAGGCCGCTCGTCACCGCCACCGCGGCGTGTTGCGGGTCGCGGCCGGTGGCAAAGGCGTTCATCGCGGGCGTATCCATGACGTAGAGGGCGGGCATGGGCAGGCCCGACGCCAGGCACAACTCCTCAACGATGTTGTAGAGCTGCGGATCGTCTTCCTTCGAGATCGCCTTGGCGCCGGACATCGCCAGGACCGCGCTCGGCCCGGCGTAGTACCCGACGATCGCCGAGATCGAGGAGACCACGAGGGCCAGGGCGATGCTGGGGATGGCCATCCACCATTCGCCCAGGAGCGCCCAGCCCAGGACCCCGCCCAGGAGGCAGATGAAAAGGATGAAGCAGATCACCAGGAAGACGCTGTTCCGCTTGTTGGCCGAAATGAGTTGTTCGAACTGCGCCATGGCTCACATCCTGAAACGCCCTGGGCGGAGTCATGCGGCCGCCCGGTTACCGATTAACGCGACGACGCTACTTTCCAGATATTGCGCGGTGGGTCTCCGCACCCGCCGCGCCACATTACAAGTTGCAGCCTAACACTACAACGGTTCTTGCTAGATTGACGGTCAGCCCCGCAGATTGGCTGTCAGCCCCGCAGGGGCGTCTTTCTTAGCCCAGGGTGACGGGCGAAGCCCGAACCCTGGGTACGCATAAGAAATACGGCTATCAAGCCCCATCGGGGCGCCTTAGGCAGATGTATCCATGTGCCAACTATTCACCAAGACGCCCCTGCCGGGGCTTGATCCTGTCAGAAGATACGCTTACCCAGGGCTCGACTTCGTCTTCGCCCTGGGCTAAGAAAGACGCCCCTGCGGGGCTTGTCGGTTGAAACCCATGACGATGTAGTACTAAGAGTCGGGAGTTTACGCCATGGTCTAGAACTTCACCTTCGGCGCTTCGCGCTGCGAGGACTCTTCGACCTCGAAGAACTCGGCGGGCTGGAAGCCCAGCATCGACGCCACCAGCTTCGCCGGGAACATCTCCTGCTTCGTGTTGAACGTCTGGACCGCGTCGTTGTAGTACTGGCGGGAGAACGCGATCTTGTTCTCGGTCGAGGCCAACTCTTCCTGGAGGGCCAGGAAGTTCTCGTTGGCCTTCAGGTTCGGGTACGACTCGGACAGGGCAAAGAGCTGACGCAGGGCGCCCGTGATCATGTTCTCGGCCTCGGCCTGGTCCTTCACGGTGTTGGCCGCCAT
The DNA here is from genome assembly GCA_003170085.1 of Planctomycetia bacterium. GTDB lineage: Bacteria > Planctomycetota > Phycisphaerae > FEN-1346 > FEN-1346 > FEN-1346. The sequence continues at coordinate 2,783 of PMZT01000021.1, read as the reverse complement.
GCCGCGCTGCCGGGCCGCGATAACCCGCTCGAGGGTTTCCTTCTCGTGCGCCGCGTAGCCCTTGACCGTCTCGATGAGGTTCGGGATGAGGTCGTAGCGGCGCTTCAGTTGAACATCGATCTGACTCCATGCGTTCTTGACCTGGTTCCGCAGCCGCACGAGCCCGTTATAGGTCAGGAGGAGCCATCCGAGGGCCAGAGCCACGACAACGCCGATCCCCAGGACGAAGCATCCGACGCCACCCACCGTTAACAATGTCATGGTGTGTCTCCTTTTCTCATGGCTCCACCGCGGGCCAACTCCTGCCAGGACGGATTATAGCCACGCCTCGTGCCCCACCGCAAGGTCCAACGCCTGGCGGTCACCCGCGCCTGACGGGCTTCCTGCCGCCGTCGTCCGGCCCCTTCTCGGGCGGACGGGGCTTATCGTACAGCCCCTGCTCGCACGCCAGCACGAAGGACTCGGCGTGCTGCTTCAGCTTCTGCCAGTGCTGCCGGATCTGCTCGGCCTCGCGGCGATCGACGCGGTCGTCGTTGATCATCGACTGCGACACCGTCGTGAGGAGTTCCGAGAAGTCCTTGATGATCTTCTGCGTCCGCTCGACGTACTCGGCGTTGACGCCCCGATCGCGGAACGGGTTCGGCACGAACGTCCCGCCGGCCCGCAGGCAGAGCCAGTCGATGAGCGCGATGTCGCGCGTGCATTCCCACAGCGCCGCCACGCGGTCGAGCGGGTTCGCCGTGCCGCAAGCCTCGTCGGGCGCCGCGTCGGGGGCGCCCTCGCACCACTTATACACGAGCGAGGCAGACACATTCATGGCCGCGGCAACCTTCTTGACGCCCACGGCATCCACCGCGCTGCGGATGGCCTCGTTCGATTTCATGGACCGCGCCCCTTCCGTGGGCTTGCCGCCGGGGATCCCCCGCCGGCCATCTTCACGCCCGCCACGTGGCCCCATCATGCCGCGAACATGCGTCATCGGCCATTACAATTTCCCGCGTTGTTTGGAACGCCCGCCGGCGGCGGCCGTCTCAGTCCTTGACCGCGGGATCGCCACCGGCCGGAGGATCGCCATCGTCCGGAGGATCCTTGGCCGCCTCTTTCGCGTGCGACTTCCGGATACGCGCCTCGACGCGCAGCAGGACCGAGAGGATCACGAACGTGATGAGCGTGGCCAGGATGCCGATGAAGTACTGACCCGTGCCGATGGCCAGGCCCACCGCGCTCATCACCCACAGGCCGGCCGCCGTCGTCAGCCCGCGGACCGACGCCCCCTCGCGGAAAATCACGCCGCCGCCCAGGAATCCCGCCCCCGTAACGATGCCCTGCATGACGCGGGTGATGTCGCCGGGGTGAACCTTGATCACCACGAGCGTGAAGAGGCACGCGCCGATGGCCAGGAGCATGTGGGTCCGCAGGCCGGCGGCCTTCTCAAGGTGCTCACGCTGCACGCCCACCACCGCCCCGCACGCGGCCGCGAGCACCAGTCGCCCGATGTCGGTCAGGTACTCGCTCGCCTGCGGCTGCGAGAATAACTCGGTCAGCGTCTCGGCCATGGAAATCATCGCTCGATCCTCCTTGTCAACTTCCTGCCGCGCGATCGTCCGACGCACGATTTACCTTCGACGCCTGCCGTCAACAACATAAACCCTGGCGATGCGATACGGTAGCAAAATCGCGGACGCCTTTCCTTTCCTCTTGCGGCGGCGCGGCACGCGGCGCATCATATTAGGGTGGGAAGCGAGGAGACGCCCGTGCGATTCCCCTCAACCGATGCATCGACCCGGCTCACGTATGCCCTGGCCCTCGGCCTGGTGGTGCTGGTGCCGGTTGCCTGCACCGACGAGAACGCCGCGGGCGGAAAGGAAAACGTCATGACCTTTGCCCTGACCAGCGCCGCCTTCAAGGCCAACGAACGCATACCCGTCAAGTACACCGGCGAGGGCGAGGACGTGTCGCCGCCGCTGGAATGGTCGGGCCTGCCCGCCGGCACGAAGTCGCTGGCCCTCATCTGCGACGACCCCGACGCCCCCGTCGGCACGTGGGATCACTGGGTCCTCTGGAACCTGCCCGGCGACCTCAAGGGGCTGCCCGAGAACATCGCGAAGACCGAGATCGTGGCGGACCTCGGCGGCGCCCGCCAGGGCAAGAACAGTTGGCCCAAGATCGGGTACAACGGCCCCATGCCGCCCAAGGGCCACGGCACGCATCATTATAACTTCGTCCTATACGCCCTCGATCAGCCGCTGGACCTCAAGGCCGGCGCGACCAAGAAGGAACTCCTGGCCGCCATGAAAGGCCATATCCTGGGCGAGGGCAAGCTGACGGGCATCTACTCCCGCTGAGGACGCGGCGCCTCCGTATCATCGTGCGCGGCGGGTCTCCGCACNNGCGGTACACTGAATACCATGGACCTCGACCCCGAACGCATCGTTGCCAACCTGCGCGAAGTGCGCGACCGCCTTGCCGCCGCCGCAGCGCGAAGCGGACGCCCCGCCGGCGCCGTGCGCCTCGTCGCCGTCACGAAGGCGGTGGCTATCGAGACCGTGCGCGTCCTCCTTGCGGCCGGCCAGCGGGACCTCGGCGAGAACCGCGCGCAGCAGCTTCGCGACCGCGCCGCGGCGCTGGCCGGGGCCGATATCGCCTGGCACATGATCGGCCGGCTTCAGCGGAAGAACGCCAAGTACGTCGTGCCGGTGGCGGCGATGATTCACAGCGTGGATTCGCTCGACCTCGCCGAGGAGATCGGCAGGCGCGCCCTGGCCGCGGCGGCCGGCGGCGCG
>PMZT01000299.1 GCA_003170085.1 Planctomycetia bacterium | reverse complement strand
GGAAACGAGGATGAGCCGGCCCGCCTCGTCGCCCGCGATGACGACCGGAATTTCGAGCACGGTCGACCTGGCGCCGCCCTGGCCGCGGCCCGTAGGCCCCGCCGCCGCCGGCCTGCTGCCGGAGAATATCTCCTGGAGCGCCGCGACCATGCCGCGGATGTCGGCGTTCTTGATGGGATACAGGCGCACGGCGGGCGCCGAGGCCACGCCGGACTGGTCGAGTTCCTCGACGATGCGGGCGACGATGGCCAGGGTGTCGCTCGTGGCGGCCACGACCACGGAGTTCGTCTGCCTGTTGGCGCTGATGCTCACATTATTGGATACATCAACCTGGGCCACGCCGGTCTTGGTCTGAAGCTCCATGAGTTGGCGGACCACGTCGGCCCGCTGCTGCTGCGGCATGGGCCGGCCCTGCGCGTCCATCTGCTGCTGCATCTGCGGCATCTGGGGGCCCTGGCGGGTGTTCAGGCCAAAGAGCTCCTTCAGGTTCGTGGCCACCTCGGAGGCATCGGTGTTCTTGAGGGTGAAGATGCGGATCTCGCTCACGACCGTCGGGATCTGGTCGAGGTGCTTGATGAGCGGCTCGATCATCTCGAAGTCCAAGACCTTGGCGCGGATGATGAGACTCTTGGTGCGCACGTCGGCCACCACGGTGATGACGGGGGGCGGCGTCGGCGCCTGCTGCATCGGCTGCCCGGGCTGGCCGCGCATCATCATCACGGGCTTCGGGTTGAAGAGATTATCGAGCGTCCGCCCGACGGCCCCGGGATCGGCCTGCTCGACCTTGAAGATGCGGAACTCGGCCTCCGCGCCGCCCGCGCCGGGGGTGAGTTGGCTGATGAGCGAGTCCAGGTAATCAAGGTCCTGGCGCTTGCCCGAGATGATGAGCGAGTTCGAGTTCTTGTCGACGGCGATCGTGACGCCCGGTCGGAGGGGCGCCTTGAAAAGGATCGCACCGCCGCCGTCGTCGCCTCCGCCATCGCCGGAATCCCGCTTGCCGCGCCTCCGCCCACCGCCGCCCTTCTCCTTGCCCTCGCCCATCGACGGCGCGGCCTGCGGTTGCTGCGGCTGCGGCGTCGCGGGCTTGGCCGCGGCGGGCGGCTTCTTCGAGAGGTCGGGCACCGGCGCGACGCCACCCTCGGTCTTCATTTCGGGCGGCACCTCGTCGAGCACGCGCACCTCGTTACCGCTCATCTGCGAGTAGACTTTCCTCAGAACCTCGGCCATCTTGTCGGCCTTGACGGCCGTGAGCGGTATCACGCGGACGCGGAAGTTGTTGTCCTTGGCCGCATTGTCGAGTTTCTGGACGACCTGCTCGATCGCCTTGAGTTCGGCGTCCTTGGCGATGATCGTCAGGGCGTTCGAGAACGTGTCGGCGGTGACCACCGGCTTGTCGGGACCCTTTCGGTCCTTGTACATATCATTGATCTGCGCCGCCACTTCGCCGGCCTCGGCGTTCTCGAGCCCCATGTACTGAACGTCCTGCGTCGGGGCGCTCTCGGTCTGGTCCAGGTTCTTCAGAATCTGCTCGAGCAGGGTGAAGTACGCCGGCGTCGTGGTGACGACGAGGCTGCGCGTCCGCTCATCGGGCACCACGGTGAACGGCACCGGCGCCATGGCGCGGCCGCCGCCCGACTGCTGCTTCACGATCTCCTGGAAGAGCTTGCCGAGCGACAGTGCCAGGGCCGCCGGCTCGCTGTTCTGGAGCGGGAAGACGCGGACCTGCGCCCCGCCGCTCGTCGAGCCTTCGTCGAGGCGTTTGATCATCTCGGCCACGCCGAGGACGTCGACGCTCGGCCCGCGCACCAGGACGCTGTTGGAGTTGGGCTCGGCGGTGACGATGACGCGGTCGGCCTTTTCGCCGCCGGCCGCCGCCATGCCGCCGCGGCGCCCGGACTGCACGGCGCGCTCGGCCAGCGTCGCGTTCAGGGCCTCGGCCAGGCTGGCCGCCTGCGCGTTCTTGAGCTGCACGATCTGGATGACCGGCTGCCCCGTGGCGCCCTGGGCGTCGAAGGTCTTGAGCAACTGCTCGGCCAGCAAGAGTTTATCGGGCGGGCCTTGGACGACAAGGTCGTTCGTCTCGGCCATGGCCGCCACGCGAACGTCGACGGCGGGCGACGCCTCGGAGGCAAAGCGGCCGCGGCCCATGCCGGGCGTCGTCGGCGTTTCCGAGAGCATCTGCTGCATGACATCGACAAGGTCGGCGGCCTTGGCGAACTTCATGCGGTAGGTCCGCGTTTCGCGGGCCATGTTCGGGCCGCCGTCAAGTTTCTTGATGAGTTCCTCGATCGACAGGAACTGCGTAGGCGTCGCGGACGCCAGGACCTGGTTCGTCGACGGATCGGCCTCGAATCGCGGCGGCACTTCACCTTCCGGAGCACCCTGCCGCCCGCTGTGCTGCGTCTGCTGCTGGGCGAAGAGGCGGCCGAGCGATTGGGCCAACTCGACGGCCCGGGAATTCACCAGGCGATACGTTCGCACCTGGACCTGCCCAGGGGCGTCGACCACGTCGAGGCTGGCGACGAGGCGCACGATCTCCTCGATCTTGTCGCGCGGTGCATCGACCACGAGCGCGCGGTCGCCCGGCGCCGCTGCGATAATCACACGGTCGCCCAGTTCGGCCGCCGCAGCCGCGCCACCGCGCCGGCCGCCGCCGTAAGTCGTCACGGGGGCGCCGCTCGGATAAAGCTGCGTCAGCATCGAGGCCAGCATCGTGGCCGAGACGCTCTTCAAGTTGATCATCCGGACTTCGCGGGCCTGCGCGACCGCGGCCTTGTCGAGGTTGGCGATCATCTCCTCGAACATTTTGCGGTCGGTCTCCGGGGCGCGCAGGAGCACCGTGTTGGAACTTGGCTCGGCCTGGATGAAGATGTTCTGCGCCTGGCCCCTCTGGGCGGGCGGGATCATCGCCTTGAGGGTCTCGGCAAGCTTGGTCGCGTCGGCCGACTTCAGGGCGATCATGCGGATGCCCTCGACGCCATCGGCCGGGGCCACGTCCATCGACTTCACGAGTTCGGAGATCGTCTTCTGGTCGTCTTCCGACGCCGACACGAGCAGGCTGTTGCTCGTATCCGACGGCGAGATCACCACCGGAATGACCGGCGCAAGCGGGCCGGCCCCACCGGCCATGCCGCCGCCGAATCGCCCGCGGCCCATCTGGCCCATCGTGCCGGAGAAGACCAGCCGCAACGTCTCGGCAAGTTCCGAGGCCTTGGCGTGCTTCAGGGCGATCATGCGCACGACCGGCCCGGAGAGCGTGCCGCCGTCCTTCAACTGGTCGAGGACCTTCTGAATCGTCTGCCAGTCGGCGGGCGCCGCCGAGATGAGAAGGCTGTTCGTGCCCGCATCGGCCTCGATGCGCACGTTGCTGGCCTGGATCGCGCCAAATCGCGTGGCGGTATCCTGCTGGCGCAGCAGGTTCGACAGCGACGCCGCCAGTTGCCGCGCGTCGCCGGCCTTGAGCTGCACGACGTGGACTTCGCGGGCCTTCTCATCGAGGGGCTTGTCGAGTTCTTCGATAAGCTTCTCGGCGGTCTGGATGTCGGCGGCGGGTCCGGCCACGATGACGGCGTTGGCGCGGACGTCGGCGCTGACGACCGTCGGGGGCGTCGTGCTCGCGCCGTAGCGGCCCGACGCCTCGTGCTTCACCAGCGAACTCTGGAGCACCGTGGCCAGTTGCTGCGCATCGGCCGACTTCAGGCGGAAGACCTTCATGCCGCCGGTTTGCGTGATCGTGGTGTCGAGGTCCTGGGCCAGCTTCTCGATGATCTTGAACTCGACGTCCGGGGCGCGGACCATGAGGGCGTTGCTCGCCACGTCGCCCTGGATGAAGATGGGCGTCGTCTGGCCGCGCCCGCCCGCCGGGTACAGGCCGCGCAGGTTCTCGGCGATCTTGACGGCGTCGCCGGCCTTGAGGCGGATGATGCGGATCTGCTCGGCCGAGTCGGCGCCTTGCACGTCCATCTTGGCCACCATGTCGCCGATGGCCTTCTGGTCGTCCTCGGCGGCCGAGACGACGAGCGTGTTGCTGCGCTCGTCGGCCACGATCGTGACGGGCACCTGCGGGGCGCCGCCTGCCACCTGCCCGCGCCCATAGGCCGCCGACCCGCCGCGCGCCCGCGAGGCCTGGCCGTAAATCTGGTTGAGTGTTTCGGCCAGGCTCGTGGCCTTGGCGAACTTCAGCGGGATCAGGCGCGTCGCGGAGATCGTCTGCGGAACGACGGACTTCTCGATCTGATCGAGGATCTGCTTGATGGTCTCCCAGTCGCCGGGCGCCGCCGAGATAAGGAGGCTGTTGGTGGCCGACTCGGGCTCGACGCGGACGTTGCTCGAGACCGGCGTGCGGAAACGGCCTTCCGGCCCGCCGCCCTCCGGCGCCTGTTGACGCAGAAGCTGCGTGAGGGCCGTGGCCACCTGGCGTGCGTCGCCCGCCTTGAGCTGGACGACGTGCACTTCGCGGGCCTCGCGCCCCTCAAGGGGCTTGTCGAGTTCCATGATGAGCGATTCGGCCGTCTGAATGTCGCTGGCGCTGCCCGCGACGATCAGGCTGTTGGTCCGCGTATCGGCGCTCACCTGGGCGACGCCGCTGGCGGTCACCATCCCGCGGCCCGACATCTCCTGCGGTGCTGCGCGGCGAAGCGCGCCGCCCACGACGCCGGCCAGTTGCTGGGCATCGGCCACCTTCAACGGGAAGACCTTGATGCCGCCGACGTACTTGATATTCGCCTGGTCGAGTTGCTTGATGATGTCTTCGATGCGATTCATCTGGTCCAGCGGCGCGGTCACGATGACGCGGTTGGTCGCGGCATCGGCCACCACGCGGGTCTGCATGCCTTGCTTCTGCTCCGGCTGGCGGGAACGGCCCTCGTAGGGTTGCGGCTCGCCTTCCGGCTGGCCATAACGGCGCGTGGGAACCTGTTGGCCCAGGAGGATCTGGCGGAGCGTGTTGGCCACGTCCTCGGCCTTGGCATTCTTGAGTTCGAAGATGCGCATGTCGCCGGTCTGCTCGGGCCGGATTTCGTCGAGCTTCATAATAAGCTCTTCGGCCATGGCCACCTTGTCGGGCGGCCCGCCGACAAACAGCGTGTTCGTGCGTTCGTCGGCCGAGCACTTGACGGACGCATCGGCCGTCGCGCCGGGGACATGCCCCGGCCCCGCCTGGCCTTCGGGGGCCCACTCCGGGTTGCGCATCCACTCGCCATTCTCGGGATTGCGGATGTAC
>PMZT01000109.1 GCA_003170085.1 Planctomycetia bacterium | reverse complement strand
GCGCCACGATGCCTAGCCTCCCCTCACCCCGATCCCGCGCCGGCGCGCTGGCTAAGGCGGCGGGCGCGGCCTTCGAGCACTGGGTCGAGGCCCAGCACGGCGAGGCCGTGCGCCTCGGGTTTCTCGCCATGGTCACGCACCTCGAGCCGGCCGTAATCGCCACCCGACACGGGATCATCCGCAAGGCCCCGTCAGGCCCCGATTACATGGGCTGCCTTGCCGACTCCCGCGCCTACTGCTGCGAGGCCAAGACCTGTTCCGGCCCGCGGTTCGAGCGCGCGCGCATCTCGCCCTTGCAGTCGGCCCACCTTGACGCCGTTTCCAGCGCTGGCGGCCTCGCACTGCTGCTTCTGGAGTTCCGGGAAGAGAAGGCTGCCCTCTGGANNCCGTGGGAGCGGGCGCGCACCGCCGAGACGCTGACTGCGGCTGGCATGGCGGCCGCCGGGTGCGAGTTGGCCGGAGGGTGCTACCTGGCGAAATTTATGGACACGGCGCGGGCCGGTGTGTAGAGTGGCAAGGCTGGCCGCGGTGTGGCAACCGGGCTGGCAGCAAAGGACAGCCCGTGCAAGTTCCCGTTTCCCCCTTCACCCTACGCAGTCTGTCGCCGTCGGAAGCCCGCGCGGTCGCTGTCCGCCGTTCGGGCGAGCCACCCGCCGGCGGCAGTCTGGGTGGGGCGAGGTAGCCCATGGACCGAGCCAAGATTATGTCCGCCTACGATTCCGTGGTGTTCGCACTCTCGGCGGTCACAAAGAGAGATGTGATTTTGGCCGAGAGGATCAACGGAGAATTGCTAGAAATACCAGACGAAAGAGATCCATTGACCAGCGATCTCATGCACGCATGGGATACGTTGAGAGACGAACTGATCAAGCCGGACTCGGCGGTGTAGCCGTGTTCCTCGCAGCGACAACGGCCGGAGATCGGGTCAGGGCGAACCCGGGCGGGCAGGCCTTCTGCCCGTCTTGCATGGCCGATTTGATCCCGAAGTGCGGCGAGATCAAGGTCTGGCACTGGGCACACCGCACCGACGATTGCGACCCTTGGAGCGAACCGGAAAGCCAGTGGCACATCGACTGGAAAACCCGCTTTGGCCTCCAGAACTGCGAGGTGGTCATGGGACCGCACCGGGCAGACGTGGTGGCCCGGGATGGGCTTGTCATCGAGTTGCAGCATTCGCACATCTCGCCCGAGGAGATCGCCGAGCGGCAACGGTTCTACCGTCGGATGATATGGGTTGTCGACGCGGGCGAGTTTCGGGAACACGTTGATCTCCGTCTGGCATCTATCCGAACCGACCCCTATCGACAGCAACCCACGACCTACCGCAGTTTCCGCTGGCGGTGGCCGCGCCCAACACACGCCCGTTTCACATCTCCTCTCTTCTGGGACTTCGGCGACGGCACGATGTTGAACGTCAGGAAGATCCACCCCGAGACTCCATGCGGCGGCTGGGGCTACCTGTGGACGAAGCCTCAGTTCGTGAGGCGCTTTGCTGTGCATGTCGACGAACTGGGCGACGCGTTGGAAGATGGAGCGACGGCCTAGATGGGGCGCCCCGGGCTGACCAAGCATCGGAAGTTCAAGCGTCTCGCCCACGCGCTTGAGCCTGTCCTGCCGGGCATGGGCGAGTTGCTGGCCCGGGGTTGCCTCGAAACCATCTGGGAGTCCGCCTACGAAACCGGAAACGACTACGTGGGCACGGCCGAGGATGTCGAGTCCCTGGCCGGCTGGCAGGGCAAGCGAGGCCTGCTCTGCGGCGCCATGGAGGCGGCCGGCTTCCTCGACCCGCTGGACGAAGACGCGGCCCGCTACCGGGTGCATGACCTCTACGACCATGCGCCCGAGTACGTCCGCAAGCGGATGGACCGGGAAGCGGCACGGCGGGATCGCGGGGTCACGCTCTCTGAGGTCCGAGCGGCGGCCGTCCGGGTCAGGTGGGAGAAGCGGAAGCAAGCGGCTACAAACGGCAGTCAGTTGCAGGCGCCTAAGTCCGCCGCAGTCGACGTTGCACCTGTCATACAAAAGGAAGCCGCTTGTATTGGGCACTATTCAATGGTTACGCCTACTTCTATACAAACGGCTACAAACGGCACTACTCCCGCTCCCGCACCCTCTGATCTTCTTCAGAAAGAAGATCTTGCGCATGTCACNNAAGCCTCCCCGCAAGCCGCGCAAGCGCAAGACGGACAACCCCATGCCAGAGGGATGCGTGACCCGCGAACAAGCCGAGGAAGCCATCGCAGCTTCCAGCCGAGGCCGCTACCTGTCTCCCGGCCGGACGGTGAAGGGAACGCTGGCCCTTGATGCAGCCCGACGCGCCAACCCAGACGGCGCGATCTTCAAGCGGGTGGGCGAATGGCTGGCAGCCGGCGGGGACGGCTTCAAGGGCACCATGGACGGGCGTTCTCTTCACTGCCTGACCGCGTGGATCGCGCAGTCCCAGGCCTGGAACGGCAAACCCATTCCGGTCAAGCCGTCCAACGGCAACGGCCGGCCGCCAGAACCAACCAGCGGAGTCCCGGACGCCGCGGAAACCAGGCGCAGGGCGGAAGCGGCCCGCGCCGAGTACGAGGCTGAGATGGCCAAGGTCAAGAAGATCAGCGGCGGCGAGGCTTCGTCGTGACCACCGCGATCCTGCCGCACTCCATCGAAGCCGAGCGCACGGTGCTAGGCTCGCTGTTCCTGTCCGGGCAGGCGATCGACGAGGTTGCGCCCGTGCTGTCCGCGCCCGACTTCTTCCACCCGGGACACTCGGCGATCTACGCCGCGTCGCTGTCCCTTTCGGCTGCGTCCCTGCCCGTCACGCCGATCAGCGTGGGCGAGAAGATGCGCGCGGACGGGACGGCGCACGCTCTGGCAGCCATGGGCGGCGAGGCCTACTTCTCCGAGTTGATGACCGCCGTTGTCACCGTCGAAAACGTCGGCTATCACGCGAAGATCATCGCCAGCAAGGCCTTGCGTCGCCGGGTCATGGAAGCAGCTCGGGAAGTTGCGCAGCAAGGCTTTGAGCCCACCACGGACGATGCCGAGTTCGTCGAGGCGGCCGAGGTAGGGATGCTGGCCGCCCTGGTCAGGAAGCACGACCGCGGGCCGCTGCACGTCCGGGGTGGCTTCAAGGCCTTGTCCGGGGCCTTGGAACGCAGGCGAGACGCTCCGGGCGGGGTGATCGGCGTGCCCACGGGCCTCGTCGACCTGGACGCGCTGCTACACGGACTCCGCGGGTCGACGCTGACCGTCGTGGCCGGCCGCCCCGGCATGGGCAAGTCGGCCCTTGCCGCGCAACTCGCGCTCCATGCCGCCGTCGAGTGCAAGATCCCGGTCCTCTTCGTGTCCCTCGAAATGGAGGGTGTCAACGCCGAGGAGGGAGGCGAGTTGATCGAGCGTCTGGCCGCTGCCCACGGGAGGGTCAAGGGCGAATCCATGAAGTCGGGCAAGTTGACCCCGGGCGACTGGATGCGGCTCACCCGAGCGTCGACGGAGATCGCCACGTCGCCGATCTGGATTGACGACGAACCGGGGCAGAGCATGGTCAAGATCCGGTCCAAGGTCCGGCGCTGGCGGGCACGAGAAGGTGCAGGCGACGGGATGGCCTTGATCCTGGTCGACTACATCCAACTCATCCACGGTGAGCGAGCCAACCGTGAGGCGAACCGCGAACAGGAGATCGCCGAGATCAGCCGCGCGCTCAAGGAACTAGCCAAGGAACTTCGCTGCCCAGTCGTGGCGCTGGCCCAACTCAACCGCGAGCCAGACAAGCGCACGAACCATCGGCCTATGCTCTCCGACTTGCGCGAGTCAGGCGCCATCGAGCAGGATGCCGACGTGGTGGCATTCCTGTACCGGGACGAGTTCTACAACCGCCAGTCGGACAAGCGCGGCGTGGCAGAGGTCATCATCGCCAAGCACAGGTCAGGCGCCACGGGCGCGGTTGAAGTCGCGTGGCAAGAGGAGTTCTGCCGGTTTGAGGATCTTTCTCGACGAGAGGAGACGCCGCGCTATGGCGACTGAGACGGTAGCGATCACCTGTGCGGCCTGCCGCGTTCAAGGGCCGTCGACGTGCGACGCATCGGAGTGGGGGTTGCTCATGCTCCGCATGGCCGCCCGTGGGCAGAGATGGACCGTCGATTCGTCGGACATGAGCGCGGCCCTCTGTCCGTCGTGTTCAGGTCATCACGGGAAGCAGGCCTCGTTGCCGCTTGGAGGTGCACCATGACCGCCCGCCGCCCGCGCGCCTCCGTCC
>PMZT01000212.1:7182-7361 GCA_003170085.1 Planctomycetia bacterium | reverse complement strand
GTGTTGTTCTGCTCGGGGTCGAGAACCTCCAGCAGCGCGCTCGTGGGGTCGCCGTGCCAGTCGTGGCCGAGCTTATCGACCTCGTCGAGCATGAAGACGGGGTTGTTGACGGCGGCCTTGCGAAGCTCCATGACGATGCGGCCGGGCAGTGCCCCGACGTAGGTGCGCCGGTGGCCGCG
>PMZT01000212.1:0-7113 GCA_003170085.1 Planctomycetia bacterium | reverse complement strand
CGCCAGGAATTCCAGGATGCGCTTCTTCGGCTGCTCGAGGCCGTAGTGGTCGGCATCGAGGATCCGCTCGGCCTCGATGAGGTCGAGGCGGTCCTCGGTGCTCTTGGACCAGGGCATCTCGACCATGTACTCGAGGTAGGTGCGCAGGACGTTGAAGTCCGGCGACTGGACGGGGATCGCCTGGAGGCGCTGGATCTCTCGCTCGGCCTCGGCCCGGACCTTNNTCCTTCTGGATGCTCTTGAGTTGCTCGCGCAGGTAGTACTCTTTTTGCGACTCCTCGATGCGGCCGCGCGCATCCGACTGGATCTTGCTGGCCAGTTCGAGCACCTGGATCTCGTGCTGCATGAGCTCGGTGGTCTGGCGCAGGCGCTCGGCCACGCGCGGCTCTTCCAGCAGGGCCTGTTTGCGGGCCACGTCGATATTCATATTGGCGGCGATGAAATCGGCCAGGTTGCCCGGCGATTCGATCGACGAGACCACCGCCATCGCTTCCTGCGGGATGCGCGGCGAGAGCTCGATGATCCGCCCGATCAGCGTGCGCGCCGTGACCACCAGCGCGTCGAATTCCGTACCCTGTTCCATCACGTCGGGCATCGGCGTCAGGTTGGCGCGGTAATACGGCTCCATCTGCGTGAACTGCTCGAGGCGCACCCGCGACACCGCCTGCACGATGACCGTCTGGCTGTCGTCGGGCATCCGCGCGAGCTTCAGGACCCGCACGGCGCACCCCGCGCGGTGGAGGTCGTCAACGCCGGGCTCCTCCTGCGACGTGTTCTTCTGCGTCACCACGACGAAGAGGCGGTTGCCCAGGACGACGTCCTGGATGAGCGCCAGGCTGCGCTTGCGGCCGATCGTCAGCGGCTGGATGATGCCCGGAAACAGGACCGTGTCGCGGATGGGCATCGCCGGCAGGTTCGTCGGCAGCGGCTCCTCGGCCTTGACGGGCCCGCCCGCCGCGGGCGGCTTCTGGATTTTCACTTCATCTGGCACGGTGTCGTTCTCCTGGGCATGCCGGTGTGGGCCGGGCTACTTCGCGGGGGCGGGGCGCTTGGGGATCGAGATATACAGGAGCCCGTCGCGATGCCGCGCGGTCACCTTGTCGGCCTCCGCGTCGGTGGGCAACGGGAGGCGCCGGAGGAACTGCCCTTGCTCGATCTCCATCTGGTGGATACCCACTTTCTCGGGGCAGGTCGGATCGCCGCGCCAGCCCGCGATCGTCAGGTAATTCTGTTCCGTATACACTTCAATATCTTCGCGGCGGACGCCGGCCAGCTCCGCCACGACCTCGTAGCGGTCGGCCGTCTCCGTGACGTCCACCGCCGGCGACCAGTCGGCCGACTTATCGCCGCTCGAGAATCGCGATTGCAGCACCCGGTGCATCAGGTGACTCATGTGACGGGCCAGGTGGCCGAGGTCATCCTGGGCTTGAGCGATAATCAGGCGACTCATCGGAAGCTCCTTTGACTTTTCGCCGCAACGCGCCTCATCCTTATCATACCCGCCGCCCGAGGGCGCCGCAACGCACCACGCCGTTAAACCCGTGCCAGAGCCGCACGCGCGGCCGAGGCGCGTTACCCCGGCGCGATCTCGACGCGGCGGGCCTTCGACTCCTCGCGCTTCGGCAGCCGGATCGAGAGCACGCCGAACCGCGCCTTCGCCTCGACCTTGTCGGCATCCACCGACGCCGGCAGCGTCAGGCTGCGCGTGAAGCTGCCGTACCGGCGCTCCACGCGATGGTAATTTCTGCCGTGCCCGCCGCCCTCATTCGGCTTCTCGCCGCGGAGGGTCAGGATGTCGCCGGCGACCGAGATGTCGAGCGTCGACGGGTCGATGCCCGGGATCTCCACGTCCACGAGGACCGCGTCATCGGTCTCCGAGACGTCGAGGGCAGGGGCCCACTCCGCCAGGCCGAACGGCTCGGCGGCGCCCGACCAGAAACGGTTCAAGAGGTCGTTCATCTGCTCGCGCAGCGTATCGAGCGTCGCCCCCGGCATCGTTCGCCCTCTGAAAGGAATCAGGGCCATGGTTCTTACCTCCTGTTGACGAATCTCGTACCTTGTTCGAGCCCGCCGCTTGGGGGCAGGCCCACGGGCGTCGCTTACTCGACCTTCACCGTGATGCGCCGCGGTTTCATCCGTTCCGACTTCGGCAGCCGGATCGTCAGCACCCCGTGCCTGAGCGACGCCTGGATCTTCGCCGTCTCGAAATCGGCCGGCAACTGGAACGCCCGGTAGTACTCGCCGGCGGCAAACTCCTCGAGGAGCGGCTCGCCCGGCGCCTTCTCCGCCTGCGCGGGCGTGGCGCGGAGCGTCAGAATGTTGTCTTCGACCGTCACGTTCAGCCCGTCGGGCTTGATGCCCGGCAGGTCGGCCAGGAGGACCAGCTCGTCGGCCGTCTCGTAGATGTCGGTGGCCGGGACGAAATAGCATTCCGGCAACTCGCCCGTCCGAGATTCAGCATGGACCGGAACGTTCACGGGGTCTGTGTTCGTCGTCAGGGTCTTCGCCATGGTCAGTCTCCTTTCTTCTCGCCGTCAGGGCCATCGGTCTCCAGTTGGACGGCCACGCGCTTGGGCTTGGCCTCGGGGGCCTTGGGGATGCGGACCGTCAGCACCCCGTCGCTCAGGGTCGCCTCGGTCTTGGCGCTATCGACCGGTCCGGGCAGCGTGACCGCGCGGCTGAAGTGGCCGCTGTCGCGCTCGCGCCGGTGCAGCGTCACGCCGGTTTCCGGCACCTGCGAGGCCCGCCGGCCCGTCACCGTCAACTGGTCGCCGGTTACGTACACCTCAAGGTCTTCCATCGCCAGGCCGGCCGCCTCGCACGCAACGATATAGTGGTCGTCGGTTTCCCAGACGTTCATCGGCGGGTAGACATACCCGGCTCGCAGCCGGCCGACCGCCGCGAAGTGCTTTCCGAAGACCTGGTCGAACAGGCGATTCATCTCGCGTTGCAGTTCTCCGAAGGGCCTGGCCGCCGGCACCCATCCTTTCATAGCCATGTCGTGTCTCCTTATCGCGAAGGTCTCGTTACTCCGTGCTCAACATGGGAAGTGCAAAGCGGATGCCAAAGCGGGACTGGCAGGCATGGGTGGGATTTTCCGGCCGAAAACGCGCCATTCAGGCGTACTCGGCGGCCCGGACTGCCAATCTGGCACGGTTGCGGGGCAGGGCCTGCCTGGACTTCGGACCTTGAACTTCGTGCTTTCCTATCGCCTACATCACCGGCTTGGCCACGATCCGATAGTTCGGGGCGCCTGCCTTCGCGGGCCGGACCGTCAGCTTTGCGTACTCGACGAGGAGGAACTTTGACGCAATGGCATCGAGGAACTCATCGTGCGTGAGCGGCTTGAACGGTGTGAAACTGGGATAGGTCTTCTGACCGTTGTGCCCCGAAACGACGTACGGCCCCACGTACATGACCCACTGCGGGCCGGCCGCCCCGCCTCCGCCGAACGCCGCCGGGGCCATGCCTGTCATGTGAAACATGGGCGGCTGGCCGGGGGGGCTGCCCTTGGCGGCCGTCGGGGACGTGCACATGGCCAGAAACTCAAAGTCGCCGAGCGGCTGCATCATGCGGCAACCGTCCGGCAACCGCCGTAATTCCGTGCCGGCTTCCGGCAACGCGGTGTCGACTTCGCGGGCCTCGGCGGCCGCCTTACCCACGTCCACGAACTTCCCCTTGACGAAGGCGATCTTGTCCTTGAACTTCTCGAACTGCGCATCGACCCACGCGTTGTCGCGCGGCTTGCCCTTGTACACGCAGGCCGGGGCCGCCTTGGCCGGGGCCTCGGGGGCGGCGGCAGGCGCGCCGGGGGCAGGGGCCGCCGGTGCCGTTGCGGTCGCGGCGGCAGCGCCCGACGTGGCCGGCGTGGCCGGCGGTTGCGACGGCTCAGCCGCCAGTGCAGCCAGGGCCAGAGAGAACGCGAGCACAATAAGCGTAGCAACAGAGACGATACGAGACATGATCGGCCTCCTCAAGGAAAGAGATGTGCCCGGATACTGCAACGCTACTCTGCGCGGCGGGTCTCCGTACCCGCCGCGTAAGAGTGAGCTTGGTGTGGCGGCATGGTGCGCCCCGGTGGCTACGGTTTCGACGTCTGGGCCTCGTGCCAGTTCGCGAGCGTTGAGACGACCTTGCCGCTGACGAACGTGACGGTGATGTCGTACGTCGGGCCGTTCCACGTGTAGACCTCGAACGACCCGCCGTGCGAGCCGACCGACGCCCCGGCCCCGGCCTGGAGCGTGCCCTTGCCGAGGATCGATTGGACTTTCTCGAGGGCCATCCCTTCCTTGACCTGCGAGAATTGCTCCTGTGTGATGGTGCTCGCGCAGCCGCTCACCGCCAGGAGCCCGGACACGAGAAACGCCAGTGCGAGGATGATCGGACGTGACGGCATGGTGCCCCCTTTCGGATTGTGCGTGCGGCAGGCCCGCAGCTACTTCTCTTATAGCATCCGCCGCCGTGCCGATGCAAGATATCCCCTCAATTTCGGGCGCAGAAACTTCACCGCGGTGGCACGGTCTCGCGCCTGTATGTGTTTAGCGTTATCCTCATCCGCGTGCCACGTCGAAGNNTGTCCGGCCGTGCGAACGGGTAGCGGCGTACAGCACGGCGAGGCGAAAAGTGCCGCATGTTCACGAGGCATAGCGCTAGTCGGCCCGCCACAGCGGGTCTTCAGCGCGGCGGGTGCGGAGACCCGCCGCGCAAACCTGGAAAGGAGCACTCTCGTACTATGTAAGGCCGCCCAGCGTCACGGTTTGCCCGTCGGCGGCACGGGTGTATAATGGGCCGTCTCGGAGGGCGGGGCGGGCGGGAACATGAACGAGGACGCGTTCGACATCGTCGTGGTCGGCGGCGGGCACGCCGGGTGCGAGGCGGCGCTGGCGGCGGCCCGCCTCGTCGGGTCTTCGACGCGGCTGGGCGCCCGCGTTGCGCTCGTCACGATCCGGGCCGACACGATCGCCCAGATGTCGTGCAACCCGGCGATCGGCGGCCTCGCGAAAGGCCAGATGGTCCGCGAGATCGACGCCCTCGGCGGCCAGATGGCCCGCACGACCGACGCCACCGCTCTCCAGTACCGCCTCCTGAACCGGAGCAAAGGCCCCGCCGTCCGCAGCCCCCGCGCCCAGTGCGACCGCCACGCCTATGCCCGCGCGATGCAGGAAACCCTGCGCGGGCAGACCGGCCTCGAAATCATCGAGGACGTGGCCTGCGACATCGAGACCGCCGGCGACCGCGTTGCGGCGGTGCGATGCGAGAGCGGCCGGCGGCTGGCGACGCGGGCGGCGATCGTCACGACCGGCACCTTCCTGCGCGGCGTCCTCCACGTGGGGACGAAGATGTGGCCCGGCGGGCGGATCGGCGAGCCGGCGGCCGAGAACCTCTCGGCGGGCCTCGCGCGGCTGGGCCTCGTGCTCGGGCGACTCAAGACCGGCACGCCGCCGCGCGTCGACGGCCGCACGCTCGACTATGCACATATGCAGGAACAACCACCTGATCCGGACCCCGTGCGGTTCTCGTTCGGCTGGCCCGACGGGCCGTTTCCGAACGTCTCATGCTGGATCACCGAGACCACGCCCGAGGTCCACGAACTCATCCGGGCGAACCTGGACCGCGCGCCCCTGTACACGGGTCAGATCCGCTCGACCGGGCCGCGCTACTGCCCGAGCCTCGAGACCAAGATCGTCCGCTTCGCCGACCGCCGGCGCCACCAGGTCTTCCTCGAGCCCGAGGGCCGCGATACGCCGGTCGTCTACTGCAACGGCCTCTCGACGAGCCTGCCCGAGGACGTGCAGGACCGCGTGGTCCACGGCATCCCTGGGATGGAGCGGGCGGCGATCCTTAGGTACGGCTACGCGATCGAGTACGACTTCGTGCCGCCGACGCAAATTCAGCCGACGCTCGAAACGAAGGCCGTGCGGGGCCTCTACCTCGCCGGGCAGATCAACGGCACGAGCGGCTACGAGGAGGCGGCGGGGCAGGGCCTGCTCGCGGGCATCAACGCGGCGCGGGCGCTCCAGGGCCGGCCGCCGATCGTCCTCGGGCGCGATCAGGCGTATCTTGGCGTCCTCGTTGACGACCTCGTGACGAAGGGCACCGAGGAGCCGTACCGCATGTTCACGAGCCTGGCCGAGTACCGGCTCGTGCTCCGTCACGACAACGCCGATCGCCGCCTGACGCCGGTCGGCCGCGAGGTGGGCCTTGTGGCGGACGAGGCGTGGCGGCGCCTCGAGGCGAAGGAGCGCGAGATCGCTGAGACGCGGGCGCTCCTCCGCCGCGTCCGCGTCGAGGGCCGGACGCTTGAGGACCTCTTGCGGCGGCCGGACGTTACGTGGGAATCGCTTGCGGCCGACGTGCCGGACCTGGCGGCGCTTGTGATCTCGCCCGAGGCCCGCGAGCAGGTGGTCATCGAGGCCAAGTACGCGGGATACCTTGTGCGGCAATCGGCCCAGATCGAACGTGCCCGCAAGATGGAGGACCGGCTGATCCCGCCGGAGCTCGACTACGCGGCCGTCACGCACCTCAGGACCGAGGCCCGCGAGAAACTGGCCCGTGTCCGCCCCAGGTCGATGGGCCAGGCGGCGCGCATCGCCGGCATCGGCCCCTCCGACCTCGCCGTCCTGATGATCCACCTGAAGCGCTGAAGCCGCGTCGTGCCCGGGTACGGAGCATGGTGGGTGGCATGCCCACGCTGTCCGTTGCGTGGGCATGTGGTGTGATCCGCGCAGACCATGCCCACGCGAACAGCGGCGTGGGCATGCCACCNNGGCTTAGAGAGGTCAAGCACCCATAACCAAACGGCCGCGAGGCCGCGTAGGATTTGCTGGCGAATCCTCGGCCCGAGTTCTATGATTCACGGGCGCCGTCGGGGCGTGCGCGCGGCAGCGGCGCTGCCGGCCTGCGCCCGTCTTGTGGGCCAAACGGCACTCTGCAACTCAACCATGAAGTGGAGGTTACGATGACCCTGCGATTGTCGGCGCTGGCGTTGCTCTGTGTGGCCATGTCCGTGCTGCTCTGCTTCGGCGCCCTCGGGGCCGGGGGCAAGGGCGAAGCGGCGCCGCCGGCGCCGGCCGCGCGGCCGCCGGCGCCCGAGTGGAAGCTCGTCTGGGCCGA
>PMZT01000083.1:37590-47403 GCA_003170085.1 Planctomycetia bacterium | reverse complement strand
GGTGAAGTTTCTGCACCCGTAACCGAGGGGTTACTTCGCGGGGGAAGACGAAAGGAAGAGAGGCATGCAGCGGCAAAATCAACGGCAGGAGGGGCTACTCGTCGACCTCTTCGGTCAGCGGCCTCTCGGCGGTCGGCTTGAAGGCCATGGAGAACAGGCGCGAAATGCGATGCCAAGGCGACGCGGTCGGCTCGGGCCGCGTCTGGCAGAACTCGATCCCCACCTGGTATCGATCCTCGCGCCGCACGCAATGCACTACGCGGCCGGTCATGTGCAGGGGGGGATGGTTGCCGTGGGCCGGCAACCGCATGGTCAGGTGCTCGTTGATCTTGAGCGGAACCTCGGTCTCGGCCTTGAAGCCCCCGAGCGAGAAGTCCTGCATGCGCAGGCGGCACTTGGCGGCGTCGCGGGACCGGCCGCCCTTGCACAGGTCGTCGCGAAGCGTGAGTACCGGCATCGTGGCCCCAAAACGGCTGAAACGGCGGCGTTCCTGGGCCGGCGCACACGCATCTTTTTCGGAATCAGCAACCATCATAACCGTCCTGATGTCCGTACAAACCCATACGCGACAACACTCTGGCGGGACATTGGCGCCCCGCACCAGAGATTATCGGCCTGATTCGTCCCTAACCTTAACTATACCGTCGTACTCGCAATTATGGCGTGTAAACGNNGGGGGGGGGGGGGGGGAGCCGAAAGCCGTGTGGACCCTTCTCGGTGGGGCGCCGGGCGCCATGGCTACGTCCCTCCGTCTCCAAGGTTAAGCGCAAGGCGGCTCCAGCAGCCCTCCTCGCCGGTCCGACCCCTTGTTGACGGGCCCGTCGCGCTGTAGGACTACACTCAGTGCTCGTGCGTCGTTATCTTGTACGATTCAACCTGTCGGAATCGCGCCCAAGATCAACTTCAAACAAAAACCCGCACTCCGGGCCCCCCGCAGCGGGTCAGTTCTCAATGGGGCCTGGCTTCTTCTCGCTCAGGCCAAGGTTCTTCGAAGGCAATGCCGATGGCAAAATGATCGCCCGTCCGTTCGCAACGCACCACCTGCCCGGGTGTATCGAAACCACGTCCGGGGCCAAGGGGAGGGAAGAACAGGACAAGCGGCTCCTGCTGCGCCAAGTCTTCCTGCGTGATTGCACCCACGCCGCCGCGCGACAGATTCATCACATGCAGCCCCACGATGCGGCGCGGATCCGATTCGTGCGTCGTACGGCGCACGGCCTGGACCGGCATACCCACGATCGACCTATGGTATCTCCGGCGTTCTTGCGACTTGGATGGTCCCTCGCCCACAGCACCCCCCCACCTGATCTCGTGAAACACCCCTCGCCCGAACTACGTGGTGCACGCTACAGGTAGACACATACCCTCCCCGGGCCACAACTCTAATATAGCACGTAGTTCCGCGTAAGCAAAATTTTCCCGGAAATAATTCGCGCGACCGGTGTTTTTTCGGCGGGTCAGGCAGGTGGGTTAGGGGCTGGGGAATCTGAACGCCACCCCCGGTTCCTATTGGCCGGAGGCCAGGTCGGTCTCGGTGCCAGAAGTCGGTGGGGGCAGGGCACTGCTCTTAAGTTCTTTCTGGACCTGCCTTTGGAGATGCTCGACCTCATCCGACTGGAGCCGCAGACGCTGCCGCAGCGCGCCGGACTGGGCATCGAGGGCGGCGGTCTCGTGGGTCAGTTGCTCCCGCAGGGACTCCAGTTTCGAGCGCAGCCGCTCGCGGGCGACCACGGCGGCTGTGCCCAGGCGATCGGGCTCATCACTCGTGGCCGGCGAACTGGCCGCCTCGCGGATGATCTTCTGGAGGGCACGAACGCTCGTGTCGTCGCGGAGGAAACCGGGGCTATCGGTCAACGAGTCGCCGGCCAGCATCTCATCGAGGGTGATGATCTGCTGGCGTATATTGCGCGCCTGGGTCTGGAGGGCCGCCAACTGGTCGCGCGTCTGGCTGACCTGGGCCTGGAGAAGCCGGATCCGCCGCGCCGCCGCCGCCAGATCGCTCGGCTCGCCGGCCACGACGCCGCTGCTACCGCCGGCCGGACTTGCGGCAGAGGAGCCCGACGGACCGTCCACCAGGCGGAAGACCAGAATCAGGCCCAAGCCGGCCACCAGCACGGCCGGCCACGCCCACACCGCTCGGCGCCGGAGCGACAACATGACAGCGACTCCTCTGATTGGAATACATGCGACCGCGGCGGGGATACGGACGAGTCGCTCTCGGTGATGACTATCGACAATCGCGCCGAGGCGAGTTGACCGTTTCTGCCCTCGCGAAGGAATTTTTTCTAAAGTTTTTCGCGGCCGGGCTATACTGTGCCCGGCGTGCGTCGGCCGTTGACGTCGGAGAGTGGGATCGAGAATGCCCGAACATCCCTGGCAACTGGAAGAGGTGCCGTGCGATTACTGCGGCGCGGTCGAGGCGGACGTCCTCGTCCGCGGGCGCGATCGCGCGCACGGGTTGCCGGGCGAGTTCAACGTGGTCGCCTGCCGCAAGTGCGGCCTGGCGCGGACGAATCCGCGGCCGACGCTCGAGAGCCTTGCGGCCGCGTATCCCGAGGAGTATCCGCAGCACCAGGCGGACGGTCGTGCCTCGCGCCCGCCGGACGGGCTCCTGCGGTGGGCGCTCGTAAACCTGCGCGGCTATCCGTTGGGCGGCCGCGCGCCGGCCGTCCTGCGCTGGCTGCTCGGGCCGCTGGGGGCGGCGGTGCTCGCCCGGCGCAAGGCCTTCGGCTACCTGCCGTATGAGGGCGAGGGGCGCTTGCTGGACTTCGGTTGCGGCACGGGCGGTTACGTGGCCAAGATGGTTGCTGCCGGCTGGAAGGCCGAGGGGATCGACGCCAGCCCGCAGGCCGTCCGCATCGGGCGCGAGGCCGGCCTTACGATCCACCAGGGAACGCTGCCGGGCGTCGCCTTCGCGCCGCGGTCGTTCGACGTCATTACCATGTGGCAGGCGCTCGAGCACGTGCCGAGCCCGNNCGCGGGCGACGCTGGCCGCCGCCGCCGAGCTTCTTCGGCCCGGGGGACGGTTGCTGGTGGTCTCGCCGCGGCTCGACAGCATGGAAGCGCGGTGGTTCGGCTCCTGCTGGTTCGGCCTGGAGTTGCCGCGTCACCTGACGCACTTCACGCGGGAGACGCTTGGGCGGCACCTGGAGGCCACGGGGTTCACGGTCGAGCGGTGGCGGTCGTTCCGGCGGCCGGCGATCATCCGGCGAAGTTTCGCCCAACGGGCCGACGAAACGGGCAGGGGGCTTCATCGGCGCCTGGCGTCATCGCGGCTGGTGCCGGGGGCGCTGAGTTGGATTGCCCTCTTGGCCGGCCGCACGGGCCAGATGATGTGCCTGGCACGGCGACGCGGATGACGGGGAGGGAATGTCTGCCGGAACCAAGTGGCGCGTCAGGATTGCTCTCGTGGGTGCCATGCTTTCACGCCGTTGCGAAAGCATGTTCTGNNGACCATGCTTTCGCAACGGCGCGAAAGCATGGCACCCCCAATGACAATGTTGGCGTGCCGTTAATTCAACGCGTGCATCGCTGGTTCGTCGGATGCCCGTGTGATCAGGAACACCGGGACGGCCGCCGTCACCACGTCGGGGTCGAAGAGCGACCCGCTCCCCTTGATCAGGATGTCGATCGCAAGGCTCGAATCGCGGGCGGCGCGGTACGGGCGATGGCTGGTCAGGGCGTCGAACGTGTCGCAGACCGCCAGGATCCTCGCCCCCAGGGGAATCTCATTGCCGGCCAGGCCGTGCGGGTAGCCCGACCCGTCGAACGCCTCGCCGTGGGCTGCGGCGATGGCCGCCACCTCTTCCAGCCCTCGGATGGGTGCGATGAACCGCTCGGTCGCCACGGCGTGCGTATGGACCTGTATCAGTTCCTCATGCGAGAGCGGGCCCGGCTTGTCCAGAATCGCCTTCGGCACCGTGACGAGGCCCACGTCGTGGACCAGCGCCGCCCACTTGAGCTTCATCGTAACGTCCTCGGGCAGCCCCATGGCCATGGCTACGAGGACGGACCGGTGGGCCACGCGGCGGCTGTGGCCGATCTTGTCGGCCGGATGGGCGTCGGTTACGTGCGCAAAGAGTTCCAGGAGGCCGGTGACGTCGGCGTCGGTCGTGGCCAGGTCGTCGGTCGCGAGCCGGTGCGTGATGCTCTGGCACAGGATGTCCACGTCTTCGGCCCGCGAGAGTTGGGCGTAGAAGCCGGGCTCGCCCAGCACCTCGATGCCGGTGTTGACGATCTCGGCGCACACCTGCGATGCGGCGCGGCTGCGCAGGGCGTCGAGCAGCGGAAGCAGCTCGGGCGACCCCTGTTCCCGCAAGACGCCGTCGCATGTGGCGCTGAACCGCAGCACCTGGGCGCCCACGGAGATCTCGTCGCCGCCTTTACCGCGCGGGTAGCCGTGGCCGTCGTAGCACTCGTGGTGGTCCATGATGAGGGGCGCCACGCTGAACAGGCCCGGCGCTTCGGCGGCCAACTGGGCCCCGATGAGCGGGTGCATCCGGACCGCCGGCAGGTTGGCCTGCTCTTCCGGGCTCCAGTAGCGGTCCGGATCGCAGGTGTTATCCAGCAGGCCGATATCGTGAATGAGCGCCGCGTAGAAGGCGTCAAGCCGGTCTACGCACCGCAGGTTCGAGGCCATCTTGGCCGACAGGACCGCCACGCGGCCATGGTGCGGCACCTGCGGGCGGGGGCAGTAGTCGAGCACGCGGGCCAGCGCCGCCATGATCTCGCCTCGCCACAGGCTTATCTGGGTCGATGCGGTGGCGGTCCGCTGGGAGGGTTGCAGGGTATCCATGACACGTTCTCCACGTCGTTTGGCCCCATAGGGGTGGGGTACGACGGGCCAGAGAGGTGTATCGCGGTGACATAGACTGTATCGACTTGACGGCGGGGAGATATGAATCTTTCCGTGGTAAGGCAGGCCCTTTTGCAGCAGGCCCCTTTTGAGTTTGACTGGCGCTGCGGGCACGGCTACGATACGCGCCGATCCTGTGTGGGCCTCGGTGAACCCGTAGTACAAGGAGTAACCCGTGTTAACTTATGACGTGGCAGTGCTTGGCGGCGGGCCGGGCGGGTATGTGGCCGCCCTGCGGGCCGCTAAACGCGGCGCCAAGGTGTGCTGCATCGAGGCCGGCCACATCGGCGGCGTCTGTCTGAACGTCGGCTGCATCCCCACCAAGGCAATGCTGCGCGCCGGCGAGGTCTTCCGGCACATCGCCCGGGCGTCGGAGTACGGTTTCCAGTCGGCCCCTCCGACCGTGGACGGGGCGGTTTACATGAAGCGCGTGGCGGGGGTCGTCGAGGGCCTCCGCAAGGGCGTCGAGAAGCTCCTCAAAAGCCGCAAGGTCGATATCATCCGCGGCCGCGGCCGTCTGACCGCCCGCGACACGCTGGCGGTTGAAGGCGAGGGCGGCACGCAGGAGGTCAAGGCCAAGGCGATCATCATTGCGACGGGCTCGCGGCCCGCGCGGCCGGCGTCTTTCCCGTTCGACTCCGGACGCGTTTGGACCACCGACGAGGCCGTGATGGCGCCGACATTGCCGTCGAGCATTCTCATCGTCGGCGGCGGCGTGATCGGCTGCGAGTTCGCCACGGCCTATAGCGAGCTTGGGATTCCGACGACCGTGGTCGAGATACTCGATCGGCTTGTCGCCAACATAGATGACGATGCCGCCAAGGCGATTGCCAAGAGCCTGGACCTGCGCGGTGTGAAGGTTATGACCGGCTCGCGCATCACCCGCATGAAGGCGGGCAAGAACGGCATTGTGGCCGAGTTCGAGGGCGGCGCGACGGTCGAGGCGTCGCACACGCTGGTGGCCGTGGGCCGGCCGCCGAACGTCGAGCAGATCGGCCTTGAGACGGTCGGCGTCCAGCTTGAGGGCAAGGTCATCAAGGTCGATGACCGCTGCCGCACGAGCGTCGAGGGGATCTACGCCATCGGCGATTGCGCCGAGACGCGCCAGTACGCCCACCTGGCCAGCCGCATGGGCGTCGTGGCGGCCGAGAACGCCACCGGCCACGAGGCCCGCGATGCGCGGAACGTCCTGCCGGTAGGCATCTACACGCATCCCGAGATCGCCACGATCGGGCTGTCGGAGGCCGAGGCCGCCAAGGCGGGGCGCAGCGTCCGCGTGTCGCGGTTCTTCTACCTCGGCAGCGGCATGGCCCGCGCGTACGGCGACACCGAGGGCCAGGTGAAGATCATCGCCGACGCTGAACATGGCGAGATTTTGGGCGCGGTCGTGATCGGCCGGCACGCGACCGATGTCGTGCAGGAGATCGCCCTGGCGATGAAGAACGAGCTGACGGTCGAGGAGATCGCGGCGACGATCCATCCGCATCCCACGTTCGTCGAGGGCGTCCTCGAGGCCGCCGAGTCGTGGCTGGGCTATCCGATTCACTCCGCCGGCTGACCGCCGCGCCGTGAGCAGGGGAATATGGCTGAGCTTACTTGCCTCGATATCGGCCGGGCCGCCTACGAGCCGACGGTCGGCCTTCAGCAGCGCCTCGTGAAAGAGGTCAAGGCCGCCGAGGCGGAACGGGCGTACCTGGTCCTCGTGGAGCACGATCCGCCGGTCATCACGCTCGGCCGCGGGTCGGACGCGGCGCACGTGACGGCGTCTCGCGAGCGCCTGGCCCGCGAGGGCATCGAGGTGCACGAGTCCAGCCGCGGCGGCGACGTGACCTATCATGGGCCCGGCCAACTGGTCGGATACCCCATCCTGCGTCTGGACCTGCACGGCCGCGACATCCACCGGTACCTGCGAGACCTGGAGGAGGTGCTGATCCGCCTTCTGACGCGGTTCGGCGTGGAGGGCCGGCGGTCGGCGGGCCTGACGGGCGTGTGGGTTGGCGACGAAAAAATCGCCGCCATTGGGGTAGCCGTCAGCCGCTGGGTTACGTATCATGGCTTCGCGCTGAACGTGACGCCGGACCTCGGCCACTTCGGCCTGATCGTGCCGTGCGGCATCCGCGACAAGGGCGTGACGAGCCTCGCGCGGCTGCTCGCGCAGCCGGTGACGGTGGCGGAGGTCAAGCCGCCGCTCGTAGAATGCGTGGTCGAGGTGTTCGGCTTCGACGGCGCCGTGGCTGCCGCCGACGGCCCGGTTGACTAGTTCCGTTTCTGGAAAGGTGCCACGACTTTCTGGGCGGGGTGCCATGCTTTCGCGCCGTTGCGAAAGCATGATTCGTGGCGGCGGGACGGCATGCTTTCGCCCGCCGGTGCGAGGGGGTGCCGTTAAATCTTCGATGCATCGAGAATTGATGATGGGCGATCAACCCGACATTACGGCGCGTGCCCGGCGGTTTCCTCCGTGGCTCAAGAAGCGCATTCCGAGCCAGGGCGAGGCCGCCGAGGTCAGCCGCCTGCTGGCTGAGTTGAAGCTGGCCACCGTGTGCTCGCGGGCGCATTGCCCGAACCTGCCCGAGTGCTACGCCCGCGGCACGGCCACGTTCCTGATTCTCGGCGACTCGTGCACGCGGTCGTGCCGGTTCTGTGCCATCGAGAAGGCCGCGCCGGGTCCCCTGCGCGACGACGAGCCGGAGGCCGTGGCCGAGGCCTCGGCCCGCCTGGGCCTGCGGCACGTGGTCATCACCAGCGTCACGCGCGACGACCTGCCCGACGGCGGCGCCGCCCACTTCGCCCGGACGATCCGTGCGGTGCGGGCGCGGCTGCCGCAGGCGATCATCGAGGTCCTGACGCCCGACTTCCGCGGCGCCGAGGCGGCGATCGACGCCGTGCTCGCCGCGCGGCCGGACCTCTTCAATCACAACGTCGAGACCGTCCCGCGGCTGTATGCGACCGTGCGGCCGGAGGCCGACTACCGCCGCAGCCTGGGCGTGCTGGCCTATGCCAAGCGGCGCGCGACGGCCGGCGGCATGACCGTTTACACGAAGAGCGGGCTGATGGTCGGCCTGGGCGAGACCGCCGACGAGGTCCGCACCTGCCTGGCCGACCTGCGCGCTGCCGGCTGCGACATCCTGACGATGGGGCAGTACCTGGCGCCGTCTTCGGCGCACCTGCCGGTCGTGCGATTCGTCGAGCCGGCGGAGTTCGCGGCGTGGGAGGCCGAGGCGCGGGCACTCGGGTTTGCGGCCGTGGCGGCCGGGCCGTTCGTGCGGAGCAGCTACCAGGCGGAGACTGTTTTCTCGACGCGTAAGGCGTAGTAGTTCGTGGAGTTCCGTCGCAATTGAAATGGCGTGACGCCGCTCAGTTACGGGTGCAGAAACTTTAGCGCGGGTGGCACGGCCTCGCGCCTTTGCGTGGCCGTGCTTGCGTCGGTGGGGCGCACGGCCACCCAACATCGCCCGCCGCGGCGGGCAGCACCCGTAGCTGAGGGGTTACTGACTCCACACGAAAGCGTGCGGGGCGGGTTACGGTGGGCGATTGGCCGGGAGCGGCGGCCGATTCAAGCGGATGAGGAGTGTTGCAATGTCGGAAGTCGAAGTGCGGTTGCCCGAGTTGGGCGACGAGGCGGGCGACGAGGCCCGCGTGGCGTTCTGGTACATCGACGTGGGCGAGGAAGTCGAGGAGGGAGACGACCTCGTCCAGATGCTCACCGACAAGGCCACGTTCGACGTGCCCAGCCCCGTGGCGGGCCGCCTGACGGTGCAACTGGCCGCCGAGGACAAGGCGGTCAAGGTGGGCGGACTCCTCTGCAAAATCGAAGTGAAGGACTAGCGTGACCGAACAGCGGCCGGGCAAATTCATTGTGCTCGATGGCCCCGAAGGCGGCGGCAAGAGCACGCAGGTGGAGCGCCTGGTGCAGCGGCTCCGCGACGAGGGGCGACAGGCCACCGCGGTGCGCGATCCTGGCTCGACGCCCGTGTCGGAGCGCATCCGCGAGGTCCTCCTCGATAAGCGGCTGCCGGAGATGGACGTCCGGACAGAGGTACTTCTGTATATGGCCAGCCGCGCCGAGATGGTCGCCCGGATCATCCGGCCCGCGCTCGACGTGGGCCTCGTGGTCGTGAGCGACCGGTTCGTGACCTCCACGGTGGCGTACCAGGGGTTCGCCGGCGGGCTTGACCCGGCGCTCATTCGCGACGTGGGGCGCATCGCGTGCGCCGGGATCGAGCCGGACCTGACGATCCTACTGGACCTGCCGGTCGAGGCCGGGTTCGCGCGGCTGCGGCGCGAGCACGACCGCATCGAGTCGAAGGACCGGTCGTATCACGAAAAGGTCCGCCAGGGGTTTCTGGCCATGGCCCGCGCCGAGCCCGGCAAGTTCGCCGTGGTCGACGCCACGCGCTCGCCCGACGAGGTCGCGCGCGATATCGAGGAGGCGGTGAAGCGTGTCCTTCGCTGAGGTCCGATACCAGGCGGCTGCCGTGCGCAGGCTGCGGGCGGCCGTGGCCGCCGACCGGATGTCGCACGCCTACCTTTTCGTCGGCCCGCGCGGCGTGGGGAAGGGCCTGGTTGCCCGCCAGTTCGCCAAGCTCCTCCTGTGCGAAAAGCGGCGCGGAAAAGATGCCGATACGTTGGAGCCGTGCGACACGTGCGGCCCCTGCCGCCGCATCGACCGCGGCACGCATCCCGATCTTCACTGGTTCCGCAAGGAGGCCGACCGGAACGATTTCCGCGTGAGCGTCGTGGCGCGGCGCCGCGGCCAGGAGTCGGCCAGCCCCATGGTCACCGTTACGGAATCGGTCGTGTTGCACCCGATGGAAGGCCGCTGCAGCGTCACGGTCATCGACGATGCGGAGCGGATGAACACCGAAGCGGCCAACGCGCTCTTGAAGACCCTCGAGGAACCGTCGCCGCACGCCGTCCTCATCCTCCTCTGCGCCGAGGCGTCGCAACTGCCCGGCACG
>PMZT01000083.1:0-37547 GCA_003170085.1 Planctomycetia bacterium | reverse complement strand
AGAAGCCGACGCCGGCCCGCGCGATTTCGGAGGCCGAGGCCGCGTTCATCTGCCGCTTCGCCGGCGGGAGCATCGAGCAGGCCCTGCGCCTGGCCGATAGCGGCCTGTGGGAGCTGAAGCGGCGGCTCCTGGCCGAGTTGCCGACGGTTGACGAGGCGGCGGCGCTTGACATGGCCGAGGCCATCAGCCTGTGGGGCCAGGCCGAGGCCAAACGCGGGCAC
This sequence comes from Planctomycetia bacterium, assembly GCA_003170085.1. Lineage (GTDB taxonomy): Bacteria > Planctomycetota > Phycisphaerae > FEN-1346 > FEN-1346 > FEN-1346. Next base: position 37,326 of record PMZT01000083.1, on the reverse strand, counting down.
GCCGCGAAGAAGTCGGCCGAGGAGAATGCCGCGCGGCGGCAGGCGTCGCGCCTGGCGCTGGCAGCGGTGGCCGCGGCATTTCGCGATGCCATCGTTGTGGCCAGCGGCGCCCCCGCGTCGGTGCGGCTGACGAACGCCGATCAGCGCGACGTGGTCGAGGCGCTTGCGGCATGGCCGGCCGAAGCGTGCGCGCGGGCCGTCACGACGTTGGCCGATGGTCAGGCATACATCGGCCGATACGTACACATCGAACTGGCGACCGAAAACGCGCTGGTCCAGATGAGCCGCTTGCGTCCGGCGGCGGCCGCGGCGCGATAGCAAGGAATTTCCGGGAATCACTACGCAAAAGGGGCGTGTCCATGGATCCGCAGGCCGAAACACCCAACGCCGAGAAGCCGGTTGAGAAGATGATCGAGGTGGCGATCTCCCCGGAGTTTCCCGCCTGGATGGCCCAGGCGGGCGGGTCGGTGATCATCACGACCTACCAGGCGGACAAGGTCATTCTGGCGGGCTGGAACGGGCGGCAGGTCACTCTCTTGCCGCGGCATTTCGACCGGCCGATGGGGCTGACGGTCCGGGGCAGGTCCATCGCTCTGGCCACCCGCCGCGAGATCTGGATGTTCGGCAACGCCCCGTTCCTGGCGCCGCATTACCCCGAGCCGGACTGCAAGCGGTACGACGCGCTGTTCCTGCCGCGCGCTACGCACATCACCGGTGAACTGAACGTCCACGACCTTGCCTTCGGCACCGAGGGGCTGTGGTTCGTGAACACGCGGTTCAGTTGCCTCTCGCTGCTGACGCCGGAGTACAGCTTCCTGCCCAAGTGGCAGCCGAAGTTCATCTCGGAGCTCGTGCCCGAGGACCGGTGTCACCTGAACGGCCTGGTGTTGCAGGACGGCAAGCCCAAGTACGTGACGGCGCTGGGGACGGCCGATCGGGCCGGCGCCTGGCGCGAGAACAAGGCGTCGGGCGGCGTCCTCATGGAGGTCGACTCCAAAGAGATCATCATGGACGGCCTGTGTATGCCGCACACGCCGCGATACCACAACGGCAAGTGGTGGCTCCTGAATTCGGGCGCGGGCGAGTTCCTCCAGATCGTTCCCGAGCGCAGCGAGAAGACGGTGGTCTGCGCATTGCCGGGCTACCTGCGCGGCCTGTGCTTCGTCGGTAACCGGTGGGCGCTGATCGGCATCTCCCTCATCCGCGAGAAACACATGTGGGCCGGCCTGGCGGTGCAGAAGCGGTTCGAGCATCAACTTCTTTGCGGCGTGGCGGTCGTGGACCTGAACGACGGCCGCCACGTGGCAACGCTCCAGTTTACCCAGGGCGCCGAGGAGCTGTACGACGTGCAGTTCCTGCCGGGCATCCTGCGGCCGTCGATCCTCAACCTCTCGGCGCCCGTCGCGTACGAGGGCGTGACGGCGCCGGCGTTCGACTACTGGATCAAGCCGGCGCCGGAGAAGGCGGGGGCCGACGGCCAGGGCCAGCCGCCGGCCGGGCCGAATGCGGCGCCGCCGCCAGGGAAGTAGGGCATCGCGCAGCCGGGCGTTTCGTTCCTGCGCGATTCTACTATTGTGTTGAGAACGATCCTGTCGAAAATATCACTGTCGAAAATATCACTCGGCACAAAATATCACTCGGCACTTGACGCGTGCCGCCAAGCCGGTTAGTCTCGAAGGTATGTCTTGGCCGGTTCTTCTGCGACCGGCGGCGAATGGCGGGGGTTCACTTCCTGTAAAAGGAGCCGTATCATGACGCAGCGTGACTTCGCCGTACCGATCTTTGAATCCCTGGAACCGCGTTTGTTGCTGGCCTGCCTTCCCGCGGGCGCGGAGGTCGCCATCACGGCCAAGACAGCCCTCCAGAACCAGGTGGCGGTCGCCCGCGACGCCGCTGGCGACTATGTGGCCGTCTGGACCGACGCAAATTTCCTCAGCGGCTCCGGCCAGGACATCGTCGCCCAAAGGTATCATGCCAATGGCACGGCCAACGGCGCCGCGATCCTTGTCAACCAGCGTACGACCGACAACCAATACGCCCCCTCGGTCGCCATGGACGATGCGGGCGACTTCGCCGTCGCCTGGCGAAACCACTACACTGCCAGCGGTTCCTCGTCCTCCAGCGGTGATGAAGTGATGACGCGGCTTTTCGCCGCCAACGGCACGGCCACGACGGGCGAGACCGCGATTACGGAGGCGCCCGAGAACGGTGCCACTTCCATCGCGATGGACGAGGCCGGCAGCTTCGTCGTGGCCTGGGACACTGGACATAACTACAATGACACGATCCAAGCCCAGCGCTTCAACACCGTTGGTCAGGCCGTGGGCGCTGTGATCAATGTGGCCACCGACGCCGTTTCCGCCCCCGATGTGGCGATGGACGCCACGGGCGACTTCGTCGTCGCCTGGACCACGCAGGCCCCCGACCAGTGGGTCAACGGTACCCTTGTGGCGCCCTACAGTGTGGCGGCACAGCGGTATGACGCCACGGGCGCGGCCCAGGGGGCCACGATCCAGGTGAACTCAACCCTCGGCGGCATGGACGATCAGGCGGCGGTCGGCATGGACGATGCCGGCAACTTCGCCGTCGCCTGGACGAACGTCCGCACCATCAGCACCGGTAACGCTATCGGCCAGTCCAACGTGTTGGCCCGCCGGTTCCTGGCCAATGGCACGGCGGTTGGGCGGGACTTCCAACTTAACTCGCGGGCCCAGACGGTTTCGGGCGCCCCGGATGTCGCCATGGGCGATGCGGGCGACTTCTACATCACCTGGACGGCTGCCACCGCCGCCACCGGCACAGACACTTTGCCGGACAAGGATTGGGCCGGCTTCGCCGACGCCGATATCTATGCCGAGCGGTTCAACGCAAGAGGCACGGCGCTCGAGGCCGCCTTCCGCGTCAATACGACCACGGCGGGCAACCAGTTCAACTCGGCCATCGCGACCGACGCCCACGGCAACTTCGTCGTGGCCTGGACGAGCGACACGACGACCGGCCATCCGACGTACGGGCTGGACGTGTTCGCCCAGCGGTTCCCCATCCGGCCGGACCTTACGGTGGCGATTACGGACCCGCTCATCGGCAACTACGGGCTGCTGGTTCCCGGCGATACCCTGACGATGAACCTGACGGTCACTAACAGTGGCGCCGAGACGTTCACCGGCCCGACGCAGGTGGGCATTTACGCCTCGAACGACGCCGTGATCGGCGGCGACACCCTCATCGGCACCGTGACCACGCCGGGCCTGAACCTGGCCACCGGCGGGTCGCGGACGTTCACCGCCACGGTCAGGCTGCCGTCCACCCTGCTGCCGAACGCCGCTTATCACCTGGTGGCCACGGTCGATCCGGCGAACACCATCGTTGAATCGAACGAGGCCAACAACGCGGCCATCGCGACCAAGACGATGGACTTTGAGTGGGAGTTCGGCACGTTCACCGGCCACCGCAACACCGCGATCACGGTCGTCGATGGCGACGGCACGCTCGGCACGTTCTCGATGTCGGGGCCTGGCTCCGCCTTGCTTACCCCCGTCGGCGGCGGCGTGATCACGATGCTGACCACCGGGACGACCTCGGCTTCGACGATGACGATCACTACGAACCGCACGACGGGCGACGGCCGGTTCCTGCTGGACACCATCACGGTGCCCACTTCGCTGGGCGGCCTGAGCGCGTCGACGACCGACCTGACCACCGGTCTCTTTGTGACTGGCGGCCTGAGGACGCTGTCCCTCGGCGATGTCGCGATGTTCGGCACGATCTCGGACGGCACGGACCCGGCCATTGCCAGTTCCACGATGACCTTCCGGACGCTGACCGACACCACCCTGACTTTGGGCACGCCCGTGGCGTCGCTCACGATCAACCAGGTCGTGGACCCGGCTATCGGCACGATGATCACGACGCCCTGGATCGGCAGGCTGGCGGTGACCGGCAATGCAGCCAGCCTCGACCTGACGCTCTCGGGCGTCGGGGCGCCGCGCGGCGTTGCTCTGGGCAGCGCGTCCATCGGCGGCGACCTGACGAGTGCCCGGTGGAACATCACCGGCGGCGTCGGTACGATTACGATCGGCGGGTGGTTGCAGATGTCGCAATTGCGGATCGACGGTGACGTGGCGAGCTTCACGGCCGGCGGCATGCATTCAAGCCTCCTGTTCGCGGGCGTCAACACCGGCCTGAGCGTGTTGCCGACGCTGGCAAGTGATTTCACGAGTCCGCACCGGACGATCGCGTCGTTCGCCATCCTGGGCCTCCGCGGTCAGACGAACACGTTTGCCAACTCGGATGTCGCGGCCTGGACGATTACCTGGGCCGGCGTAACGGACATCAACACGACAAACGGCGGCACGAAGTTCGGCCTGGCCGCGGGCAGCATCGGGACGTTACTGAGGACCGAGGCGGCCGGCCGGACGCGGTGGACGAGCCTGACGACGCCGGCGCAGTCGTTCGCGATTCCGGTGGACTTCAAAGTCAACATCATTCAGGCCTACGCCAGTGGGATTAACCTGGGAACGGCGGGCAATTTCACGATTCTGGCCAAATCGGGAATCTCAACCACGGGAACCACCTCCGTGGTTGGAGACATTGGAGTCAGCCCCATCGCCGCGACGGCCATTACCGGATTTGGGCTGACCCTGGATGCCTCGGGTACATTTTCGACATCCTCCCGGGTGTCTGGAAAGGTATATGCATCCACTTATGCGGCGCCTACTCCAACGTATATGACTACGGCCATAAGTGACATGGAAACCGCGTACACCGCCGCCAGTGCGGAGGCGCCTGGTGTGACCGAGTTGCACGGCGGGAATATTGGCGGGCTGACCCTCGCCTCGGGCGTCTACAAATGGGGCACCAATGTTACAATATCAACGAATGTCACCCTTTCGGGCGGCGCAGGGGATGTCTGGGTTTTCCAGATCGCGGGAAACCTCATGATCGGCACCGCCAGGCAGGTGATCCTGAGCGGCGGCGCACAGGCCAGCAACATCTTCTGGCAGGTCGCCGGCGATACGGATCTTGAAGCGGCGTCGCACTTCGAGGGAATTATATTGGACGCCACAAAGATCGTGATGAAGACCGGCGCCACGCTGGACGGCAAGGCGTTGGCACAGACCGCCGTTACATTAGACAGCAATGGGGTTGGCTAGCAATTCGTAAGCGCTGTAATGCGGAGTCTTGCGGAGGCGGGCAGGTGTTGAATCCAAGCGCGGCGGCCGATTCCGGTCGCCGCGCTTCCTTGCGCCCGGACCGGGCGGCCCGCGGGGCGTTTCGTCCTTGACAGGTTTAGGGCCTGTCGTTATCGTTATTTCAGTTCTTCCAGGAGTGCAGGCGGTGAACGGATCCCGCGGTTTCATGACGGCTGGAGTGGCGACCGTGACGACGGGGCTGTCCCCCGTCCGCGCCACGAAGGCTAAGACGCCGCTGGGATCGTAGGTTCGCCGCTCGACGGAATATGACACGCGGCCCTGCGATCCGAAGAATCGCCGGGCCGCTTCTGTTTATGGCTGCCGCAATCGTTTGCCGATGGAAACGGAATACCGAAAGGAGTCGTAGCGATGGGTCTCAAGGTGACGGTGGTGGGCGTGGGCCTGGTGGGTGAGGCGATCGTCTCGTGCCTGAAAGAGCGGAAGTTCCCCTGCGCGTGGCCGCCGCGCGTGGCCGCCACCCGCGAACGCCCCGAGACGCTGGCCGGCGAGAAGATGCTCGTGGAGGAGACCGGCGCCAAGTCGTTCGAGAGTGCCGACCTCGTGCTCTTCGCGGGCCAGGAAGGGGCCAAGGGCGCGAGCGTCACGTGGCGCGAGACCGCCGAGAAGGCCGGCGCCTGGTCCATAGATAACGGCCGCGATTTCCGGCTGACCGAGGGCGTGCCGCTGGTCGTGCCCGAGGTCAACATGGACGATGTGACCGAGAAGACCCGTTTCATCGCCAGCCCGAACTGCTCGACCATCCAGATGGTCGTNNAGGAACTGAGGGCCCAACTGCCCCAGGCGCTGGCCCAGGGGGTCGAGACTATCGAGTACGATCCGAAGGTCTTCAACCGGCCGATCGCGTTCAACTGCATTCCGCACATCGACGCCTTCGTCGACGGCGACTATACGCGCGAAGAGATGAAGATGGTTTACGAGACACGCAAGATCCTGGGCGACTCGAAGATCAAGATCTCGGCCACGACCGTACGCGTGCCGGTCCTGAACGGGCACAGCGAGGCCGTGTGGATCGAGACGAAAAAGAAACTCTCGGCCGACGCCGCGCGTGACCTCCTGCGCACCGCCCCCGGCGTGGTCGTCATGGATGAACCCGGCAAGGACGGCGGGCCGCGGACGTACCCGACGGCGCTTGACCTTGTGAAGCCCGAGTACAGGGACATGACGCTGGTCGGCCGCATCCGCGAGGACATCAGCACGAAGAACGGCCTGGCGATGTGGGTCGTGGCCGACAACATCCGCAAGGGCGCGGCCCTGAACGTGGTCCAGATCGCCGAGAAGCTGCTCGAGCGCGGGCTGCTGAAGGCCTGAGGCTTTACGGTACGCATGGAGGGTCGCCGCCATGTACGAGCATCGTCGGGCGCCGTTGGCACCGCAGCGCGTGTTCCTTCTCCGGTTGGCCGCGAACACGGCGATCGCCCTGGCGATCATCGCCGGGTCGCTGGCGGTCGGTGCCGCCGGATACCACGGGTTCGAGGACCTGCCGTGGATCGACGCCACGCTCAACGCGGCGATGATCCTCGGCGGCATGGGGCCGGTCGACCCGTTGCACACCGACGCCGGCAAGGTCTTCGCTTCCTGCTATGCGATTTACTGCGGCGTGGCGTTGCTGACGATCGTGGCGGTGCTGTTGGCCCCGGTTTATCACCGGTTCATTCACCGGTTTCACCTGGTGTCCGGCAGCGGGCGAGATTGAAGGGGAGGTCGCATGAAGGTTGCCAAGTTCGGCGGCACGTCGTTGGCCGACGCCGCCCAGATTCGCAAGGTGTGTGACATCGTCCTGGCCGATCCCCAGCGGCGGCTCATCGTCGTTTCCGCGCCCGGCAAGCGCTCCAAGACCGACACCAAGGTGACCGATCTTCTGATCGCCCTGGCCGAGAAGCACCTGGCCGCCGGCGCCGCCGACAAGGAACTCGCGGCGGTCGTCGGGCGCTACGCCGAGATCGCCCGCAACCTGGGCCTGGGCGGCGCCATCGCCGACCGCATCGCCGCCGACCTTCGCGCCCGCCTGGCCACCGACACGAGCCACCGCGCCCACTTCATTGATACGCTCAAGGCCGCGGGCGAGGACAACTCCGCCAAGCTCGTTGCCGAGTACCTTCAATCGACCGGCACCGATGCTCATTACATAAGCCCCAAAGACGCCGGCCTCCTCCTGAGCCACGAGTTCGGCAACGCGCAGGTTCTGCCCGAGTCGTATGAGAACCTGAGGCGGGCGCTCGCCGGTGCCCCCGGCATCACGATCTTTCCGGGCTTCTTCGGCTATTCGCCCGAGGGCGCGGTCGTCACGTTCCCGCGCGGCGGATCGGACATCACGGGGTCGATCCTCGCGGCCGCCGTCAAGGCCGAGGTGTACGAGAACTTCACCGACGTCGACAGCGTCTTCGTCGCCAATCCGAACATGGTGGCCGGCCCGCGGGCGCTGACGGAGCTTACTTACCGCGAGATGCGCGAGCTCTCGTACGCGGGTTTCAGCGTCTTCCACGAGGAGGCGCTGGCGCCGGTCTTTCGGGCGGGCGTGCCCGTGTGCATCAAGAACACCAACAACCCGTCGGCCCCCGGCACGAAGATCACGCTCGAGCGGTTCTGCCCGGCGGGCCAGATCGCCGGCATTGCGAGCGACAACGGCTTCTGCAGCATCTACGTGGGGAAGTACCTGATGAACCGCGAGATCGGTTTCGGGCGGCGGCTGCTGCAGGTTCTCGAGGACGAGGGCCTGTCGTACGAGCACTCGCCGTCGGGCATCGACGACATCTCGGTCATCCTCCGCGAGAAGCATTTCACGGCCGCCAAAGAGACCCGCGTCATCGAGCGCATCCGCACGGAGCTTGCCGCGGAGGAAGTGACGGTCGAGCGCGGCCTGGCGCTCGTGATGATCGTGGGCGAGTGCATGCGGCACGTGGTGGGCATTGCCGCCCGCGCCACGGCGGCGTTCGCCCGGGCGGGCGTCAACCTTGAGATGATCAACCAAGGCTCGTCGGAGGTCAGCATGATGTTCGGCGTCAAGGCCGCCGACGAGAAGAAAGCCGTTCAGGCGCTCTACCAGGAGTTCTTTGGCGCGGGCAAGTAGCCGCGCGGCGTGCTTCCAGAATCTTGGCGCGGCGGGACACTCTTCTGCCGCGCTTTCTTGTTCCCGGGATTGCCGCTGTCTGGATTCCCGTTGACCGCCGGCGCGGTGCCTTTAGAATGGCACCGTTGCAGCGAATCACTCCGATTGACCGGTGACGAACGTGCGCGCGATTACCTTCCACATAGCGTTTGCCAAGTGGTGGGCCTGCAAGGCCCTCGGACGCCTGCGCCGCGGCGCCTACTGGGGGCCGCTGTCGACGCTGCGCCTCCGCGACATTCCCGAGCAGCCGCTGCCGGGGCCGGACTGGGTCCGCATCCGCCCGCGCCTGGCCGGCATCTGCGGCACCGACGTGGGCCTCATCACGCTGGGCAGCCCGCCCGACGTCTTCACGTCGGCGCTGGCGATCGAACCGGTCGTGCTGGGCCACGAGAACGTTGGCGTGGTCGTCGAGCGGGGCAGCCAGGCCCAGGATGTGGCGCAGGGCCTCCGTGTGAACGTCGATCCGATCCTTTCGTGCGAGCCGCGGGGTCTCTCGCCATGCCCGTCGTGCCGCGAGGGCCAGTTCTGCTCGTGCTGGAGCATCGCCGAGGGGCGGGCGGGCCTGGGGTTCTCGATCGGGTACTCGGCCAAGGTCGGCGGCGCGTGGGCCGATTCGTTCGTCGCCCACAAATCGCAGCTCATTGTGGTGCCCGACGGCCTGACCGACGAGCAGGCGGTCCTGGTCGATCCGCTCTCGTCCAGCGTACACACGGTTCTCCGTCGCCCGCCGGGGCATGAGGACCACGACGTCCTTGTGATGGGTTGCGGCATCGTCGGCCTGGGCATCATCGCGTTCCTGCGGGAATGGGGCTTCAAGGGCCGGATCCTCGCGACCGCTCGGTATCCGTTTCAGAAGGGCCTCGCGCTGCACCTGGGCGCCAGCGAGGTGTGGGATGCGAAGGATCTTGCCGAGAAGGATTACTTTGACCGCATCGCCGAGATCTACCGCATTCAACCGGTCCGCGGCCGCTACGGCCGGAAGATTTTACTGGGCGGCGTCGACCTCATTTACGATGCGCTGGGCGTCCGGTCGAGCGTCGAGGATTCGCTGCGCCTCGTGCGGCCGCAGGGCACCGTGATGATCGCCGGCATGGGCCACCCGCGGTGGGTCGACTGGGATCCGATCCCGCACAAGCAACTCACCGTGATGGGCAGCCACGGGCGCGGCATCGAGTCGTGGAAAGGCGACCGCCGCCACACCTACGAGATCGTGCACGACCTGTTGGCCGCCGGCCTCTTCCCGGCCGCGAAACTGCTGACGCACACGTTCCCGCTTGAGGACTACAAGACCGCCCTCGACGTTCTCACCTCCAAAGGCCGCCACGCGGCCGTCCATGCAGCGTTCCGGATCAGCAGTTAGACTCCGACCACGGAAGCGATCCGCTCGCGGTCGGGTCTCTCGATGAGGCCGCGCTCGGTGATGATGCCGGCGATCAGTTCGGCGGGCGTCACGTCAAACGCGGGGCAGTAGGTCTTGGCGCCGGTCGGAGCGGTCTGGCGTCCGAAGCCGCGCGTCACCTCGTCGCCGCCGCGCTCCTCGATCGGAATCTCCGCGCCGGAGCCGATCTTCAGGTCGAACGTGCTCGACGGCGCCGCGACGTAGAACGGCACGCCGTGGTGCTTCGCCAAGACCGCCACGCCGTAGGTCCCGATCTTGTTGGCCGTGTCGCCGTTGGCGGCGATGCGGTCGGCGCCCACGATCACGAGGTTGACCTTGCCCTGGCGCATGACGACCGCCGCCATGTTGTCGCAGATGAGCGTGCAATCGATGCCCGCCTGCTGGAGTTCCCACATCGTCAGCCGCGCGCCCTGCAGGAGCGGCCGCGTCTCGTCGGCGTAGACCCTGAACTTGCGGCCGCGCTCGTGCGCCCGGTACATGGGCGCCAGCGCGGTGCCGTACTCGGCCGTGGCGAGGCTGCCCGCGTTGCAATGCGTCAGCACGCCGCAACCCTCGGTGATGAGGTGCTGGCCGTTGTCGCCGATGCGGCGGCACATGGCGGCATCCTCGTCGCGGATCGCCTTGGCCTCGGCCAGCAGGGCCGCCTTGATCGCGCGGCCGCCCTTGCCGCGGTACTGCTCGACGCAGCGTTTCATGCGGTCGAGTGCCCAGAAAAGGTTGACGGCCGTGGGGCGGCTGGTGGCGAGGTACTCGGCGGCCCTGATGGCGCGGTCGGCCACTTCCTTCTCATCGTCCGACGCCTTCTGGATGCCGACGACCATGCCCATCGCCGCGGCCACGCCGATCGCCGGCGCCCCGCGGACGCGCAGGACCTTGATCGCCTCCCAGACCTCCTCGATCGTATTCATGGTGATGAATTTGAACTCAAGGGGCAGGAGGGTCTGGTCGATGAGTTCCATCCGGCCATCGAGGTCGCCGATCCAGCGGACGGTCTGCTCAGGCATGGTCGCCCGCCTTGGCAATGCCGGCCCGAACGTTCTCGTCGGCGATGGAGACGCGCTCGCCCAGCCGGGCCTTGTACTCGATCACCTTTTGCCGCAGGTCTGCATCGCGCGTGGCCAGGATTTGCGCCGCCAGGATGGCCGCGTTCACCGGGCCGGCCTTGCCGATGGCCACGGTGGCCACGGGCACGCCGCCGGGCATCTGGACGGTCGAGAGGAGGCTGTCGAGGCCACCGAGGGATGATGTCAGCATCGGCACGCCGATGACGGGCAGGGGCGTGAGGCTTGCCAGGACGCCGGCCAGGTGGGCGGCGCCGCCGGCGGCCGCGATGAGAACGGCCAAGCCCCGGCCGGCGGCCGTCGTGGCGTATTCGTGGGCCACGTCGGGCGACCGGTGGGCCGAGATCACGCGGACCTCGTTAGGAATGCCGAATTCCTTCAGCGTGGCCAGACACGGCCGCATGGCGTCCAGGTCGGACTCGCTGCCCATCACGATGCCTACGAGCGGCGGCGCGGCTTTGTCTTTTCGCACAGGAGTTCCTCCGAATGGTTGCGAGTGGAGTATAGAGCGGCCGCGGAGGGCCGTCAATCGCGTTTATGAGGGTTTGGCATGCGTCTTTTGTTCGATTGCGGATTGCGGATTGAAAGTCGCCGCGGCGACCGTGGGGATGAGATCCCCCGGCAATGCCGGGGGCTTCAATCCGCAATCCGCAATCGCGTTCGGCGTGGGTATGCCAACCAGCGCGGCAAGGTGACACCCTTCATTCCTGGGTTGACGGGGCCTATAGCGGTTCAAGAGGCGTCCGGGGCACTGTAGCGAAAAAACATCGCAACCCGTTTGACTTTTGCTCAAAAATGTTGTATTTTTACAACGCTTACGCATCCGGGGAAGCACGGTTTTTCGCTTGTTCTGAGGGCTTTGTGGCAAAATCGAAACAACCACCGCGGGGAGTCTCTCTCTCCACAGACCCCTCGGGGAGCCTCTGGCTCCTCGCGGACTTGGCGGGCAGGCTTACGTCCATGGTCGACCCCCAGGCCATTCAGCGGCAGGTTCTGGCCAGCGCGACCGCGATGTTCGGCTGCGGAAGCGGGGTTCTTTGCCTCCGCGATGACCAGACGGCCCTCATGCGGGCGGTTACGGCGGTCGGAGCAGGCTCGGACCTGCCGGTAGGCGCGATCCTGGAGGCCACGCCCGTTCAGGCGGCCGTTCTGGCCGAGCGGCGGACGCTGGTCCTTCCCGACCCCCGTCTGACGCTGGGCGAGCGGCTGGCCGGGACGCGCGGGCTGGCAATCGTTCCCCTCCTTGGGGCCGAGCGCGTGCTCGGGGTGCTCATGCTGGCTGATTTCCCCGAGGGCCGCGAGGTCGGCGATGCCGACGTGCCGCTGATGAGCGCGGTGGCGGCTGTTGCGGCCACGGTCCTCGAGAGCCGCCAGGAGTTCATCACCTTCCGGCAGGAGATGGGCCGACGCATCACGGAGGCGATGGCCGAACTCAGCCGCGCGGGGGCCGAGCTTCAGCGACTCAAGACGTTCAACGAGGAACTTTTCGACTCGGCGCCGGTCGGGATCATCGTGTTCGACCGGGAGTTCCGGGTAACGTTCCGCAATTCGGCGGCCGACCGCCTGTGGCCGGAGGACCGGTCGATCCTGGGGGCTGCGCGGCGGACCGACGTTGCCCGGCGCGACGCCGAGTGGGAGTCGGGCCTGCGCGACGTGATCCACATGCAACAGCCGTGGCGGGCGGAGGACGTGACGTTCGATCGTCCCGGCGGCGAGGCGGTGCGCGTGAACCTCTCGTGCTCGCCGCTCCTGAGCGGCCGGCGGAAGATCATCGGCGGCGTGCTCATCGTTGAGGACGTGACGCAGCGCGTTCATATGGAGCGGCGGCTTGCCGTGTCGGAGCGTCTGGCCGGCGTCGGGCGCCTTGCGGCCACGGTGGCGCACGAGATCAACAACCCGCTGGACGGCATTATCCGCCTCGTCAACCTGGCGCGGCGCGTTGGGGCCGAGGCCGGCGATGAGCGGACCGAGAAGTACCTGGCCGAGGCGAACAAGGGCCTCATGCGGATGGTAATGATCGTGCGCGACCTGCTGGAGTTCTCGCGCAGCGCATCGGGGTCGGTCGATCCGATGCCGATCCGCGACATTATGACCGAGGTCTCGCACGTGCTGGCGCCGGCGGCCGAGAAGTCGAAGGTCGAGATTGCCATAGATTGCGACGACGACCTGCCGTTGCTCGAAAGCGGCACGCTGTACCAGGTGGTGCTGAACCTCGTGAAGAACGCGATCGAGGCGATGCCCGGCGGCGGTCGCGTCGACGTGCGGGCGCGGACCACGGATGGCGCCATCGCCATCGAGGTGGGCGACACCGGCCCGGGCATTCCGCCGGAAGTCCTGGCGCGGCTGTTCGAGCCGTTCTATACGCTCAAGGCCACGGGCAAGGGCACGGGCCTGGGCTTGGTGATCTGCAAGGATCTCGTTGAAAAGCAGGGCGGGACGGTTGTGGCCTCGAACCGGCCGGACGGGGGTGCCATGTTCACGGTACGCATTCCCGTTGCGACCGGGCGCGATCGAGGGGCGTAACGGCGGTGCAGCAGGGTGGCGGATCAAGGAGGGGATAGCGATTATGGCGAACACGCGGATTCTGGTCGTCGACGACGACGAGATCATCCTGACGAGCCTGTCGGAGTTCCTGCGGCTCGAAGGATATGCCGTCGACACGGCGCGGAGTTTTCAGCAGGCCTCGGCTCACCTGGCGGCGGGGCAGTACCCCGTGGTCATCGCCGACGTCTCGATGCCCGAGATCGACGGCTTCGAGCTTCTGAAGATGGTCCGTAACCGATACCCCGACACGGCGGTCATCATGGTCACGGGCTACGGCACGATCGAGAACGCCGTGGAGGCGATCAAACGCGGCGCGTTCGATTACCTCACGAAGCCGATCATCGACGACGAGATCAAGCTCGTGATCGCGCGGGCACTGCAACAGCAGCGTCTGACGGCCGAGAATCGGTCGCTGCGCAGCCAGCTTGCCGAGCGGTACAGCCTGGACAACGTCATCGGGCACGACTACAAGATGCTCAAGGTCTTCGACCTCATCGAGTCGGTGGCCGACACGCCGACGACCGTCCTCATGACCGGCGAGAGCGGCACCGGCAAGAGCATGATCGCGCGGGCGATCCATCAGCGGTCTCTGCGGCGCGACCGGCCGTTTGTCGAGGTCGCCTGCGGGGCGCTGCCCGAGACGCTGCTCGAGAGCGAGCTTTTCGGCCACGTGCGCGGGGCGTTCACGGGTGCGGTCGGCGACAAGCCGGGCAAGTTCAAGCAGGCCGACGGCGGCACGATCTTTCTGGACGAGGTTTCGACGGCGACGCCGGCCCTCCAGGTCAAGCTGCTCAGGGTCCTCCAGGATTTCGAGTTCGAGCCGGTGGGCGGCGCCAAGACCGAGCGGGTGGACGTCCGGTGCATCCTGGCCACGAACCTGGACCTGGCCGAGGCGGTGCAGGCCGGGCGGTTCCGGCAGGACCTGTATTACCGCATCAACGTCGTGGCCATCCACCTGTCGCCGCTGCGGGAGCGGCTGGGCGACATCCCGCTCCTGGCCGACCATTTCCTGCGACGACACTGCGACCGCACGGGCCGGCACGTCGTGGGGTTCCAGGACGAGGCCCTGCAACTCTTGCAGACGTTCGACTGGCCGGGCAACGTGCGGCAGCTTGAGAACGTGATTGAGCGGGCGGTCATCCTGACGAAGAGCGCGACGATTGGCGCGGCCGACCTGCCCGACGAGGTCCGCGCGCACAAGAATGCCGGCGGCAGCGGAAGCGGGGGCGGCAACGGGCACGTTATGCCGCTGAAGAAAGCCCTTGAAACGCCGGAGAAGGACCTCATCCTGAAGGCGCTCGTGGCCCATCGCGGCAGCCGCCAGGAAACGGCCGCGGCCCTCGGCATCAATCGTACAACGCTCTACAAGAAGATGAAGCGGTACGGCATTGCGATGGAGGATTCGGCGGTGTGAGGGGTGGGCGGGCTATTTCGGACGATTCGGCAAGGTATGCCGTAGCATTTTCAGGCTCTTGAAAAGAACGCGCGGCGACCACGAATGGTCGCCGCGCGCTTGATGTCATAAGGCACCGCTCGCTAACGCGCGCGGCTAGCTTGATTCTAGTACATATCTTCGCCGCCCATGCCCGGCGCGCCGCCCTTCTTCTTTTTCTCCGGGATCTCAGAGACCAGGGCGTCGGTCGTCAGCAGGAGGCCGGCGATGCTGGCGGCGTTCTGGAGGGCCGAGCGTTCGACTTTCGTCGGCACGATCACGCCCGACTCGACCAGGTTCTCGTACACGTGGGTCAGGGCGTTGAAGCCGAAGTTCGGGTCCTTCGACTCCTCGACCTTCTGGGCGATGATCGAGCCGTCCTCGCCGGCGTTCTCGGCGATCTGCTTGATCGGTTCGACCAGGGCGCGGCGGATGATATCGACGCCGATCTTCTGGTCGCCCTTGACCTTGAGCTTGTCGAGCGCCTTGCGTGCCCGCAGAATGGCCACGCCGCCGCCCGGCAGGATGCCTTCCTCGACGGCNNTTGATCTGGGCCACGCCGCCGGAGAGCTTCGCCAGACGCTCGTTCAGCTTTTCCTTGTCATAGTCGCTCGTCGTTTTCTCGATCTCGGTGCGGATGGCCTCGATGCGGCCCTTGATGGCCTCGCCCGTGCCGGTGCCCTCGATGACCGTCGTGTTTTCCTTGTCGATCGTGACCTTCTTGGCCTGCCCAAGGTCGGCGATCTCAACGTTCTCGAGCTTGACGCCGAGGTCTTCGAAGATCGCCCGGCCGCCGGTCAGCGTGGCGATATCCTCCATCATGGCCTTGCGGCGATCGCCGAAGCCGGGGGCCTTGACGGCGCAGCACTGGAGGATGCCGCGCAGCTTGTTCACGACGAGCGTGGCCAGGGCGTCGCCCTCGATGTCCTCGGCAATGATGAGCAGCGGGCGGCCGGCGTGCGCGGTCTTCTCGAGCAGCGGCAGCAGTTCCTTGATGTTCGAGATCTTCTTCTCGTGGATCAGGATGTACGGCTTCTCGAGCTCGCACGTCATCGACTCGAGGTTATTGATGAAGTGCGGCGAGATGTAGCCCTTGTCGAACTGCATGCCTTCGACGAGTTCGACCTGGGTGTCGAGGCTCTTGCCTTCCTCGACGGTGATGNNCCGTCCTTGCCCACCTTGTCCATGGCGTCGGCGATCATCTTGCCGATCTCGACTTCCTGGTTGGCGGCGCACGTGCCTACCTGCGCCACTTCCTTGGACGAGGTCACCGGCTTCGACATCTTCTTGAGCTCGGCGATGATCGCCTCGACGGCGGCGTCGATGCCGCGCTTGAGCTCCATCGCGGTGGCGCCGGCGGTCACGTTCTTGAGGCCCTCGCAGAAGATGGCCTCGGCCAGGATCGTGGCCGTCGTGGTGCCGTCACCGGCGGTGTCGCTGGTCTTCGAGGCGGCCTCGCGGACCATCTGGGCGCCCATGTTCTCCCACGGGTCCTCGAGTTCAATTTCCTTGGCCACGGTCACGCCGTCCTTGGTCACGGTCGGCGCGCCGAAGCTTTTTTCAAGAATCACGTTACGGCCGCTCGGGCCGAGGGTCACGCGCACGGCGCGGGCGATGGTGGCCACGCCGCGGCGGATCGCCTCGCGGGCTTCCTGGTCAAATGCAATCTTCTTGGCTCCCACGGTAAAGTCTCCTTTTCGTTGGTCGATGGTGTTGGCTTGGGGTTACAGGTCGCGACGGGTCCCCGGTCTACTTCCGGATGACGGCCAGGATGTCGTCCTGGGTCATGATGAGGACTTCCTCGTCGCCGACGGTGATTTCGGTTCCGGCGTAGCTCGAGAAGATGACCTCGTCGCCGACGCGGACAGACGGCTTCACCAGCTCGCCGCTGTCGAGGCGTTTGCCCACGCCGATGGCCACGATCTTGCCGCGCTTCGGCTTTTCCTTGGCTGAATCGGGAAGCACGATGCCGCCCTTCGTCTTCGTTTCGGCCTCCAGGCGCTTCACGACGACCCTGTCTGCAAGCGGTGTGAGTTTCACTTCCTGCTCCTTTCGGTATTCCTCTTTGACTCTGCCTTCGCCGCCCCAGGCCGTCCGACGGCCGGGAGGCAAGACCACCAGTATAGCACGGCCCCGCGCCGTGCCCAAGGCTATTCCTCCGGCTCCAGCGTTCGCCGGATAACCGTGGTGACCGTTGTCACGATCCGTTGCCGGTCGGTCGGCTTCGGCAGGACGGTGGTCACACGCAATTCGCGGACCTCCGTTGCCGGGACCTCCTCTGGATGGGCCGTCATGATCACCGCCGCTCGCTGGTAGCCGCTGCGCCGGATGAGCCGCAGGGTTTGGATTCCGTCGAGTCGCGGCATGTGGAAATCGATCAGGACGATGTCGATCCACTGGGTCCGGACGACCTCGATAGCCTCCTCGCCGCAGGTGGCCTGGCGGGTGAGGAACCCCTCGCGCGCGAGGATGTCTTCGACGACCTTCCGCCACGCGTCGTTGTCGTCGGTGATGAGGACCGACGGCTCAGGACTCAGAGGTTCAACTGGCCATGCCACCATGGTTCGCTTTCGATAAACTCTCCACCCGCCGTCTTGTGAGCAAGCGATGTGCCAATGGCGCCGGAGAGTGCCAAAGAGTCGCGAGGTGTTTTGTAAGTCCCGTGTTTGGAATAGGTTATGGCAACGAGGGCCGATCGGTTTCCGGCCGGAATCGGCGGATTATCCAACGAAGCCGGTGCCAAAACGTGTCGGACGCAGGGGATCTCTGCCATCATGACAGGGGGCGGTGGGGGCGCATTGTCTTGGCAGAACCTACAGGAAAATGAGTTTCAGCGATGCGGCCACCGCCAGGACGAACACCACGTTATTGAAGATCTTCTGCGGCACGCGCGGCAGCAGGGCGGCGCCCGCGATGGCCCCGGCCAGGATTACCGGCACCAGGTAGGCGTTGAAGGCGAGATGGTCGAACGTAATCAGCCCCTGTCCGGCGCTGAACGGAACCTTGATCAGATTCACGATGAAATAGAACCACGCGCCCGTGCCCATAAACTCCTTCTTCGGCAGGCCCTTGGCCAGGAAGTACATGATCGTGATCGGCCCGGCGGCGTTCGCGAGCATTGTGGCGGCGCCCGCCAGGATGCCGATGCCGGCGGCGAACCACCAGGTGTGCGGGAGTTTGTTCTCCATCCAGTCGCCCATCCGGGTCCGCGCCGCCTGGAGGACGAGCAGGGCAAGGACCAGGCCGCCGAGGACCGGCCGCATCTGGGCATCGTTCAGATATGCAAGGGCCACGTTGCCCAGAAGGATGCCCGGAAGAACCCACGGCAGCAGGCCCACGAGGAGTCGCCAGTTGGCATGGCGACGGTAGTACGCGACCGCCATGACATCGCCCACGATGAGCATGACGAGGACGATGCCGGTGGACTCGCGCGCGGGGAAGACCTCGGCCATCACCAGGATACTGATGATGCCGAGGCCCGCGACGCCGGTCTTGGATATTCCCACCAGCAGGCCGGCCAGGATGGCCAGTGCCCACTGGGCTGAAGTCAGGTCCGGCACGCACCCCTCCGCTTCATGAAGTTCAGCGCAGGAGCCCCAGCCGCCGCGGCTTCGTCTGATAGAACACGTACTCGAGCATGGCCCGGATGGCCGGCGTCAGCGGCTTCTCGCGGCGGGCCATGACGCGCTCGGCCGTCTCGCAGAACTTTGCGAAATCGTATTCCGCCATGCCCCCTACGCCGCCCCACGTGAACGATGGCATGTCCTTGGGCGGGAAATCCGCGCCGAAGATGTTGCACCCCACGCCCACCGTCGTGCCCGTGTTGAACATCGTGTTGATGCCGCACTTCGAGTGGTCGCCCATGAAGAGGCCGGCGAAGAGGCTGCCCGTGTCGACCTCGCGGCCCTCGATGGCCACGCGGACGTTGGCGTAATTATTCTTCAGGTCGCTCGTGTTCGTGTCGGCCCCGAGGTTGCACCACGCGCCCAGGTACGAGTGGCCCAGGAACCCGTCGTGCTGCTTGTTGGCGTACGCGTGGAGGATCGACTGCTCGACCTCGCCGCCGACCTTGCAGACCGGCCCGACGGTCGTGCCCTCGCCGATCCTGGCGTTGAACTTGATGCGGCTGCCCGGCCCGATCGACGCGGGGCCTTCGATGACCGCGCCCGCCATGATGACCGCGCCGGCCGCTACCGAGATCGGGCCGCGCTCGGCCAGGAGGACCGCGCCGGCTTGGACCTGGGCACCGTCGGCGATGAAGATCTGCTCGCGCCCCTCGAGGACCGCGGTGCGGTGGACGTCGCCGTTGACCTCGGCGCCCGGCGCGAAACGGCGGAAATCGGCCTCGATCTGCCGGGCGTTCTCGTTCACGAGGTCCCACGGCCACGTGACGACCGGCACGCTCACCTCGCGGGTGGGCAGCTTCGCCCACGCGGCCGGGTCGATCGTCTCACCGGCCAGGGCCTCGGCCACGGCGGCGCCGCTGGAAAGCCGGGCCGCGATGATCGTGTCGCCGGAGCGGAATGCCTCGTCGCCGCCGGCCAGCGGAATCCGCGCCGCGAGTTGGCCGTCGGCCAGGATGCGGCCGTTGATCGCGAGGAGCGGCCCCTCGAGCGCCGCAGCCTCGTCGCGCCGGCTGACGACCGCCACGTCGCGCTCGTCCTTCACCGCGGCCACGAGGTACGGTCGCACGTGGAAGATGATCTCGGCGTCCTTGTAGGCGGCGGCAATCTTTTTGGCGAGGGTAACGATGCCGCAGCGGAGGCCCCAGGCCGGGCGGGTCCAGGTGAGGGGCTTCAGGTTCTCGGCGCCGGAGTCTTCGAAGATCAGGATCTTCGCCACGGTCCGTCTCCTTGCGTAATACGACAGCGCAGCTTTCCAGGTTTTGCGCGGCGGGTCTCCCGACCCGCCGCGCCGACCGCGCAAAGTCACAAGTTGCGCTGTCGTCCTAAGGTGCGTCGCTTCTGCAACCCTATCACAGCGCCGCCCGCGGCTCAAGCAAAACGTTGACGGGGCGCTCCGCCGGCGTTTCGCGGCGCTTTTCCTTTGAGCGTTCGCGGCGTCAGGGTACAATCCATGACCTTACATGCCCTCTGGCAACCGGACAAAGGAGCCTCACGTGCCTAAGAAGCCCGTTGTCGCCATGCAGATGTACTCGCTCCGCGAGGAGTGCGCCGCGGATTACCCGGGAACGATCAAAAGGCTGGCCAAGATCGGCTACAAGGCCATCCAGGTCAGCGGCCTGCACAAGTACACGGCCGAAGAGATCAGGAGGATGATGGACGATTACGGCATGGGGTCGGCCGGAACGCACATCAGCCTCGACCTGCTCGAGAAGGAGTTCAACAAGGCCGTCGACATCGTCATGGCACTGGGAACCGAGTGGCTCATCGTGCCGTGGCTGCCGGAAGACCGCCGCAAGACGGCCGGCGACTGGCGGAAGCTGGGCGCGATCATGACGAAACTGGGCAACAAGCTCCGGGGGGTGGGCCTCCGCCTGGCGTACCACAACCACTCGTTCGAGTTCAACACGTTCAACGGCAAGTACGGGTACGACCTCTTCTACGAGTCGGTGGACCGCGA
This sequence comes from Planctomycetia bacterium, assembly GCA_003170085.1. Taxonomy (GTDB): domain Bacteria; phylum Planctomycetota; class Phycisphaerae; order FEN-1346; family FEN-1346; genus FEN-1346. The sequence goes on along the minus strand of PMZT01000083.1, from coordinate 16,988 downwards.
CCTGGTGCACACCGAGATCGACACGTACTGGATCCGCCACGCCAACGAGGATCCGGTGGCGTACCTGAAGAAGTTCGCGGGGCATATCCAGGTCGTGCACTTCAAGGACATGGGGCGCGGCCCCGATCGCCCGATGGTGCCGGTGGGAGAGGGCATCCTCGACTGGCCGAAGATCATCGCCGCGTGCAAAAAGGGCGGGACGGAGTGGATTTGCATCGAGCAGGACAACGCCGCGCCGCTGACGCCGCTGGTGGCCGCGAGGATTTCGTTCGGCAACTGCAAGAAGTGGAAACTCGTATAAAGGGTAGCACTTAAGTTGCGGGTGCCTTTGCTTGTTCGGCATGGAGGTTGGATGCTCACACGCCGCGAGTTCCTGAAGGGCGCAGCAGCCCTTGCCGGTGCCACCGTCGCCGGGCCGTACGTTGTGCCCGCCTCGGCGCTCGGGGCTGACGGGCGGCCCCCGCCCAGCAACCGGATTGCGATGGGCTGCATCGGCCTGGGCGGCCGCGGCACGGTGGATATGCAGGAGTTCCTCGGCCGCGCGGAGTCCCAGGTCGTCGCCCTCTGCGATGTCGACGCGGGCAGCGAACGCTACGAGGACCTGTGGCACCGGGGCCTCGCGCCGGCGGTGGAAAAGGTCGGCCGGCACTACGCCGGCCAGGCCGCATCGGACACGTTCCGCGGCCCGGACGGGTACAAGGACTTCCGCGAAGTCCTGGCCCGGTCCGACATCGACGCCGTGTGCATCGCGACGCCCGACCACTGGCACGCGCCGATCGCCGTGGCGGCCGCCAAGGCCGGCAAGGACGTCTACTGCGAGAAGCCGCTGTCGCTGACGATCCGCGACGGTCGCGCCATGGCCGACACTGTCGCGCGCTACGGTCGCGTGTTCCAGTGCGGCAGCCAGCGGCGCTCGACCGCCAAGTGCCGCTTCTCGTGTGAGCTCGTGCGCAACGGCCGCATCGGCAAGCTCCAGACCGTGCGCGTGGGCCTGCCCGGCGGCCGGTGGATCCGCAAGGGTGCCCACGAGACCGACGCGCCCGAGCCGGTGCCCGAAGGCTTTGACTACGATATGTGGCTGGGCCCCGCGCCGTGGATGCCGTACACGTTCAACCGCTGCCACTGGAACTTTCGCTGGTGCCTCGACTATTCCGGCGGGCAGGTCACCGACTGGGGCGCCCACTTCATCGACATGGCCCACTGGGGCATGGGCACGGAGTTCACCGGCCCCGTCGAGGTCGAGGGGAAGGGCACGTGGCCGCCGGTCACCGATCTCTGGAACACGGCCACGGAATTCAAGTTCGAGTGTACGTATGCCAATGGCGTGAAGATGATCGTTTCGTCGGCGGGCGGCGGCGTGCGCTTCGAGGGAAGCGACGGCTGGGTGGACCTCGAAGGCCGCACGGATCCGCCGTCGCTGGCCAAGGAAACGATCGGCCCCAACGAAATCCATCTCTACGAGAGCGCATCGCAGCACGGCAACTTCCTGGAGTGCGTGCGGACCCGCCGGCCGACGGCTGCGCCGGCCGAGGTGGCGCACCGGTCGATCACGCCGGCTCACCTGGGGAACATCGCCATGCTCGTCGGCCGCAAGATCAAGTGGGATCCCGAGCGCGAAGAGATCATCGGCGACGAGGAGGCCAGCCGTTACGTGGGCCGGCCCAAGCGGTCGCCGTGGCGGGTGTGAGAAGGCATCGAGGACGGTGAACCAGTTTCTGAGGAGGTCGATACCATGACGATTCGGCGGGAGAAGGCCGTGGGCGGCGGACTGGGCCGGCGCGAGTTTCTGGCGGCGGGGGCGGCGGCGCTCGCGTTCGCCATTGTCAAGCCGCAGAGCGTTCGCGGGGCCGAGGCGAACTCGAAGATCGAGATCGGCCTCATCGGCTGCGGCGGGCGCGGCGGATGGATCGCCAAACTCTTCCAGGAGAATGGCAACTACAAGTTCGTTGCCGGCGCCGATTACTTCGAAGACAAGGTCAAGACGTTCGCCACGAAGTTCGGCGTCGATGCCTCGCGCAGCTACACCGGCCTCTCGGCCTGCAAGAAACTGGCCGAGAGCAAGCTCGACGCCGTGGTGATCGAGAGCCCGCCGTACTTCCATCCGGGGCACGCCGCCGGCGCCGTCGAGGCCGGCCGCCACGTGTACCTGGCCAAGCCGCCGGCCGTCGATGTGCCCGGCTGCACCCTCGTGGCCGAGTCGGGCAAGAAGGCGACCGCGAAGAACCTCGTGTACCTGATCGACTTCCAGACCCGCGCCGATCCGATCTTCCGCGAGGCCGTCAAGCGGGTGCATAACGGCGACATCGGGCGCATCGTCAGCGGCGAGGCGGTCTACTACTGCGGCTTTACGTTCGGCAACGCGGAGTTCGACGTCAAGGACCCCGAGGTGCGGCTGCGGCATTGGACGGTCGACAACGTTCTTTCGGGCGACATCATCACCGAGCAGAATGTCCACGCGCTTGACGTGGCCTCGTGGGTCATCGACGAGGCGCCCGTTCGCGCCGTCGGCACGTGCGGACGGAAGGCCAAGAAGGGTTCCGGGGACCTCCACGATCACTTCGCGGTGGTCTTCACCTTCCCCGGCGACGTGATCGTGAGCTTCGCGTCGAAGCAGTACGGCGAGGGCTGGGACGATATCGGCGTCCGCATGTTCGGGCCGCGCGGCACGCTCGATGCGCACTACTTCGGCGCGGTCAGCATCAAGGGCTCGGTGCCCTATGCCGGCGGCACGATGAAGAATCTGTATACCGAAGGTGCGGTCGCGAACATCGCCGAGTTCCACAACTCGATCGTCAACAAGAAGTACGACAACCCGACCGTGGCCCCGAGCGTCCGTAGCGACCTGACGACGATCCTCGGCCGCACGGCCGCCTACAAGGGCGGGCCGGTCACCTGGGACGAGATGATCAAGGCCAATGAGAAGCTTGAGTTCGATCTCAAGGGCCTGAAGGCGTAGAGCGCCTGGGTAGTTCTGCTATGGGCGCGGCGGGTCTCCGTACCCGCCGCGCAGAACGCTCAGAGTTGCGTTGTCTTACCGGAGGATGGCGGCGTGAGACTCCTATCCGCGGCAGCGGTCATGGTCGTGCTGGCAGCCGGCTTGGCGGTCGTTTGTGCGGCCGACGCTCCGAAGCCCGGTGACGTGGCTTCGAATTCCATCGGCATGAAGCTGGCATACATTCCGGCGGGCGAGTTCGTCATGGGCAGCGCCTCCGACGAGAAGGGCCGCGAGGACGATGAGGCGCCGCACTGCGTCAAGATCACGCGGCCGTTCCGCATGGGCGTGACCGAAGTGACCCAGGCCCAGTGGACGAAAGTGATGGGCCAGCGACGCGGCCACTTCGAGGGCGAGAACCTGCCGGTCGAGGACATCTCGTGGAACGACGCCATCGAGTTCTGCAAGAAGCTTTCGAAGCTCGATGGCAAGACGTACCGCCTGCCCACCGAGGCCGAGTGGGANNGACATGCACGGCAACGTGGCCGAGTGGTGCGCCGACTTCTACGCGGCCGCCTGGCCGGGGCACGGCGTTGACGATCCCACCGGCCCGGCTGAAGGGAAGGGCCGGGTGAGGCGCGGCGGGTCGTTCGAGTCGCTGGAGCGCGGGTGCCGCTGCGCCTCGCGCGCGAGCACGCCGGCGGCGTATCAACTCAAGGTCGTGGGGTTTCGCGTGGTCATGGAACTGCCACAATAACATCCACCGCGGGAGAAACGAGCGATGGCCAGAGACATGGAAGCTCTTTATGCCCAGCGCCTCAACCGCTATGTGACGGCCATGCGGCACGGAAAGCCCGACCGGATTCCGATCCGCCCGTTCGCCGCCGAGTTCGTGGCCAGGTACGCCGGCTTCACCTGCCAGGAGGTCACGCACGATTACGAGAAGGCGTTCGAGGCCACGCGTAAATGCGCCGCCGATTTCGACTGGGATGCCACCGTGGGCAACATGGTCTATGTGTGGACGGGCCTGACTCAGGCGATCGGGCTGAAGTACTACGCCATTCCGGGCATCGACATCGCGCCCGACACGGGCTTCCAGTACAAGGAGCCGGCGGAGGACGCTGCGTGGATGCTGCCGGAGGAGTACGACGAGCTCATCGGCGACCCCACGGGGTATCTCTTCAACGTCTGGCTGCCGAGGGTTTCGGGGGACGTGCGGGCGCCGGGCGAGCCGAACACGTTCCGCAACAACCTCTCGTTCGTCAAGGGCGGGATGGCGATGATGCAATACTTCAGCGCGTTCGGCCGGCAGAACGAACTCCTGCGCAAGGAGAGCGGCACGGTCTCGGCGATCGCGGGCATCCTGAAGGCCCCGATGGATATCCTGGCCGACAAGCTGCGCGGCTACATAGGCCTGGTGTGGGACCTCGTAGAGCGGCCGAAGAAGGTGCGCGAGGCGTGCGAGGCGCTGATGCCGCACCTCACGCACGTGGCCCTCTCGGGCGCCGATCCGTCAAAGAATGTGCCCATCACGATCTGGATGCACCGCGGGTGCGTGCCGTTCGTCTCGATGGAGCACTTCGAGACCATCTATTGGCCCACGCTGAAGCCCATCATCGAGGAAATCTGGCGCCACGGCCACCAGGTCCTCTTCTACGCCGAGGGCAAGTGGGGGCCGCACCTGAAGGCCTTCGCCGAGCTTCCCGACGCCAGCATCATCTATCATTGCGACCGCGACGACATCTTCGAGGCCCACCGCATCCTGGGCGACAAGTTCTGCCTCTCGGGCGGCGTCTCGAACAGCCTGCTCGCCTTTGGAACGTCCGAGCAGGTTCGCGCGCGGTGCAAGGAAGTGATCGACGGCGTGGCCCGCGACGGCGGGTACATCATGGACGCCAGCGCGATCATTCAGAACGATGCGAAGGTCGAAAACGTCAAGGCGATGACCGAATTCACCCGTGAGTATGGCGTGTACTGATCCCATAGCGCCACTGGGGCTTTTGCGCGGTGGGTCTCCGCACCCACCGCGCAAGAAATGGCATTCGCGAGTACTCGATGGACTGCGGCGCGGCGGGTGCGGAGACCCGCCGCGCAAAGTGGCGCTACGGCGAAAGGGACCGATCATGACCGAAGACGAACCGGTGGAACGCAAACCCGGCGTGTGCATTCCGTGGCAGGAAAAGCTGAAGGAACTGCCGCCGATCACGGGCGATGCACAGCTCGCGCAAAAGGTGTGGGAAGACGTCGACGCGCTGGGTTATGTCTACATCTGGCAGTGCCTGCTGTCGTTCTGAGGCGAGCCGGATACGGCGTTCACTCCGCGCACCGTGCGCTACGCTCTCCCAGGGTTCGCAGGTGCTGCCGCTCTTCCTTGACGATCCAGCCGAAGGCGTCGCGGGCCTCTTTCGAGCCCACGAAGTCGAGCATCTCCTGGTAGAAGAGGATCGAGTCTCGCTCGGCCCGCATTCCGACCGCCATGGCTTCGGCATCGCTCGCGGCCTCGTCGCACAGGCGGGCGACGTCGCTCGCGCTGCCGAAGACCTGCGTCTGAAGGAGTTTGTCGATGTACGCGGCCAGTTCAGCCTCGTCGTCGAGGGCGGGGACAGTGCCGCGCTTCCGAAGGAGGCCCTCGAGTTCCTCGAACGTGGCCAGGTGCTTCTTCTCGTCGTTGGCCAGTTGCAGGAACAGGCCGCGGACGTCCGCCGCCTTGGTTTTCGCAGCGGCCCGCTGGTAGAAGGCAAGGCCGTTGGCCTCCATGGTCTGGGCGATCCGGGCCGCCTCGATCTCGTTGAAGAACATAGACATACATGGCTCCTTAGAATTCATCTGCGCCGTTCTCTGCGATCGAGTCCTTATCTGTCAGCCTTTTCCGTTTCTCCCCAGTCCTTAAGTCGTTTCAGTTGTTCTCTGCGTTCTCGGCGTGCTCTGCGGTTCAATCTTTTTCCGTTTTTCTCCGCGGTTAAATCATTTTGTGGCGGCCTTACTTCGCGGCAGCGAGTTTCTCGCGGCCGAACGGCGAAATCTCGCGCAGCCGCCGGATGATCGGCGGCAGCACCTCGATCACGCGGTCGATCTCCTCCTCGGTGTTGTACACGCTCAGGCTGAAGCGGATCGACCCATGCGCCGCCGTGAACGGCACGCCCATCGCCCGCATCACGTGGCTGGGTTCGAGGCTGCCGCTGGTGCACGCCGAGCCGCTCGAGGCGCAGATGCCGAACTGGTCGAGCATCAGCAGGATCGCCTCGCCCTCGACGAACTCGAAGCTGATGTTCGTCGTGTTCGGCAGCCGGTGCTCGCGGTCGCCGTTGACCATCGCGCTGGGGGCGCCGGCCAAGAGGCCTTTCTCCAGTCGGTCGCGCAGGGCCCCCACGCGGGTCTGCTCGACCGCCATGTTCTTCTCGGCCAGTTCCGCGGCCTTGCCGAGGGCGGCGACGAGCGGCACCGACTCCGTCCCGCCGCGGCGGTTGTGTTCCTGGTGGCCGCCCATGATGAACGGGCTGAACCGCGTGCCGCGCCGCACGTAGAGGACGCCGATGCCCTTGGGGGCGTGCAGCTTGTGGCCGGAGAGGCTCAGCATGTCGACCGGCATCCTGGCCAGGTTGATCGGCATCTTGCCCACCACCTGCACGGCGTCGGTGTGGAAGAGGACGCCGCGTTTGCGGCAGAGGGCGCCGATCTCCTCGATCGGGAAGACGACCCCCGTCTCGTTGTTGGCCCACATGACCGAGACGACGGCCGTGTCGTCGTCGATGACCCGATCCACCTCGCCCAGGTCCAGCATGCCCTTGGCATCCACCGGAAGCTCGGTCAGGCGGTAATGCGCGCGGCCGGGGGCGGGCGTGGCCAGGAGCTGGCAAAGGTTCCGCACGGCCGGGTGCTCCACGCGGGTGGTGACGATGTGGTGGCGTTCGGGCGAGGTGGCCAGGGCGCTCCGGATGGCGGCGTTGTCGCTCTCGGTGCCGCACGACGTGAAGATGAGTTCGCTGGGGTCGGCCCCCAGGAGGTGCGCCACGCGCTCGCGGGCCTCTTCCACATAATGGGCCACGCGGCCGCCGAACGTGTGGATGCTCGACGGGTTGCCGTACAGCTCGCGCAGGAACGGCTCCATCGCGTCGCGGACTTCCGGGGCCACCGCCGTCGTGGCGTTGTTATCGAGGTAGATGACCTTGTCCATGATGCCTTCTTTCATGCACGGCAGCGGCGCCGGCGGCGCCACACGGGCGACGGCCGGAGGCCGCGGCACGGGTCGAACTCAGCTCTTGTCCAATTTGTCGCCCACGTCTTCGACAACGATCTCGGGGTCCACCAACTCGCGCAGTTTGGCCTCGACCGAGCCTTTCAGCGTCACGTCGCTGACGCGGCAGTACGCGCAGTGGCCGCGGAAGGCCACCTGGACGTGCGTCGCGTCCACGTCGACGAGTTCGATGTCGCCGCCGTCGGCCTGCAGGAGGGGCCTGATCTCGCTTGCGATGACCTCCTGAATGCGGTTGATCCGCTGGAGGTTCGTCATGGCGCGCGGCGCGGGTGCGGCTGGCGCGGCCTGGGCCGGTGCGCGGCCGTGTGCCCGGGCGAGGATGGCCTCGATCTCGCGATGGCATCCGCCGCAGCCGCCGCCCGCCTTCGTGTAGTGCGTTACCTCTTCGATCGTGCGGAGGTTGTGCTCGCGCACGACCTTCTCAATGAGCTTGTCGGTGACGCCGAAGCAGCGGCAGACGATCTTGCCCTCGTCCTCCAGCGTGAACGGCGTCTTGCGGTAGGTGGCGATGGCCTTCTGAAGGGCCTCCATGCCCATGACCGAGCAGTGCATCTTGGCTTCGGGCAGGCCGCCGAGGAACCGGGCGATGTCGTCGTTGGTGATCGTGGCGGCCTCGTCCAGAGTCTTGCCCTTGATGAGGTCGATCAGGGCGTCGGACGATGCGATGGCGCTGGCGCAGCCGAACGTCTGGAACTTCGCCTCGGCGATGCGGCCGGCCTTGTCAAGCTTCGCCATCAGCCGCAGGGCGTCGCCGCAGGTGATGTTGCCCACGGTGGCGTCGAGGTCGGGATTCGGGATCTCCCCCACGTTCTTGGGGTGAAGGAAGTGTTCCTTGACCTTCTCCGTATAGTCCCACATGGTGCGCATCTCCTCTCTGCTGTTTCAACACTCATTCTACGGCGTGGGGGCGCGGGTATCAAGCCGACGCGAAAACGGCCGATGCGAAAACGGCGGGACAGGGGAAATGACTTCAGAAAAAGTATTATGACTTTCCTGGGGGGTGCCATGCTTTCGCGCCGTTGCGAAAGCATGACTTCCTGGAATTGCTGGCGAAACGCGCTATCCGGCGGAATGCCGGGCTACCCGGGCAGTTCCTGCTCAAACTTCACCGCGATGGTGAAGCTGTCCTCTTTTTCATCGACACGCCAAATGATCGCCGCCGCGCCAAACCGCTTGCTCGTTTTCTGGAGGTCCTTCGGCATGACCAGGAACTCGACCCGGACCTTCTGGCCGGCTTCCACCCCCAGGAGGACGGGCAGACCGGCGATCTGGGCGCCGCCCCGTGAAATATCAATCGTTTTGCCACGGAAGACAATGTCGCCCATCGAATCGCGCACCAGCGTATCGTACTTCTGCCGCAGGCGCTTGTATTGACGACGGTTGCCGAGGAGTCGACCAGCCACGGCGTTTTTCTCCTTCTTCAGAGCCCTTTCCGACGGCCGGGCAACGGGGTCTTCGCGCTTAACCCGTGGAGGATGCCCAGTCTACTAACTTCTATCGGCAAAACGGCCGCCGAACTAAAGTCCGGACGCGTGTCCGGGGCGCTGTCCGGGCGCTGCCTTGACTTGCCCGCGCAGGGCTTCTAGACTGGCGTTATTCCGTGGCCACCCAGGAGACGCACGATGGCAAGGCTTTTTGAAGATGCGAGCTGGACGATCGGGCGGACGCCCCTCGTACGCATCAACCGGCTTATCCGCTCGAAAGCCGTGGTCTACGCGAAGCTGGAGTTCTTCAACCCGCTGTCGAGCGTCAAGGACCGCATCGGCCTGGCCATGATCGCCGCGGCGCAGCGGGAAGGCCGCATCGGGCCCAAGACGACGATCATCGAGCCGACGAGCGGCAACACGGGCATCGCCCTGGCGTTCGTTTGCGCCGTCAGGAAGATCCGGTGCGTGCTGACGATGCCCGAGAACATGAGCACCGAGCGCCGCAAGCTTCTCAAGGCCCTGGGGGCCGAGCTCGTGCTGACGCCCGCCGCCGAGGGGATGCCCGGTGCCATTGCCAAGGCTAAGCAGCTTACCGCCGAGACGCCCGATTCGTTTATGCCGAACCAGTTTGAGAACCCGGCGAACGTCGAGATCCATCGCCGCACGACCGCCGAGGAGATCTGGTGGGACACCGACGGCCTGGCCGACGCCGTTGTCGCGGGCGTGGGCACCGGCGGCACGATCACCGGTATCGCCGACGTCATCAAGCACCGCAAGGCGTCGTTCAAGGCGATTGCGGTTGAGCCGGCCGGCAGCCCGGTTCTCTCGGGCGGCAAGCCGGGGCGCCATGCCATTCAGGGGATCGGCGCCGGGTTCGTTCCGTCGATTCTCGACCGGTCGCTCATCGACGAGGTGGTTCAGATTGAAGATCAGGAGGCCATGGACTGGGCCCGCCGCGCCGCCACCGAGGAGGGGCTGCTCGTGGGCATCTCCAGCGGCGCCGCCCTGGCCGCAACCCAGAAGGTGGCTGCGCGCAAGGAGATGGACGGCAAGCTCATCGTCACCATCATCCCGAGCTGCGGCGAGCGGTATCTCTCGACGCCGTTGTTCGAGAGCCTGGCCTAGACTTTTTGAACCCGTCGCGGCTGCGGCGGATCATCCGGAGGAGCGCCGCGTGGAACGAACGCTTGTCATTCTCAAACCCGACGCCGTCCAGCGCGGCCTCATCGGCCGTGTCATCGCGCGGCTGGAAGAGAAGGGCCTCCAGATCGTGGCCCTGAAGATGGCCGGCATTGATCGCCCGCTGGCCGAGCGCCACTATGCCGCCCACAAGGGCAAGGACTTCTACGAGCCGCTCCTGCGGTTCATGACCAGCGGCCCCGTGGTCTTCATGGTGCTCGAGGGCAAGGGGGCCGTGGCGATCGTCCGGAAGATGATGGGCGCCACGTTCGGCTGCAACGCCGAGCCGGGGACGATTCGCGGCGACTTCGGCCTGTCGAACCGTTTCAATCTCATCCACGGCAGCGATTCGCCCGAGGCGGCCGCCCACGAGATTGCGCTCTTTTTCCGCCCCGAGGAACTTCTCGAGTGGCAGCCGGCCGCGGCGCCGTGGGTTCTTGACCTTACGGGCAAAGAGCCCGTTTGAGCGGGTGGGGGCGCCCCTAACTCCAGGGCACCCACATGGGGGTGCCCCTACGACGGCGCGCGGTGGACGAATTCGCGCCGCGTAGGGGCGGCCCCATGTGGCCGCCCGTTGTGTCAGGCCCTAACTCCAGGGCACCCACATGGGGGTGCCCCTACGATTGCGCGGTGGACGAATTCGCGCCGCGTAGGGGCGGCCCCATGTGGCCGCCCGTTGTGTCCGGCCATAACGCTTAACAAGTAAGCTCAGTTACCGCCTTTCGGATTGAACCTTGTGCCGGGGACCTTATAATCATCCCTCGGACAGATTTGAGTGCGTGGAGGTTCGCGTGATTCGCCGCATCGATGCCCGTACGTCTGAAGGCCGCGCCGCCCTGGAGAACCTGCGCGCCGGCCTCAGCGCCGAGCAAGGCATGGTCTCCGGCCAGGCCCCCGACGCCACCCTTGAGGCGGCTGTGCGGCGGATTCTCGACGATGTCCGCCGCCGCGGCGACGAGGCCGTCTGCGAGTGGACCCGCAAGTTTGACGGCGCCGCGGTCCGCGTGGCGGACCTGCGCGTCCCGGAGGAGCAGATCGAGGCGGCCTACAAGTCCATGCCGCGCGAGTTCATCCAGACCGTGACGCGCATCCGCGATTCCGTCCGGCGATTTCAGCGGCTCATCCTGCACCGTAACCGCACGGCCCCGGAGCGCGACGGCCGCAAGATGCGGTTGCTGTACCGTCCGCTGGCCCGCGTGGGCGTGTACGTGCCCGGCGGCAAGGCGTTCTACCCATCGACCGTCCTGATGACGGCCGTGCCGGCGCTTGCGGCGGGCGTGCCGCAGGTGGCGGTGGCGTGTCCGCCTTCGGCCGGCGGCGACATCCACCCGAGCGTGCTGGCGGTCTGCCGCGTGGCGGGCCTCGGCGAGGTCTACCGCATGGGCGGCGTGCAGGCGATTGCCGCGTTCGCGTACGGCACGAGCGCCGTGCCGGCGGTCGAGAAGATCGTCGGCCCGGGCAACACGTATGTGCAACTGGCGAAGAAGATCGTCTTCGGCCGCGTGGCTATCGACAGTTTCGCCGGCCCCAGCGAGGTGGTCGTGCTGGCCGACTCGTCGGCGTCGGCCGCGCTCGTGGCCGCCGATATGCTGAGCCAGGCCGAGCACGATCCCGGCTCGGCGATCCTTGTGACGCCCGAGGCGTCGCTCGCGACGGCCGTCGTCAAGGAGATCGAGAAGCAGGTGGGCGGCCTCAAGCGGGCCGAGGCCACGCGCGCCGCCCTCGAAAAGTACTCGGCCGTTATCGTGGTCAAGGACATGGACGAGGCGGTGCGGGTGACGAACCTCTTCGCGCCCGAGCACCTCGAGATCCAGGTCAAGGACCCGAAGGATGTCCTGCGCAGCATACGCTCGGCGGGCGCGGTCTTCCTGGGCCGGTATACGCCGGTGGCCGTGGGCGATTACGTGGCCGGCCCCAGCCACACGCTGCCCACGGGCGGCACGGCCCGGTGGGCGAGCGGCCTGACGGCCAACGATTTCCTGCGGTCGATGAGCGTCGTTGAGTACGACCGCGACGCGCTGGCCGCCGACGCGGACGACATCTTCCGCATGGCCGAGGTCGAGGGCCTCACCGCCCACGCTGCCAGCGTGCGCAGGCGCCTTGAAAAGTGAGCCGTATCGCAAGGTACGTTTAGCCGTCGCCCTAGGGCGACGATCGGAGCTTGAGCCGTGCGTTACCTTCGCAAGAACATCGAAGCCATGGCGGGCTACACCCCCGGCGAGCAACCGGGGGCAGCGGAGCGTGTCATCAAGCTCAACACGAACGAGAATCCGTACCCGCCCTCGCCGCACGCCGTGCAGGCGCTGCGCGAGGTTCCGGCCGACCGCCTCCGCCGCTACCCGGACCCGATGGCCAACAAGGTCCGCGACATCGTGGCGAAGATGTATGGCGTCGAGCGCGAGAACGTCCTTTGCGGCAACGGCAGCGACGAACTGCTGACGCTCGTTGTCCGCGCGTTCGTCGGCGAGGGCGAGGCGCTGGCGTATCCCACGCCCACGTATTCGCTCTACCCGGTGCTGGCCGAGATTCAGAACTGCCGGGCCGTCGAGATTCCCACCGGTCGCCGTTTCGAGATGCCGGGGGAGAAGCTCATGCGGGTCAAGGCCCGCGCGATGATCCTGTGCAACCCGAACGCGCCAACGGGCGTGTTCACGCCGGTCGAGACGATCGATCGCATGGCCGGGCGTTTCAAGGGTGTGGTGGTCGTGGACGAGGCGTATGTCGATTTCGCCTCCGACAACGCTATGGGGTTGGCGACGAAGCGGCCGAACGTGATCGTCCTGCGGACGCTCTCGAAATCCTACAGCCTGGCGGGCCTGAGGTTCGGCTACGCCGTGGGCGCGCCGGAGCTCATCAAGGGCCTCGAGAAGGTCAAGGACTCGTACAACGTCGATGCCGTCTCGGCCGAGGTGGCGGCGGCGGCCCTCTCGGACCAGGACTGGATGCGCGCCAACGTTGAAGAGGTCTGCGCCGAGCGGGCGCGCCTCGTGCCGCTGCTTACGGAACTTGGGTTCGACGTGACGCCTTCCGAGGCCAACTTCATTCTGGCCCGCGTGCCCGGCGGCGACGGCCGGCTCTGGTACGAGGGGCTCAAGGGGCGCGGCATCCTGGTCCGCTGGTGGAACCTGCCCCGTCTGGCCGATAAACTGCGTATCAGCGTCGGGACGCCCGACGAGAACGACGCCCTCCTGGCCGAACTGAAGAAGATGGCCGAGGGCCTCGACGCGGACGAGCAGGTCGAGGCCGTCATGAGGGATCTGTTTAAGCAGCGGATCCGCAAGGAACCCGGAAAGGGGGCGACCCGATGAGCGCCGAACCTCGCAACCTGTCGCGCCGCGGCGACATCCGCCGCAAGACGCACGAGACCGACGTCGAACTCAGCCTCCTCGTCGATGGTCAGGGCGCCGCCGACATCCAGTCGCCCGTGGGGTTCCTCAATCACATGCTCACGCTGCTGGCGCGGCACAGCCTGATGGACCTCAGGGTGAAGGCGTCGGGCGACACGGGCGTCGACTTGCACCATACGGTTGAGGACGTGGGCATCTGCCTGGGGCAGGCGCTCGACAAGGCCCTGGGCGCGAAGGAAGGCATCACGCGATTTGGGTCGGCCGCGGTGCCGATGGACGAAGCGCTGGCCGAGGTGTCGCTGGACCTCTCGGGCCGCCCGTTCCTCGTTTACAACGTGAAGTTTCCGGGCGAACGGATCGGCGACTTCGAGACGCAACTCGTCAACGAGTTTCTGCAGGCCGTGGCCACACACGCCCGTATGACGTTGCACATCGGCGTGCCGTACGGCTCGAACGATCACCACATCGCCGAGGCGATCTTCAAGGCCCTTGCGCGGGCGCTGAAGGCCGCCGTGGCCATCGATCCCCGCGTTTCCGGAGCGCCCAGCACCAAGGGCATCCTCTGATCGCGGCGGCTACTTCTCCGGCCTGATGATCTCGCCTTTCACGGTAACGGTGACGGGCAAATAGATGCCCAGGGTCACCAGGCTCACGAGCGTGTTGGTCATCGTGTGCTTGGTGTTGATGGTGATGGTGCCCACCTGGTCATTGGGCTGAAGGTACTTGGCCATGCGGACCTTGAGGTCCGGCTGCTCGCCCTGCATAAGGCCGGCGAGCCAGTGGTTCGCCGTGAACTCTTCCTGGAAGGGCACCACCTTGCCTGTGACCGTGACGGCGGGGGTAAAGGTGACGTCGGTCCTCCAGGTGCCGCCGACGATGGCTGTGATGACCATAATGACGGCGAGCGCAACCACCCAGACGATGCAGCCGACGGCCTGGATTTCGCCGTCACCCCGGAATCTGCGATGATGCATCGGTACGCCCCCTTTGTCGAAGTGTTCGCGGGCGGCCCCGCGGCCGGGGCCTGGTGCCCCACTCTTAACATCCGCTTACGCGAAAGTCAACGCGCCAAAAACTCGCAGCTACTCCTCAAGCAGCGCCGTCTCAGGCAGGTCGCCGACGAGCGGCAGGCCGTAGTCGCGGAACGACGGGCAGATGTCGTTGCCGCTCGGGCAGATGAACTCCTTCGAGACTTCCTTGTTCTTGCCCGCCACCAGCTTCAGCGCCACGAGCTCGAAGTACGCCTTGTACTTCTTGCCGGCCCGGCGTTTGATCGCGACCGAGCCGTCGAGGCCCTTGACCGCGCACTTGACGGCCACGCGGCCCACCTGCCGCGCCTCGCGCGCATCCACCTTGCTCGCGAAGCCCACGAACGAACGCTGGAGGTATCCGAACGTGTCGCCGCGCACGCGCGTGACGTCGATGCCTTCCTTGATCCGCCCGGTCAGGAAATCGGCCAGCACGCCCGTGCCCGAGAGCTGAAGGTGCCCGAAGGCGTCCATTTCCAGCTTGCCGAAGAGGTCCTTGTACTCGTCTTTCAGGGCCTCGGCCACCTGCCGGCCGGCGATGGCGCCCCATAGCTTGCCCTGCGGGTCGCGGATGCCCTCGCTCACGCAGACCACGCACCGCCCGTACTTGGCGTAAGCTTCCTTGACGTCGGCGATGAACTTCTCGATCGTGAACGGCATCTCGGGCAGGTAAATGAGGTGCGGCCCGTCGCCTTCCTTGCGGCGGGCAAGGACCGTGGCGGCGGTCAGCCAGCCGGCGTCGCGGCCCATGATCACGTTGACCTTGATGCCCGGCAGGCTGCGGTTGTCAAGGTCGTCGCCGCGGACGGCGCAGGCCACGAAACGGGCGGCGCTGCCGAAGCCCGGCGAGTGGTCGCTCTCCATGAGGTTGTTGTCGATCGTCTTGGGGATGTGGACGACGCGCATCTCGTAGTTCGCGATCTTGGCCATGCCGGTGATGATGTCGGCCGACTTGGCCGAATCGTCGCCGCCGATATAAAAGTAGTACCGGATGTTGTGCTTCTTGAACACATCGAGCATCACCGCGAACTCTTCTTCCCTCGGCTTGTGGCGGACGCTGCCGAGCGCCGCCGCCGGCGTCGCGGCCACGAGTTCCAGCCGCCGCCCGGGGATCTTGAAGAGGTCGATGAAGTCTTCCTTCATGATGCCCCTGGTGCCATGACGGGCGCCCAGGAGCTTCTTGATCTCCTTGTGCTTGCGGGCTTCTTCGATCACGCCCACGAGGCTTTGGTTGATGACGACGGTCGGTCCGCCCGACTGCCCGATACACGCGTTGCCTGCCAGTGTTACGGCCACGACGGTGTCTCCTTTTTGTCCGTTCCCCGAGTGCGGGCCAGTATCCTTCCGAAAGTGCGGCCGGTTGTCAAGAACTTTGATACGCCATTCACGGGAAGCCCCGGCCTTGCGGCCTGAATTGCGACATTGTACCATGAATTCTCGCTTCGGAGGGGACCGAGCGAGAAGGGGGCTTTTCATGCGTTTGAGACCCGGTGTTTTGTTCGGCGGTTGACTCGGCCCAGGAGGTAAGTCTTTATGCTGGCATTCGTGGAAATAGGCACATTGGCCCAGGTCTTCGAGGCCGGAATGCTGATCTGTTTCGGTGTCGCCTGGCCGGTAGACATTTACAAGACCGTCAGGACGCGCGTGACCGCGGGCAAGAGCGTGCGGTTCATGTCGCTCGTGTTCCTGGGGTACGTCAGCGGCATCGTGGCCAAGTTCCTGCGGGCCGACGGAGGGGTGCCGGAATCGGTGACGTGGCTCTATGCCCTGAACGCCATCCTTGTGGGCATTGATATCTATCTGTGCCTCTACTTCCGCCGCCGGGAACAGAAG
The DNA here is from genome assembly GCA_003170085.1 of Planctomycetia bacterium. Lineage (GTDB taxonomy): Bacteria > Planctomycetota > Phycisphaerae > FEN-1346 > FEN-1346 > FEN-1346. The sequence goes on along the minus strand of PMZT01000083.1, from coordinate 987 downwards.
GCCGCGTAGTGACAACACGTAGGGTGGTCGCCGCGGCGACCACGCTGTTACCGTTGTCACAGCCCCAACACATCGGCCATTGAATACAGCCCTGGGCCGCGGTCGGCCACCCAGCGGGCGGCCCTGAGCGCGCCGCGGGCGAACGTGTCGCGGCTGTGGGCCACGTGCTTCAACTCCAGCCGCTCGCCGAGGGCGCTGAAGTAGACGATGTGCTCTCCGACGATGTCGCCGCCGCGCACCGCGTGGATGCCGATCTCGCCGGCCTTGCGTGCCCCGGCGCCGGGACCGCGGCCGTGGACGGCCGAGTCCGCGAGGTTCCGCCCGGTTGCCTTGGCAATCTCCTCGCCGATCTTGAGGGCCGTGCCCGACGGCGCATCTTTCTTGAACCGGTGATGCGCCTCGACGATCTCGATGTCGTAGTCCGGCCCGAGTTGCCGCGCCAGTTCCGCCACCGCGTGGAAGAGGACGTTGACGCCCACGCTCATGTTGGGCGACAGAACGATGGCGGTCTTCTTTGCCGCCTCGGCAATGCGCTTCCGCTGCTCGGGCGTGAAGCCCGTCGTGCCGACGACGCACGGGATTCCCCGGCTTGCGCACGTTTCAATCCGCTCGATCGAGCCCTCGGGCAGCGAGAAGTCGATCATCACGTCGAACTTCTCGGGTAGCGTGTCGGCGATCCTGATCGCCGTGTCGCCCGCGCCGGCCAGCAGGCCCGGATCGCTGCCGAGGCACGGATGCCCGGCGGTCTCGGCGGTGCCGACGAGCTTGAGGTCCGCATACTCACCCACGAGACGCACAAGCGTGCGGCCCATCCGCCCGCAGGCCCCGGAAATGACGACATGGATCATGATGAGTTCCTTGTCTTAGAAAGACAGCGCAGCTTCTCAGGTTTTGCGCGGCGGGTCTCCGCACCCGCCGCGCCGGTTGCCAATACGCCCCGATCATGCGGCATTTTCGCGCGGTGGGTCGGGAGACCCACCGCGCACA
>PMZT01000256.1 GCA_003170085.1 Planctomycetia bacterium | reverse complement strand
ACCGCAAAGCACGCAAAGAAAAACGGCAACAGATTCACCGCAGAGACCGCTGAGAACGCAGAGAACAACAAAAACGACGGAGAAATTGGGGAAAACGGCACGACCAATCTCACCGCGGAGCACGCAAAGAAAAACGGCAACAGATTCACCGCAGAGACCGCTGAGAACGCAGAGAAAGAAACGACTTACGGATTGGGGTAAAACGGAAGAAACAAAACAACGGATTTGACCGCAAGAACGCAAAGAAAAACGGCAACAGATTCACCGCAGAGACGCGGAGAACGCAGAGAAAAACGGCAACGACTTAGGACTGGGGAAAAACGGAAAAGGATGACAGATAAAGATTGAACCGCAAGCACGCAGAACGCAGAGAACAACGGAAACGGCTTACAAATTGGGGAAAACGGCAACGGCGCCTACGTCGTGTCGTTCTTTTTGTTTTTACCCATCTGTAAGTCTTTTCTGTTTTTCTCTGCGTCTCTGCGGTGAAATCCGTATCCGTCCGTTTCTTTGTTTCTCCCCAATCAGTCTTCTGTTTCTGTTTTTCTCTGCGTTCTCTGCGTCTCTGCGGTGAATCTTTGGACGGCGCGCGGCGCACCAGGGGCGGGGGGGGATGCGCAACGCCGCGGGCGGTTACTTCATGTCGGGATTGCGCTTCACGAGGTCTGTGATCCGCCGCTTGACGTTCACGCAGATCGGGTTATCCAGGTTATCCATATCAGGAAGAGATTTCAGAATGCGATCATAAATGACCTTGGCCTGCTTGGCTTGGCCGGCCCTGTCCAGGAAGAGCGCTTCCTTGTAATCCCGCAGGATCGTGCCGGGGTTCTCCTGGTCGCCAACGAGTTCCTTCAGGGCGGCCTGGTAAGCCTGCTCCTCGGCCGGCTTCTCGAAGTAACCCCGCCCGCCGTAATACGCAAGGGCCTTCTGAAACAGCCGCACGGCCCCGAACAGCGCGGGCTCATGGCCCGGCACCTTGTGCACGCGATACTCCTCGATCGCCTTCTTCACGCACCGGTCGCCCATCACCGAGTTGGTATCGTCGATTGTGTAGTGGTAGTCCGGCGGCGCATCCTTCTTCACGAGGTACTTCACGTCCAGCGCGCTGCGGATGCCGCGCACGCCCACCGCCTTGCCCGCGGCGAAGTCTTCGTGCGGCACCAGGATGATGTCGCCCAGCCGGTTCTCGCACCGGACGCCCCCGTTCGGCTCGATGGCGATGACCCGCATCGGCGGTTGCGAAGTGCCCGGAAGGATCACGGTGTCGTCGAGCGCCAGGTCGGGAATGGCCGTCTTCGCCGTCTGGCCCGGGCTCCAGAAGAGCGACACGATCATGAACGCGAGCATGGCAGCCAAATAAACCGCCAGGCCGACGAACAGGAACTTACGCCGCCTGAACACCGAGACCGGCGCCTCTTCGGCCTCGGCCTTCTCGGCTTCGGCCGCGGCCGCCTCGGCCTCGCTGGGCGCCCCCGTGCGGCGGCGGAACTGCGGCCGCCCCGTGCCCGACAGGACCACGGATTCGATGATGAATTTCAGCCGCGTCTTCGCGCCCAGGCGGATCTCGTCGCCGTCGGTCAGCACCACCTCGGTCACGCTCTTCTTATTGACAAGCGTGCCGTTCGAACTCAGGTTGGTCAGGAGCCACTGGTCGGCCCGGCGGTCGATGCGGGCGTGCTGTCGCGAAATCACCGTTTCCGAAAGCACCACGTCGCACGAGGCGTCGCGGCCCAGGACCGTGGCGCTGGGCGCCACGCGCAGCGTCTGGCCCTTCTCGGGGCCGCCGGTGCATTCCAGGTGCGCCCGCGCCGCCGTTGACATGACCGAGCTCACCGGCCGCCGCGCCGCCTGATTCTTGGTGTCTTCTTTTTCCGCCGCCATCCGCGTCTCCGCCCAGAGCCGCCCGCGGCCTTCAGCCCACCGCCCGCGGCCTTCAGCCCACCGCCCGCCCCACCCTTGCTCGTCAGGGCAGTAATCGTATCAACCCCGCGGGCGAACGTCAACTATGCGCGGCGCACAACTGTGCGCTCGCCTGAGCTTGGAGTGTCGCCTGAGCTTGGAGTTGTAAGTCTCTCTCGCTCTTGCTACACTCGCCGCCACACGTTTCGTGCGAGCGTGTAGTTCGGATTGAGTTTGCAGGCAAGAGAACAACGGGAGGTATCCATGGGGGTAAATGCCGACAAGCCCGGCCGCTGGAAGGAAGATATCGCTCGTTCGGTGGACGCTTACAACGACTGGTTCATGCGGTTTGCCCCCAAGGCATACCGCGACACCAGGGTTAGGACGACCGAACAGGTCAAGGCCGCCTTGAAGAGTACCGCCAACCTCACCAACATCGCTCCCGCTCTGTTGCGGGCCGATCCAGCCGTAGTCCAGATGCTCCGCATGTGTACCGCGCCGCCGCTAGCCCGCGATCGTCTCATCGGGCTGGCCAAAGTGGCGAAAAGCCTGGTGCACAGTATGGAGGGCGACGAACACCGGCTGCCCCCGCGGATGCCGAAAGCCGAAGTTGACGCGCAACTCGCAAGCATAGGCGACATCATCCTCCGGCTGGCGGACCGTGATATTTTTACATGGCTGGATGACGGCCACAAGGTCGCCGTCGAGGAAGTGCATCGGGCGGCTACGGTTGTAGCAGATCGCCTTTGCGGGGCCGTGGCGGACCCCATCATCCGCAACGCCCAAGAGGCTCGCCAACTCGTTGCCATAAGGCATTGGCTTGAGGCCCGCAAGTACAAGTTCATTGGCGCGGGCGAGGGCACAAGGTTGGACGGAATGCGTCCCGGCACTCTTTGCTTCCGTCTCAATGTGGCGGTTGACCAACGCGGTGGGGACCGGAAGATTAAAATACCGGTGGACGTGGCCATCATGCCGCACAAGGCAAAGGCCGCCGATTTGCCGCTGCTGATTGAGGCCAAGTCCGCGGGGGACTTTACCAACGTGAACAAGCGGCGCAAGGAGGAAGCAACCAAGATTAAACAGTTGAGGGACACTTACGGGCATAAGATTCGGTACATTCTCTTCCTTGGCGGATACTTCGATAGTGGTTATCTTGGTTACGAGGCCGCCGAGGGCATTGACTGGGTATGGGAGCACCGGATTGACGAACTGGCGAAATTGGGACTCTAGCCATGAGCGCGATTGAACAGATTGAACAGGAAAGGCTGGATGCACAGAGCCATCTTGACGCCGAGAAGAGCCAGGCGGAACGCAACCGGCTGGGACAGTTCGCCACACCTACCGCCTTGGCGGTTGACATACTGCGTTACGCGAAGACACTTCTATCGGAGCGGGGCAAGGTGCGCTTCCTGGACCCGGCCCTTGGTACAGGCTCGTTCTATTCGGCCCTCGTACGCGTATTCTCACAGTCGCGGGTCGATGCCGCGTTGGGGTTTGAGATTGACCCGCAGTTTGCGCGGAGGGCCCAAGCGTTGTGGAAAGACACGCCCCTCAAGGTCGTGCCCGATGATTTCACCAAGGCCGTCCCTCCCGAGAATGACACCGACAAGGCCACTTTAATCATATGTAATCCCCCCTATGTTCGCCACCACCATCTGGCGCGGGAGGACAAGATCAGGCTGCACCACTTGGCGGCACGGGCCGCGGGTGTGAAGCTTAGCGGGCTGGCCGGGCTCTATTCCCACTTCTTGTGCATTGCGCATGAGTGGATGGCCCGCGATGGATTGGCCGGTTGGCTCATACCCAGCGAGTTCATGGATGTCAAGTACGGCATGGCGGTGAAGTCCTACCTGCTGGGCAAAGTTACCCTCCTGCGTATCCACCGCTTCGATCCGGCTGATGTGCAGTTTGACGACGCCCTTGTTTCGTCCGCGGTTGTCTGGTTTAGAAACGCCCCGCCACCAGAAGGGCATACGGTAGAGTTTACCTATGGTGGAACGCTGCTTGAGCCGTGCCTGTCAAGAAAGGTGGCTGCTGACGCCTTACGGCATTCCCCGAAGTGGACCAAGTACCCAATGGCCACCGAGGCTGCCGCAGCCAAACGCACAGGACCGGTACTGGCCGACCTTTTTGCCATCAAGCGCGGGATAGCCACGGGCGCAAATAACTTCTTCATCCTGACCCCGGACAAAGCCAAGGAACTGGACCTACCGCCGGAATTTCTTAAGCCCATTCTGCCAAGCCCAAGGTATGTGAATGTTGCGGAGATCCCCGCGGACAGCAGCGGCAACCCGCTGATTGAGCGAAGGTTGCTACTTCTGGATTGTGACCTGCCGCCGGATGAGGTTCGCGAGAAACATCTCGCACTGTGGGCCTACCTTCAGACCGGCGCCAAAGCCGGAATTGACAAAGGTTATCTGTGTACACACCGTTCTCCTTGGTACGCACAGGAGGACCGGCCACCTGCGATGTTCCTCTGTACGTATATGGGCCGTCACGGCAAGGAGTCTCGCGGCCCGTTTCGTTTCCTCCTCAACCACTCCAAGGCCACGGCGGCGAACACCTACCTGCTGCTTTACCCAAGGGACCGACTTGCGAAGATCCTGCGGGAAAGGCCGGAAGCTGCTGTGGCCGTTTGGAAGGCTCTCACCAGTATTCCGGTCGAGGCCATTATGGGCGAGGGGCGCATTTACGGCGGCGGACTTTACAAGATCGAGCCCCGGGAGTTGGCCAACGCGCCCGCCGAAAGCGTCTTGAATGCGGTTGAGGGGTTGATCGAAAGTCCTGGTGAACAGATGATCCTTTTCGAGTAGGTGTCCATTCTTGGTAGCCGAGTCCGCCCCGCCGGGGCGGTAAGGACTTTGGACTTTGGACCTTGG
>PMZT01000068.1 GCA_003170085.1 Planctomycetia bacterium | reverse complement strand
GCAAAGGCCCATGAATGGGCCTGACGACCCGTGCCACGATCCTCGGCCACACCCGTTTACTTCGGCTTGTGCCCGGCCACCGGGTCCACTTCCTTCATCGAGACGTTATCGAAGTAGTACACGCCCGGGGGCCAGTAGGCGTAGACCTTGAGCTTCAGGTACTCGATGGGCGCCTGCGTCTCTTTCGGGATGTCAACGATCCGCACGTTCGATTCCCACTCCTTGCTCTGCGTCTTCGACCGCAGCGCCAGATACGCATCGTACACCACGCGGTACTCGCCGTTCACCTTGGCCCAGCCGCGGATGAAAAGCTTCGGAAAGAAGAAATCCGTGCCCAGGCCGCGGTAGTCGAGGGTGATCTTGTAGGCCTTGCCGGGCGTCACGGGAATGGGGTCGCTGTCGTACGCGACGCCGTAGATGCCGGCCACGGTGTCGTACTTCGCGCCCTTGGTGGGGGTGGGCGGCGGGGCATCGGCGGCCACGGCGCCGGCCTTGACCTTTTTCTGCCACTCGACCCACTCATCGTGGTAGACGTCTGTATTGATCTTGATACACTTGCCGGGGTGGCCCTCGCCTACCCAGAAGGTGGTCTGGCCGTCGATCCGCTGCCAGTGGTCGGGTGTGGCCGTGCCGGTCTCGAAGCCGCCGTTTTTGACGAGTTCCGGCCCGATCGTGGGCACCTTGGCGTCGGCCTCGGGCGTGGCCTCGGGCACCGGCTTCTTGGCGCGGCCGGTCAACTCGATCAGGATCTGGTCCTCGACGGGGTTGACGAGCTGCTTTTCGGCGGCGCGGTAGGTCTTGTTGATCGTGAGCTCGGTGGTGCTCTTCTCGGTGTCGAGGCCGCGGATATCCATGACAAGGCCGTCGCCTTCCTGCCGCACGGCGCCCCACAGGCCGAAGCGGGCCGAGAGGCGTTCCTTCAGGATCTTGGCCATCTCGGCGGCCGTCGTGTCGAGGTTCGGCGCCGGGGCGCCGGCCATCGCGTCCTTCAGGCTGAGCCAGTCGACGAATACGAACCCCAGGCGCTTCGCGCGCAGGCGCATGGCCTCGCTGAACGTCCGCCCGGCCTGGTTACCGTCGGCTGAGGCGAACTGGAAGACCACGATGACCTGCTCCTGGTCCTTCGACTCGGCCGCCGGGGCAGTGCCCCAGAGCGCAGCCGGCAGCAGGCAGGCGACGACGGCGATCAGCGTACGCATCATGGACTTCCTTAAATAGTACTACATCGCCCCTTTGCGCGGCGGGTCTCCCGACCCGCCGCGCAAACCGCGTTCTCGACCGCGCCAACGCTGCTTCGTTGCGCGGTGGGTCGGGAGACCCACCGCGCAAAGGCTTAAGTGGCGCTGTAGTAATAGGTACGACTTCCGGCCCGGCGCCGCGCCTCATGTTCCGGGCTTCCCCGAGAGGTCGCGTGCCCGTTCCTTCAGGCGCTTCAGCATGTCCTCTTTCGAAAAGCGGGCCTTCTCGAACACGATCGCCGAGACCTGCGACCAGTTCCAGACCACCTGCGCCCGGCCGGGCACGCCGGCCAGATCGCCGGCCGCCTTATCATAGGTGCCCGCGTCGCCCGAGGAGTTCGGCGGGGTGTCATGGCTATCAGGCTAGGCGACGGCTGCGCGGCGGTCAATAGATTTCGCGGCAAGTCGCGGGCAAACGCTTGACGGGCGCGCCGCCGGAAGGCTACAGTACCCCGCTTTACACACGTGGGGTGAGAAGGAGTTTCGATGGTACGCAGGGCGCCGCTGCCGGACCTGATCGATCTGCACGTCCACTCGAGCGTGAGCGACGGGGCACTTTCGCCGCGCGACGTGGTGCGACTGGCCCACGAGGTGGGCCTCAAGGCCATCGCGCTGACGGATCACGACACCGTGGCCGGCGTGGCGGAAGCGCTGGCGGCGGGGCAGGAGTTCGGCGTCGAGGTGATCCCCGGCGTCGAGATCTCGACCGAGATCGCCAACGGCGCCTGCCACGTCCTCGGCTACTTCGTCGATCACACCAACGCGCCGCTGGCCGAGGTCCTTGAGGCCGCGCGCGAGGGCCGGCGCATCCGCAACCTCAAGATTCTCGAGCGCCTGAACCAGATCGGCTTCAAGCTGACGATGGACGAGGTGGCCAGCCGCGTGAAGGACGGCGTGCTCACGCGGTCGCACTTTGCCGCCGCGATGCTCGAAAAGGGCTACGCCAGGACGTGGGACGAGGTCTTCGAAAAGTGGCTGGGCCACGGCAAGCCCGCCTACGTGCCGCGCGTGCGCGTGACGCCGCCCGAGGCGATCCGGGTCATCCACGGGGCAGGGGGCCTGGCGGTGCTGGCCCATCCGCGGCAACTGAACCGGGGCGTCAAGGAGACAGATGCCTATATCTCCGAGCTTGCTGCCGCCGGGCTCGACGGCGTCGAGACGCACAGCTCGGACCACACGCCCAACCTCGGCCGGCAGTACAAGGCCGCGGCCCTCAGGCTGGGCCTGCTGGAGACCGGCGGCACCGACTGGCACGGGCGCGAATCGGCCGACGCGACGCCCGAGGGGCGGCACGTCAACATTCACCTGGGCCTCGGACGCGGATCCATGGCCATCCACTACGCGCTCGTGGAGGCGATGAAGGCGCGCCTCGCGCAGCAGAAGAGGTAGGCGGCGGCACAGCGGAAATGTTCGCAGCAGCGTCTATGGATGCCCTGGGGCACCCACATGGGGGTGCCCCTACGAGAAGTGCGCCGTAGGGATGCTCTGGGGCACCCACATGGGGGTGCCCCTACGAGAAGTGCGCCGTAGGGGCGGCCCCACCCGCCACGGCGGGACTTCGTTGTGGCCGCCCGCCGTGCCTGGCCAGCAACTCCCCCAACGCGATTCTCGCACCGCTACGCGTACTTCACTTCCAGCCGGTCAAGGATCGCCTTCAGCGAGTGAATCGCCTTCGTAAAGAGGTCCGGGCCGCTGAAGCCGTAGAACTGTTCGGCGGCCGCCAGGTGCGGCTCGAGCGAGAGGAACCCGTCGTAGCGGCGCACCTTGATCGCGTCGCGCAAAATCGCCTCGACCGCCCCGTCGCCTTCGCCCGCCGGAACGACCTTGCCGCTGCCCAGCAGCGCATCCTTGATGTGGAAGTACACGACGTGGTCCTTCAGGACGGGCCATGCCTCGGCCGGCTTCACGCCCACCTGCACGAAGTTGGCCGGGTCGAAGATCAGGTCCATGCCCTTGACGTTGCGGGCGATGTCGAGGCACTCGGCCGTCTTCTCGCCGTAAATATCCTTCTCATTCTCGTGGAGCAGCCGCGTCCTGCGGCCCTGGGCCATCCGCACCTGCTCGTTCAGGCGGCGGATGACCTCGTCGCGGTGATCGCCGATGCGGCCGCCCTTGGGCGGGTAGTAGCTGAAGAGGCGGATATATGGCGATCCGAAAAACTCGGCCGTGTCGAGCGTGATCTTGAACCGCGCCACGTGGTCGGCCCACGGCTTGTCGATCTCGACCTTGCCTATGGGCGACCCGATGGCCGAGATGGCCATGCCGGCATCGTCAAGGCGCTGCTTGATCTCCTTGCGCTCGGCGTCGGTAAAGTCCAGGACGTTCTTGCCGCCCACGCCGCGCAATTCGATGAACCGGATGCCCTCGCTCCTCAGCGTATCGATCTGGAGCTTCAGGTCCGGCCCGATTTCATCCGCAAATCCGCTCAGTCTGATCATGGGCTTCTCCTGGAAGTTGTTTCTGTTTTTCTCTGCGTCCTCTGTTGTGAAATCTGTTGTTTTCCGCTTTTCCCCAATCCTCTCGTCGTTTCCGTTTTTCTCTGCGTTCTCAGCGTTCTCAGCGGTGAATCCGTGCTGTTGTAAATCTGTTGTTTTCCGCTTTTTCCCAATCCTCTCGTTGTTTCCGTTTTTCTCTGCGTTCTCTGCGGTGAATCTTTGTTGTTGTAATGCCTTACGCCGCTTGCCACTCGCGGCGTAGGAACTCGAGCGACGGGGCCAGTTGCGTCTTCAGGTCTTTCCAGCCGCACTCGAGGCTGATGCGGCCGTCGTACCCGAGTTCCTTCAGCTTGCGCAGGAACGGGCGATAGTCGGTCATGCCCGGGGCCGGCGCGATGCGGCCGGCCGGCTCGGCGATGTGTACGTGGGCCAGCAGGCCCTTGGCGGCATCGAGGTCTTCCAGCGGTTCCTTATCCACCGCCATGTGAAAGAAATCACACAGCATGGCCAGCCCCGGCACCTTCGCGCGGCCGAGCAGGGCAACGCCCTCGGGCACCGTGTTCAGGATGTTCGATTCGGCCTTGTTCAGCGGCTCCATCACGATCGTCACGCCGGCGGCATGGGCCACCGGGCCTACCACGCGCATCGCCTCCACGAGTTGCTCCTCGGCCTTCTCGCGCAGCCAGCCCGCCGGGAAGTTCCTCGCGCCGCCCGACCCGAACACGATGACCGCCGAACCCAGTTCGCGGGCGCGATTGCACGCCCGTTCGGTGTAGGCCCTGAGGCGGGCGAGGTCGGCGCTGGGGCCGGTCACCTTGATATCGCCGGGCAGGAAACAGTTGTATGCAGCCAGCGGCAGCGGCAGGGCCTTGGGGGCGACCGGCGGCGCCCAGCTATCGTCCATGGGCCTGAGGACGTTCTGGAGATGGCCTTCCAGAAAATCGGCCCCGGCCGCCTTGGCCAGCCCCGCATTCTCGGGCCCTGTGCAGACGCCGAATTGCATGGTCACGCTCCTCGCGGGAGGCCGCGGTGGTATGAAGAGAGGGCATCCTTTCCGGCCACCCGCCGCTCGCGGTTGCCCCACACCCGGCGAATCATAAGACAACCGCCGGGCGAATCCAAGCAGATTTCGAGCGGCCCGAACTCCCGGTGAATTCCAGAGAGACTTGCGGTTCACCGGCGCAACGGGTAACATCCAAGCTTGGAAGAACGCCAAGGTGCTTGCAAGCTGGATACCGGACGGCGGCAACCAAGGCGAGGTGCTTCGGCCGCCGGTGGCGGCCTCAGCCTGACAGCCGAGCGCGGGGGCCTGCCTGAATCAGCAGTCACGCCCCGTGACTTACGGCTTCCAAAAGAAAAATCGCGCCGAGGTCCGCGATTGGCACGCGCTTTGCACATATTTTGCCCATCTTGCCCATCCTTCCCAT
>PMZT01000095.1 GCA_003170085.1 Planctomycetia bacterium | reverse complement strand
GCCGATTTCGGCGGCGAGGTCGAACGCGTCCTCCGTATGGCCGACGGGGCGCTCCTCCTGGTAGACGCCGTCGACGGCACCATGCCGCAGACCCGGTACGTGCTGGCGAAGGCCCTGGCCCTCGGGATCAAGCCGATCGTCGTCATCAACAAGATGGACCGGCCCGAGCAGCGGCATGCGGAGGTCCTGAACGAGGTCTTCGACCTGCTGGTGGACCTCGGGGCCGACGATCACGCCCTCGACTTCCCGGTCGTGTACACGTCGGGCAAGGATGGCTGGGCCACGATGGACCCGGACCACCTGCCGGCCGCGGGCACCCTGGACATCCACCCGCTCTTCGATGCGATCATCCGTCACGTGCCCGCGCCGGAGCTCGATGCCGCGGCGCCCCTGCAGGTCCTGATCACGACGCTCGATTACAGCGACTACGTGGGCCGGATCGGCATCGGCCGCGTCTTCGCCGGCACGTTCAAGTCGGGCCAGAAGGTGATGACGATCGACCGCAACGGCGTCCAGACGCTCCAGCAGGTGAGCCAGCTCTTCCGGTTCGAGGGGCTCGGGCGCGTGGAGGTCGATCACATCGACGTCGGCGACATCTGTGCCGTCGTCGGCCTCGAGAAGGTGGATATCGGCGACACGCTGGCCGACCCTGAGAACCCGAAGGCGCTGCCGGCCGTCCATGTGGACGAGCCCACGCTGCACATGACCTTCCGCATCAACGACGGGCCGTTCTCGGGGCAGCAGGGGCAGTACGTCACGAGCCGGCACCTGAAGGAACGGCTCGAGAAGGAGCTCCAGTCGAACGTGGCCCTGCGTGTATCGCCGGGCTTGACGCTCGATGAGTTCGAGGTTTCGGGGCGCGGCATGTTGCACCTTGGAATCCTGCTGGAGAACATGCGGCGCGAAGGCTTCGAGCTCTGCGTCGGCAAGCCCAAGGTCATCTACCACGAGGTGAACGGCGAGAAGCAGGAGCCCCTGGAGGACCTGGTGGTCGACGTCCCGCGCGACAACATGGGGCCCGTCATGCAGCTCATGGGCGACCGGCGCGGCGAGCTCCTGAAGGTGGACACGCGCGGCAACCTGGCCCACATGGAGTTCCTGATTCCCGCGCGCGGCCTGATCGGCCTGCGGAACCGGATGCTGACGGCCACCGCCGGCGAGGCGATCATGCACCACACCTTCGCCAAGTACGACAAGGTGCGCGGGCCGATCCCCGGCCGCGCCAACGGCGTCCTGGTCGCCCTGGAGGCGGGGCGCGTGACGGCGTACGCGCTCGACCAGTTGGCCGACCGCGGCATGATGTTCGTCGAGCCCGGCGACCAGGTGTACGAGGGCCAGATCGTGGGCGAGCATTGCAAGGACGACGATGTATGCGTCAACATAGCCAAGATGAAGAAGCTGACGAACATGCGGGCCTCGACGAAGGACTTCACGGTGGTGCTGAAGGGGTCGCGGAAGATGAGCCTCGAGGCGGCGCTGGAGTACATCGAGAATGACGAACTGGTGGAGCTCACGCCGCAGTCGATCCGCCTGCGCAAACGCTACCTGACCGAGAACGAGCGCCGCCGGTACTCGCGCCGTTTTGAGGAGGCCGAGGTCGAGGCCTGAGACGGCCTTTCCTTCGACCCATTGTGTTACGGCAATTGGGAAATTCGGGTTTACACGCCGGTGCGCGAAGTGTACAATCCCGTAGCTTTTTGGTTGTGAATGATTTCACAGGGTATGCTGCGGGGGGGCGTGATCATCCCTCGGCGGTGCCGGGGGCTTGCGGGACTCCACTCCATCTGCCCCCCCCCTCGGGGAGCAGTTCTGGCGCCCGACAGGGCGAAGGGCAAGGTCGCCTTTTCGGGTGCATCAGCCCGCCGAGTAAGTCCTGGGAGCCGGGCGACGTCCGTTCCGGGCGCCCGCAGGCGACCGCAAGCCTGCAGGTCGTACCGGCCGCGGGTGGTTCAGGGCCGTGCCGGGTTCTGCGTGAAAGCGAGGACATGGCGAACGAGTACATACTGATGTTGGCCGTTTTTGTGCCGACTCTGGGGGCGTTTGTGCTCCCGCTGATGGCTTCGGCACCCCGGCTCCGGAACGCCCTGGCTTTCGTGTTCGTGCTGGCGGCGCTCGTGGGTTCGCTGGCCCTGGTGCCGACGGTCCTCTCGGGCCGGACGGTGGACGTTCGCCTGAACCTGCCGCTGGGCCTCAACTTCGTTCTCCACGCCGACGGCCTGGCGGTCTTCATGGCCATCGTCTCGTCGCTCCTCAGCACGATCATCGTCCTCTTCTCGACGGGGTACATCCGCCACTACGACTATCAGAACGAATACTACCTGATGGTCGTTTTGTTTCTGGGCGCGATGATGGGCCTGGTGTACGCGGGCAACCTGATCCTCCTGTACGTGTTCTGGGAGATCACGGCTATCGCGAGTTGGCGCCTGATCGGGTTCTTCCGCGAGAAGCAGCACGTCATCCGGGCCGACAAGGCGTTCCTCGTCACCGTGTTTGGCGCGCTGGCCATGCTCCTGGGGTTCGTGGGCGTCTACGTCCAGACCGGCTCGTTCGACCTCGAGGCCATCCGGACGACGCTCAAGGCGGCGCCGCTTGGGACCCTCGCCGTGGTGCTCATCCTGGCGGGCATCCTGTCGAAGTCGGCCACGCTGCCGTTTCACACGTGGCTGCCCGACGCCGGCGTGGCGCCTTCGCCCGTGACCGCGCTGCTGCACGCCGCGGTGCTGGTGAAGATCGGCGTGTACGTGTTCGCGCGGCTGTTCATCGTCACGTTCACGATCACGCCGGAGTGCCACACGGCGATCCTGTGGGTGGCGGCGGCGAGCGCGCTGGTGTCGGCGGGGGCGGCGATGATCGACACCGACCTCAAGCGCATCATTGCCTACAGCACTGTCAGCCAGATCGCGTTCATCTTCCTGGGCCTCGCCAGCGGCACGGTCATCGGCATCGCGGGCGGGCTCCTTTACATTCTCATGCACGGCATCGCGAAGGGCGGCCTGTTCCTGTGTGCCGGTATCGTTGAGCAGAACACGCACACCAAGGACATCCGGCAACTGGGCGGCCTGCTGAAGACGATGCCGATCACGGCGATCGCGTTCCTTTTCTGCGCCCTCTCGGTGATGGGCGTGCCGCCGTTCGGCGGCTTCTTCTCGAAATACATGGTCCTCAGCGGCGCGGTCGAGAGCGGCCAGTGGTGGATCGCCCTGGTGTTCGTTGTGGGCGCATTTATGACCATTGTGTATCTTCTGCGCCTCTTCAACATGATCTTCCTGGGCGACCTCAAGAAAGAGGCGAAGGAAGGCTCGCCGGTCATGGTCGCGTGCGTGGCCGTCCTGGCCGTGCTGGCGCTGGTGAGCGGCATCCTGATCAGCCCCTCGGCTGAGTTCGCCCGGACGGCCGTGCAGCAGATGTTGGGAACGGGCCAATGAACGAGAGCATCCTTCTCATCCCGGTGCTGTTGCCGCTGATCGCGGGCCTTGCCGTGCTGGCGATCCGCGGGCCTGTGCGTTTGGCGCGAGAGGTCGTCACGCTGGTGGTGATGCTGGCGAACCTTGGCCTGGCGATCTACCTTTTCGGCCAGGACCTGACGTTCGTCCATCCGTGGGCCGGCGTCTGGGGCGGCATCGCGATGGAGATGGCCCTGCGCGTCTACCAGTTCAGCGGGTTCATCCTGCTGGCGGTGGCGGGGTTCTCGCTGCTCGTGGCGCTCTACTCCTGGAAGTTCATGGCCGACCGTTCGTACGGGAACCAGTATTATGGATACATGCTGATCTCAGTGGCGATGGTCAACGGCGCCGTGATGGCCGACCACCTGGTCGTTCTGCTTTTTTTCTGGGAAGGCCTGCTCCTGACGCTGATGGGCATGATCGCGATCGGCACGAAAGACGCCTGGAAGACCGCGATCAAGGCGTTTATCATCGTCGGCGTGACCGACGTGTGCCTGATGATGGGCATCGCGCTGACGGGCTGGCTGGCCCACACGCTCCGGATGTCGGAGATTGCGGCTCATCCGCTCTCCCTGGCGGGCCTGGGCAGCGTGGCGATGATCTTCATGACGATCGGTGCGATCTCGAAGGCCGGCTCCATGCCGTTCCATAGCTGGATTCCCGACGCCGCCATCGACGCGCCGCTGCCGTTCATGGCGTTCCTGCCGGCGAGCCTCGAAAAGCTCCTGGGCATTTACCTGCTGGGGCGGATCACGCTGAACCTCTTCGCCCTGACCACCGAGTCGTGGGTGAGCACGCTCCTCATGATCATCGGGGCGGTCACGATTCTGCTGGCGGTCGCGATGGCGCTTGTGCAGAAGGACTACAAGCGGCTGCTCTCGTACCATGCCATCAGCCAGGTCGGATACATGATCCTGGGCATCGGCACGGCGTTGCCGGTGGGCATCATCGGCGGCCTTTTCCACATGATCAACCACGCGATGTACAAGTCGTGCCTGTTCCTGAGCGGCGGCGCGGTTGAGAAGCAGGCGGGCACGACCGACCTCGCGCGCCTCGGCGGACTGGCGTCGAAGATGCCGATCACCTTCACGTGTTTCATCGTGGCGGCGGCGGCGATTTCCGGCGTTCCGCCGTTCAACGGCTTCTTCTCGAAGGAACTCGTGTATGATGGTGCGCTGGAGCGCCACTGGATCTTCTACGCCGCGGCGCTGCTCGGATCGTTCCTGACGGCGGCCTCGTTCCTCAAGCTCGGCCATGCGGCGTACCTGGGCAAGCGCGACCCGGCCAACGAGGGCGTCAAGGAAGCGCCGATGGCGATGCTCCTGCCGATGATCGTGATTGCGGCCGGCTGCGTCCTCTTCGGCGTGTATAACCCGCTGCCGCTGCACTATCTGATCCAGCCGATCCTGGGCGAGCACCGGCTCGAGGGCCACGACTTCGCGGGCCTGCCCGCCAACTGGATGCTCGTAGCGGCGACGGTCCTGGTGCTGGCCGCGGCGCTCGTGAATCACCTGGTGGGCGTCAAGCGGTCGGGTTCCGGCCTGGGCGCGGCCGACCACATCCATCACGCGCCAGTCCTCTCGACGATTTACGACTGGGCCGCGCGGCGGTTCTTCGACCCGTACGATATCGGCATGGCGATCGTCCGCGGGCTTTCGCTCTTCCTGTGGGGGATCGACCGCTTCATCGACTGGATCTATGATTCGTTCATCGTTACGCTGACGACCGGCTTGGGCTGGACCGTGCGGCTGGCCCACACCGGTAACTATTCGCTCTACATCGTCTGGTCGCTGGTGGGCGCGGCCGCGATTATCGCCTTCTTGATGAGGATTCTTTAGAAGCTTGGAGGAGTGTGGCGGTGCTTTCTTTGCTCATACTGGTGCCCTTGGCAGGGCTGCTCCTGCTGAACCTGCCGTTTACGCCGGCCATGAAACGGACGGCGTGGGCGTTCGCGTTCACGGTGGCGCTGGCGCAGGTGGCGATGGTTCTCGTGGCCCCCGCCGCCGCGTGGAGCCAACAGGGCTTCCTGGCCCAGTACTTCTCGTTCGGCCTGGAGGCGAAGGACCTGACGCGGGTGCTCCTGCTGGCCATCGGCATCGTCATGGCTACGACGCTCATGGTGGGCCGCTCGATGATCACCGACGACCGCCAGCAGTTCAATTTTGTCAACCTCCTCCTGGTCTCAATCATCGGCATGAACGGCGTGGTGCTCGTGACGGACCTCTTTTCGCTGTACGTGTTCCTCGAGGTCACGTCGGTCTCGTCGTTCATCCTGATCGCGTTCAATCGCGACCTGGGCGGCCTTGAGGGCGCCTTCAAGTATCTCATCCTCTCGGCCGTGGCCACGGTGCTCATGCTGACGGGCGTGGCCCTGCTCATGCTGGTTGCCGGCGGCACGTCGTTCGAGACGGTGGCCGCGGCGATGAAGACCTCGGGCGGCATCACGATCTCGCAGATGGCCGTCGGGGCGTTCGTGTGCGGCCTCTTCATCAAGGGCGGCCTCGTGCCGTTCCACGGCTGGCTGCCCGACGCCTACTCCTCGGCGCCGGCCCCGGTCAGCATCCTTCTGGCGGGCATCGTTACGAAGGTCTCGGGCATTTACGCGCTCGTGCGCCTGGCGACGTCGGTGTTCCCGGCCAGCGGCGCGATGAACGAAGTGCTCATGGTCGTGGGGGCGGCGTCGATCATCGTTGGGGCGCTCGCGGCCCTGGGGCAGCACGACCTCAAGCGGATGCTCGCGTACTCGAGCATCAGCCAGATGGGGTACATCGTCCTCGGCCTGGGTTGCGGCACGCCACTGGGCATCGTGGGCGCGGTGTTCCACCTGTTCAACCACGCGATTTTCAAGACGCTGCTGTTCGTCAATTCCGCGGCGATCGAGCAGCGCACGGGCACGACCGACATGAACCGCATGGGCGGCCTCGGGTCGCGTATGCCCGTGACGGGCGTGACCTCGACGATCGCGGCGCTCTCGACGGCGGGCGTTCCGCCGCTCGCGGGCTTCTGGAGCAAGCTGATCATCGTGATCGCCCTCTGGCAGGCGCACGACTACGGTTTCGCCGGCATCGCCGTGCTCATGAGCGTGGTCACGCTGGCGTACCTGCTGCTGATGCAGCGGCGGATCTTCTTCGGCAAGACGTCGCCGGAGCACGCCGGCGTGCGCGAGGCGGCCGCGGGGGTGGTCGTGCCGGAACTCGTGCTTGCCGCGCTGACGGTGGCGGTGGGCCTCCTGTTCCCGTGGGTTCTGAATACGTTCATGCTGCCGGTGGGCGGTATTTTTCACTAGTATGACAGCGCAGCTTGTAACTTTGCGCGGTGGGTCGGGAGACCCGCCGCGCAGAACCTGGAAAGCTGCGCTGTCGTACCAGGAACGGATGGCGGGGACTGACACGATGGACACGATGCTCGATATCCTGCTGGTGTGGCTGCTCGTGGGGGCCGCGATGGCGACGGTCATGACGCCGCGCATCCTGTGGTCGGTCATCGGTCTGGCGGTAACGAGCGCGGTGCTCACGATCCTGATGTTCCGCTTTGATTCGCCGCTGGCGGCGGTGTTCGAGCTTTCGGTGTGCGCGGGCCTGATCCCGGCGATCTTCATCAGCACGATCAGCCTGACGCAGCGCCTGTCGCCCGAGGGCATGGCCGAGCGCCGCCGCGAGAAGTGGCGCCGCTTCGGCCTGCTGCCGGTGCTTGTCATCCTGGTGGGCGTGGCGCTGATGCAGGTGCACATCCCGCTCGACTTTGTCGCGCCGCCCGCCGCCAAAGAGACCGACGTGCGGAACGTGCTGTGGCACGTGCGGCACATCGACCTCGTGGGCCAGATCGCCATCCTCCTGGGCGGGGCGTGGGGCGTGGTGGTTCTGCTTAAGGAACGCAAACGTGCTGCCTGACGCGCCGGAACTCCTCTCGCTCTTCGGCATCGGGGTCGTGCTGACCCTGCTCGTCGGCTTCTACAGCGTGCTGACGAGCCAGAACCTGATTCGGACCCTCATTGGCATGGAGGTCCTGACGAAGGGCGTGACGCTGCTCATCATCGTCGTCGGCTACGTCGTCGGGCAGATCGCCCTGGCGCAGGCGCTGGCGATCACGCTGATCATTATCGAGGTGGCGGTCATCGTCGTGGCGGTCGGCATCGTGCTGTGCGTTCACAAGCATACGAATTCGATCGACACGAGGGACCTCGGGAATCTGAAGGGCTAGGCCGATGGAACACCTATCCGCACTCATGCCGCCGATCGCCCTGACCCTCATGCTCCTGGTGGCCGGGGGGCTGTCGTGGGTCCTTTCGCGGCTGGCCTATAAGGGCAAGAGCGGCGCGGGCATGGTCAAGCCGTACGCCTGCGGCGAAGACGTGCCCGACCACATGATTCAGCCGGACTACGGCCAGTTCTTTCCTTTTGCGTTCTTCTTCACGATACTTCACGTGGCGGCCCTGATGATCACCACGGTTCCGGCCGAGGCGGTGTCGACGTTCGTCATCGCCTGCGTGTACATCGCCGGTGCGGTGGTCGGGCTTTCGGTTCTGTACAAGAGGTGAGGTTATGAGTTTGACGGTCCTAGAACGTGCGGTGCGGTGGGCGCGGATCAAGTCGCCGTGGATCCTGCANNGCAACGCCTGCGACATCGAGATCATCGCGTCGCTGACGCCGTACTTCGACGTCGAGCGGTTCGGCGTGCAGCTCAAGGGCACGCCGCGCCACGCCGACGTGCTGGTGTGCTCGGGGCCGGTCACGCGCCAGATCAAGGACCGGCTGATCCGCATTTACGAGCAGATGCCGGAACCCAAGTTCGTGGTCGCCGTGGGAACGTGTGCGTGCTCCGGCGGCGTGTTCCAGGGCTGCTATAATGTGGAGGGCGGCATCGATACGGTGATCCCGGTTTCGGCTTACATTCCGGGATGTCCGGCCAGCCCCTATGCCATTATCGACGGCGTCGTAAAATTACTGGGCAGCCTGAAGCCCGAAGCGTAAGCCGCCGGCCCGACCGGCAACGATGAAAGAACAGATATGGCCGACGAACAGACCCTTCAAGTTCAACTGGTGGAGAAGTTCCCCTTCCTCCATGAGAAGGTCCGCATTCAGCGGGTGCGCCGGATGTATGCGGCCGTGCCCGCCGAGAACATTGCGGAGGTCTTCGACCACGTCGTCAAGGAGATGAAGTTCAGCATCCTCTGTGCCATCACCGGCCTTGACCAGGGCGAGACGCTGGGCCTTCAGTATCACCTGGCCCGCGTTTCGGGCGAGATCCTCACGCTGCTCATCAGCGTCCCCAGGCAGCAGCCGGTGGTGCGGAGTGTGACACCGTACTTCCCGGCGGCCGACGTGTACGAGCGCGAAGTCGTTGACCTGCTGGGATTCCAGGTGCAGGGGCTTGTGCCGGGGAACCGGTATCCGCTTCCCGACGGCTGGCCGGCCGGGCAGTATCCGCTTCGCAAGGACTGGAAGGCGGACAGCCTGAAGCAGGGGGGCGGGAAGAAAAACGAGGTGGCCGATGGCTGATCGGCGGCGCGTGAACATTCCGTTCGGGCCGCAGCATCCGGCCCTGAAGGAACCCGAGAGTTTCCTCCTGACGCTCGGCGGCGAAAAGATCCTCGCGGCCGGCGTGCGGCTGGGCTACAACCACCGTGGCATCGAGAAGGCCTGCGAAGAGCGGACCTACATCCAGGATCTCTACCTCGTCGAGCGGGTTTGCGGCATCTGCTCGCATTCGCATTCCACGTGCTTTGTCCAGGCGGTCGAGGAGATCGCCGGGCTCCAGATTCCGAAGCGTGCCGTCTACCTGCGCACGCTCATCGCCGAGCTCGAGCGCATCCACAGCCACCTCCTGTGGCTGGGCGTGGCCGGGCACGAGGTCGGGTTCGACACGCTCCTCATGTACACGTGGCGCGACCGCGAGGTCGTCATGGACCTGCTGGCGGCGCTCACGGGCAACCGCGTCAACTATGGCATGAACACGATCGGCGGCGTCCGGCGCGACATCACGCCCGAGCAGGCCGGGCAGATCCTCACGGCGATGGACGTCCTTGAAGAGCGCACGAGGTACTACATCGGCGTGGTGACGGAAGAGACCACCCTGATCAACCGGCTCTCGAACGTCGGCAAGCTGTCGTACGACGACGCCGTCCACCTGGGCGCCGTGGGCCCGACGGCCCGCGCCTCGGGCGTCGACCGCGACGTCCGCCGCGACGACCCGTATGCCGCCTACGAAGACGTCTCGTTCAAGGTCATCACCGACACGCATTGCGACGTGTACGGCCGCGCGGTCGTCCGCGTCCTCGAACTCATGGAGGCGTACAGCATCGTGCGGCAACTCCTGAAGAAGCTGCCCGACGGGCCGGTGACCGTCAAGGCGCCGCGCAAAATTCCGGCGGGCGAGGCGGTCGGCCGCTACGAGGCGCCGCGCGGCGAGAACGTCCATTACGTCAAGGCCAACGGCACCGACAAGCCCGAGCGCGTCAAGGTGCGGGCGCCCACCCTGGCGAACGTCCAGGTCGTGGCCCACATGCTCAAGGACGGGTACCTGGCCGATATGCCCATCGTTGTGGCGGCGATCGACCCGTGCTTCTCGTGCACCGACCGGCTCATCGCCGTGGCGCACGCCGAGCCGCGCCCGCCCGAGACCCTCACGTGGGACGAGCTGCGCACCTACGGTATCGACTGGTATCGCAAGCGGGGCGTCGATTTCACGCACCTCAACCGAACCTTCGGAAACGGAGCGACGTAGTGGACGACGTGCTCTTCCAACTGACGGCCCTGTTCCACGTGCTCGTGTTTCCGGGCTTCGTGTTCCTGGTCCTCGTGGCCCTCTTTGCCGAGTGGGTCGACCGGATGCTCTACGCGAGGCTCCAGAACCGGATCGGCCCGCCGTGGTTCCAGCCGTTCGCCGACTTCCTGAAGCTTGTGGCCAAGCAGGAGATCGTGCCGGAACTGGCCGACAAGGGCATGTTCAAGCTGACGCCGCTCGTGGCGCTGGCATCGGTGGTCACGGCCCTGCTGTACATCCCCCTCTGGTCGCACGACGCCCTGTTCGCCTTCCCGGGCGACGTCATCGTTGTCATGTACCTGCTGACGATCCCGACGGTCACGTTCTTCCTGGGCGGTTGGTACTCGCGGTCGATGTTCTCGATGATCGGTGCCGCGCGCACGCTCATGCAGCTATTCGCCTATGAGATTCCGCTGTTCCTGAGCATCCTGGCGCCGGCGCTGCTGGCGAACACGTGGTCCCTGACCGCCATGTCGCACTACTACGCCGCGCATCCGGCGTACGCGGCGTTCAACGTCATCGGCTTCTGCGTGGCGCTCGTGGCGCTGCTGGGCAAGCTCGAGCGCGTGCCGTTCGACAGTCCGGAGGCCGAGACCGAGATCGTGGCGGGGGCGTTCACCGAGTACAGCGGCCGGCGGCTGGCGTTCTTCCGCCTGGCCATCAGCATCGAGATGATCGTCGGGGCGTCGCTCCTGGCGGCCGTGTTCCTGCCGTTCGGCCTGGGTCTCGGCAGCGTCGCCGGGTTCGTCCTGTACCTGGTGAAGGTGTTTGCCATTGTGGCCGTCCTGACGCTCATGCGGACGCTCTTTGCGCGCCTCCGCATCGACCAGATGATCAACTTCTGCTGGAAGATCGGCGCCCCGGTGGCGTTTGTCCAGTTGCTGATCGACCTGATTGCCAAGGGAGCGCTTGGCGTATGAAGAACCCCGGAAAAATGTTGCGAGAGGTCCTTGAGTCGCTCGTCTCGAAGCCGGCCACCATCCGATACCCGGCTGTCACGGTCACGATGCCCGACAAGTTCCGCGGCAAGCTGGACTTTTGCGCCGAGAAGTGCATCGGGTGCAAGCTGTGCATGCGCGATTGCCCCACCGGCGCCATCACGATCCGTAAGGTCGGCGACAAGCGGTTCGCGTGCGATATCGACATGGCCAAATGCATCTACTGCGCCCAGTGCGTGGATTCGTGCATGAAGAAGGCGCTGGCCATCACGGGCGAGTTCGAGCTCGCGCAGTTGAATCGCGACAAGCTCCGCGTCACCTGGGAGGCATGTGGCACGCCCGCCCTCGGGCGTGAGAATGAACCGAAAAGCACAGCCGAGGCGGCTGTGCCACAAACCCCTCAGGATGCCGGCCCCGAAACAAATGCCGACCCTAAAAACGATCCTCCGCCAAAGGCTTGAGGGCGCGCGCCGCGTGGCCGTCGTGGGCGTCGGGTCGACGCTGCGCGGCGACGATGCCGCCGGTATGCTCGCCGCCGAGGCCCTCCAAAGGACGTTCAAGGCCAGGCGTAACGGTCCGCCCTCCACGACGCAGTCCCGCCGGGGAGGGTCGAAGATCCGTCGTGTCGAAGACCCGCCGGGGCGGGGCGGGGCGGGTCTTCCCCGTGTGGCCGTCTTCCTGGGCGAAACCGCCCCCGAAAACCTGACCGGCGAAATCCGCCGCTTCCAGCCCACGCACGTGGTCATCCTCGATGCCGCCGACGTGGGCGCCGCCCCCGGCCATATCGAAGTCATCCCCAACGACGCCCCCACGCAGAACCCCACGATCTCGACGCACAGCCTTCCCATGAAGGTGTTCACCGATTTTCTGACGAAGTCGATCGGTTGCCAGGCCGTTGTCGCCGGCATCCAGCCCGCAACCCGCGAGTTCGGCCGCCCGGTCTCCGCCGCCGTGAAACGCGCCGCCGCCCGCCTCGCCGCCGCCCTGGCCGCGGTCCTGAGCGAATGATTCGCCGCCGAAGCCCCGCTCCCCTTGGCCCCCATGAAGCGGACATTTCTACTGGGTCTGGACCGGACATGACACTGGGGCACGACACAATCAGCGATGGACAGTTGACACCCCAGGAGTTGGCCGCTAGTATCACCTTCACATCACGTCTTGCGGGGGGGGCATATGAAGAGAATACTCGCATACCTGGCGGTCCTTCTGGCCGTAGCAGTTGTTGTCGCTGTAATCGTGCTTCAGGTCAGGAAGGCTTCGCAGACCTCCCCAATTGTCCCGGATTACCTTGCGTCTTGGAAGAAGATACAGCCGAGTTCGTCTCAAGCCCACCAGCGGGTTGAGCCTGGGGCGGAGTGCGCTATTGCCGCCGGTCCGCATCGGTTGCTAGTCCCGAAGGAAGCTGTTGTGCAACTCGCAGACATCGACCTGCAAGTCAATGTAAGTGCATTCAGCGACAGCGCAGACAGCAAAGCCATCACAGTTCAGTGTGGCCCGGCCGGGCTCCAGTTCAACAAGCCTGTCTTCCTCCGGCTTCGGTTGCCGGCTCCGTTGCCTCGGGGTGCCTTGGTGCGCGTCAAGTTGGATTCCGCCCAGCCGGGTACAGAGCCTGTGGTGGCATCAGTGTCAGGGGATGGGACGGAACTCCTCTTTGCCATCCGGCATTTCAGCGAGTACTCGGTGGCCTGGGGAGATATCCGCAACGCGATAGATTCCTGGAACGCGCGGGGAGATTTCACGGACGTACGCCCGAACGGCCAGGCTGAGCCGCATTTTGTCGCCTTCTATGATTTCAAGCCGTCAGCCGTTCTCAACGGCGACCCGCTGTTCAGCTACAAGGGCATGCTGGACCAGAACTCGCGGCGGGAGGCGTTCAAGTACGCCCTTCGCGAGGTCATTCTCCAGGACCGCCTGCCAGTCACGCCGACGGATCAGTCTGCCCAGGCTATGCTCGACAGCGCTCAGGCATTCTTCGACATTCTGGACAAGGAATCCAAGGCCATCGACGTTGCCCGCGCCGCCGCAAAGCAGCCGGCCATCAGGTTGTCCGCTGGCTACCAGAAGGTCCTGGAAGCCTACACGAGAGAACTGGCAAAAAGTGGCATGGACATGACCTTGCAAGACGCCCACACGCGGCTGCTGAACCGGCTGAATGATATCTCGAAGAAGGCTGGATTGGCTTCGGCGGCCGGCGGCGTCGCCATCAATATCGGCAAGGACGTCTACACCGCGCTCTTCATCCGCAGCCTCAGTGAGGAGGTCATCGACTCACGCGAGGAGACGCTTCGGTCTGCGCTTCGGGGAAACAAGAATGTTCCCCCGGAAGTCCTCGTGTGGTTGGAGGAGGTCATCAAGGAGATTGACGAGCAACGGGCTAACTTCTGGGCCAACGTGGGGAAGCAACTCCAGGAAGGCGCTGTTCAGAACACCGTCCTGCCGCTCGTTGATCTGGTGAACACCGTTGGGCCGTTCCTGTCGTCAGGCTGGGAGAAGGTCGCCACGAAGTTTGCTCTGCCCATCGGTGCAGCCATCGAGACGGTCAAGACGCTCGCGAAAATCGACGATTTCGGCTGGATGATCGGCAGAACCACCGCAGCAGCCACTTTGGTCTACTCCTATCTGCCAAACGCCCCATCCGCAGCGGAAGGCATCGTGCCCCCGGGCAAGGCACTGGCACCTGCGGTTCTGCAAGTTCGAGCCTACCTGCTCTACCTGTGTTATGACCTCTATGCAGAGGCTTATAGAGGCGACCTTCTCGACCAGGGGGTGCGATGGCTTATTGGCTCCGTGCAATGCCTCGTGGGTTTGGTGCCATCCTGGAAGGCAGATCGGCTGAAGCGCCTGGAGGACCAGAGAGAACTCTGTGCTGAGAAGTACAGGGCGGCTGTGCAACTGCTCATCGAACCAGCCAAAGGCGGCGCAGAAGCCTCAAAGTGGCGAATGGAAGAGCATCGTCTTGGGCCGGTGCTCAAAGGGGATAAGCCCCGCTTGGCGTTCGGCGAAGACGGTTGTCATATTGCGTATGTGTCGAATGACGGGGGAAAACAGAGCGTGATTTTGGATGGTAAGCCGGGCTCGCAGTACGAGGAAGTAGAGCAGCTAGTCCTGAGCGCGAATGGAAACCACTGCGCTTATGTTGCCAAGCGCGGGGACGGAAGCTTTGTATTTGTTTACGACGGCAAGGAAGGCGCGACTTGCGAGGGCATAGAGCGTTTCTTCCTGAGTCCAGGCGGCAATCACTATGCGTACATCGCAAGTCGCGGTAATAAAGAATATGCTGTTATCGACGGGCGGCAAGAACGGGAATACGATGGCATAGGACCGAAGAAGAAAGATAAGGAACTATCGCAGAATCCCTTTATTAAGTTGTTGTGGGGGAGCCCACCTGCTTTCGACCTCTGTTTTAGCCCTGACGAGAGACGTGCAGCCTATTTGGCACGACTCGGCGATCGGGAATTTATGGTAGTGGACAGGCAGGAAGGCCCGAAATTCGACTTCGTCGGGCTAGGTACGGTGTCAACGGAGGGCTTGAATGCCGAGGGCAATCCCTGCTTGCAGGGCAGTGCGCCTTTTAGCGCGAACTCCAAGCGCGTTGTTTACGTTGCCGAGACGAAGGGCGATGAGCGAGGCCATCGTAAGCGCATGGTGGTGGTTGATGGGCAGGTAAGTCCGGAGTACGACAACATTACTCCCGTGCTGCTGAGTCCAGACGGGAGACACATCGCTTACGGCGTCTCGCAACGAACGGGGAGAAGGAACTGGGAGGAGGAAGAAGAAGGATTCGTAGTCTTGGATGGCCGCCCAGGTCCGAGGTGCTATGGAGGGATTGGGAGTCTCTTGTTCAGCCCCGACTCGCAATCACTTGCATATACCTATCTAGTTGCAAAGCGCGAGGGACATTGGGGTAGCTGGGTCGTTCTGAACGGAGAAGCGGGGCTTATGCACGGAGAGAAAACAGTCCGGGATCTCACGTTCAGTCCCGATTCGAAACATCTTGCTTATGTGGCCGAGCCCTACGATCCCAAGAGGGAAGGCTCCCGTAAGGTCTCCGTTGTTATCGATGGGCGAGTGGGACCCGAGTACGAGTGGGTCTCGGGTATTAGTTTCAGCCAAGACTCAAAGCACTTTGTTTACGTCGCTAAAGATGAAAACCAAAAACGGTTCGTTGTTATTGACGGAACACCAGGTCCAACCTGGAAGGTGGTGGACGCATTTCGTTTCAGCCCAGACTCTAACCACTATGCCTACGTCGCCCAAGATCAGAATGGGTTACGTATTGTCGTTGATGAGAAGCCCGGGCCTATCTACGTGTGGGGAAATGAACCGATTTTCAGTCCGGATTCTCAGCGAGTCGCCTACGTGGCTGTGAAGTTTCCGACGGACGAGGACAGTCGCAAGGGCTTGCTGAAGGGGGTTGTTGTCGTCGACGGACGCGAAAGTGCCGAATACGGAGACTTTGGCTGGCCTTCTGACTACAAACGCGAACAGGTTCGCGGTTTGTGTTTCAGTGCGAACTCCAAGAGAATTGCCTACGTCGTTGAGTATATGACGCAGAACGAAAAGAATCAGCCGCAACTGACCCGGGCCGTTGTCGTGGATGGCCTCGCGAGACCGAATTGCGGTCCAGACCCAAGTTTATGCCCACCCGTTATGCCCTCCGGGCTTTGCTTTAGTCCAGATTCTAAGCACGTGGTATATCGGGATGACGTGGGTTGGGAGCGCGATCTCGGCCAATCGGTTGTCCTTGATGATCAGCCGGGTCCACGCTGCAGAAGAATTGCAGGACCCGTATTCTGCGCGGACGGATCAGTGGACTATCTGACCGTGAGGAATGATGTTCTCTATCGGGTGAAGTGCTTCGTCAGTACTCGGTGAGGGGGGAGTTCCGGGGGGAGTTCCGAGTTCCGGGGACGCGATACTTATCTTCTGACTGCACGCTATGCGGCTCTACCTCTCGCGCGGCCGCGCGGGTAGGGACTTGATTCACGGCCGAGTCCGATTGTCAATCTCTGCATGTGCTTTTTCCTTAGCCCGGTCACGGGCGGCTGTCAGTAGCCACGCGGCGCAAGCCCGTGGAAAACGGGGCGAGGCAACTCTCTTTTTTTGTTCTTTTTCCCATAGCCCCGGCCGGGGCGACTGAACTGTCACGCACGGGCTTCTCTACGGCGTACGCCGCACGCAGCGGAATCCGTAGGCGTCGTAGCCGAAGCACACGTCGGCGAACCCCGGCGACTCGCTGGCGCGGGCCGACGAGCGGCAGGCCGCGGCGCTCGCTTTCCAGCTCCCGCCGCGCAGCAGGCGTTCGTCGCCCGTCGTCGGGCCGCGGGGGTCGGTCGCATCGCCCTTGTCGTAATGCTCGGCGTAGAAATCGTTGCACCACTCCGCCACGTTGCCGTGCATGTCACACAGGCCCCACGGGTTCGGCGTCTTCTGGCGGACCGGGTGCGTCGTCTTCTCGGCGTTCTCCTTGAACCACGCGGCCTGCGCCAGCCGCCCCGCATCGCCGCCGAACGAGTACCGCGTAGTGGTGCCCGCGCGGCAGGCGTATTCCCANNCCCACTCGGCCTCGGTCGGCAGGCGGTAGCCGTCGACCGCAAAATCGCACGCCAGCGTCTTGGGGTCGTAGCACGGCTTCAGGCCTTCCTTGAGCGACCGCAGGTTGCAGTACTGCACGGCGGCGAGCCAACTGATGCGCTCGACGGGCTTGTCGGGGCCGACCGACTTCGCGGGGTTCCGCCCCATGAGGCCCTCGTACGATTTCTGCGTGACCTCGGTCACATCCATGTAGAACGCGCTCACGTGGACCTTGTGGGCGGGCTTTTCGTCGGCCTCGCCGCCGTCGTCGCCCATCACGAAATCGCCGGCGGGGATGAGGACCATCTCGACGCCGGCCTTCGTGGTGATCGTCGGGGGTTTCGCGGCGGCGCTGCCCGGTGCGCTGGGCGGCTGCTCGTTGCTCTTGCAACCGGCGGTGAGCGCAGCCACGAGCAGCGCGGCCGCGGCGGCGTAGGGCGGGAGGAAGTGGGTTCTCATGGTTCTCAGTGCCTTGCCCCTTCATGGCCCGCCGGGTTTCGCAGGACCTCCTGGGCGCGGCGGCGGATCTCGCGGGCGACGTCCGCGGCGCGCGGATCGGTGGCCATCGCCAGGCCCGCCCGCTGGCGGATGATCTTGACGGCCATGCGACCCTCGCCGGCCAGTTCGTCCTGGTTGCCGCCGATCACCACGAGGTCCTCGGTGAACTTCTTGCACTTCGCATAGGCGTCGTCGCCTTCGGAATCGAGCATGGTCTTGCGGAAATTATCGACCATGGCCTGCGTGTAATCCACGGTCTTGATCTCGTTCTTGCGCTTCGCGACGTAGCCGTCGATGGCCTTGCAAAGGGGCTCCATCTCGGCCGCGAAGCCCGCGAGTTCCGGCCGCGCCTTCTTCTGCTCCTCGATGTACGCGAGCGTCTTGTGGCCGAAGTCGGCGTAGATCTCGATGCGCCCGCGGATGTGCTTCACGAAGACCATGACCTCGTCGAGGACCTTCTCGATCTCGGCCCGCTTGGCCTTCTGCTGCCGGGCCTCGAAGATCGGCCGCAGGGTGTCGCGCGTGGCGCACGTGGCGCGGCCCTTGTACTGCGACCCCTGGCCCTCGAGGTCAAGGATGTATTCGCACGGGCCCACGCCCAGCGTGCTGCGCATGATGTCGGCCGCCGTGAACTGTCCGAGCGGCGTTTTCTTCACGCGGTTGATCGGGTAGAGGAGCGCGGGGCCTTCGAACCGCACGACATCGCTCTTCAATGGCTGAATATGGGCCTGCCCGGCCTGGTCCAGCCAGCACGGGTACTTGAACTGGCCGAGCACGGTCGTCCAGCGCTTGCGGTCGGCGCCGATCGTCGAGGGCGAGCCGAAGACGCCGGGCTTCTCAAACTCGCCGCCGGGCCTCTCGGCGATCACCTCCCACGAATCGACGAGCTTGTCGGTCTTCCGCCAGTCCATCCGCCACTGGGCGGGGAAGGGGGCCTTCCACGGCAGGTCCACCACCTTGCCGGTCTCGTCCTTCGCCGTGGGGCGCTCGTACCAGATGCCGGGGGCCTCGAGTACGCCCACCCAGACCTTGCCTTCCTTGCCATAGAAGACCTCGCTGGCGATGATCCGGCGGTCCGCGCCCTGGCCGGCGAGCGTGATGACGGCGTCGCGGTCGCGCGACGCGGCCACGCTCATGAGGATCGCCTCGCCGCCGACGAGCATCTGGAGGAGGAAGTTTTCGCTCGGCAGTTCGGCCCGGGCGACGGGGATGTCGACGGCGTCGATGACCATGTCGTCGGCGAAGAAGTCGGGCAGGAGCGCGAAGCGCGACGCGGCCTCGAGGCGCAGGGCCTCGGTGCCGCGGGCCTCGGTCTTCACGTAGACCTGCCCGGCGAGGAGTTCGAAGCGGATGTCGGCGGCCTTTCCGTCGGCCGAGCGGAAGGCGGCCTCGGCTGCAACGCCGTCCGGGGCGTTGTGCGCGACCTTGACACCGGCGATAGCCATGCCCGCGCCGGCGGGCGTGAGAACGGTCCGCAGCGCGGGCGCCGCCGGCCCGGAGCCGTACAGCTCGGCCCCGGCGGCCTTCTGACGAAGGACCAGCGTCAGGCGGCCGTTCGCGAGGACCGCGTCGCCCTTGAACGCGTGGGCCGTGTCGCCCTCGGCCACCTGCGTCCAGCCGGCCCGCCGGGCGATGGCCTCGCCCGACAGCGGCGCCGCCGACGGCGTGCCTGTGTCGAAAAGGCCCACGCCCGAGGCCGCCGCCTCCTCCTTCGCGATCTTCTCGTACGGCACGTACTCGCCCTCGTACAGGCGCATCATGTCGATGCGAAACTCGACGTTCGGCTGCGCGCAGCTCATGTACGCGAACCAGCCCTGCTTGAAGTCCTTCTCGACCTTGAACGTCACGTGAAGTTCCGTCCATGCGGCGTTCGTGAGGGTAACGGGCTCGCTTGCGGCGGCGCGGTCGTAGGGAGTGCCCGAACGTTCGATCTCGAGGCGGACCTTGACGGGCGCCTTCGTGGCCTTCGCGAGGGCGGCGAACGTGCAGGTCGTGCCCTTGGCGGCCGCGGCGAACGACTGGCCGAACTGGACGCCCCAGTCTTCGACCGCCTCGATGGTGATGAGGGCGCTCGACTGGCCGTCCTTGGCGTCGGCCTGGTCGACCGTCCAGCGTGCAACGGTCTTGGTGGTCTTGTCGAGCCGCCACTCTTCGCGGCCCTGCTCGAAACTGGGGTTGGCGAAGAGGTTGGCGGGGGCCTTCCCGTCGCCGGCGCCGCGCGCCGCACCAAGCGGAAAGAGGAACGCGATGAGCAGCAACAGGATCACCACCAGGCCCTTGCGGCACGAACTTGCGGTCGGCATAGTCAGTCTCCCTTTGAACGGTGAACGCTGCGCGCCCCGCCGCGGCGGGGTGCGCAAAGTGCGCGAGTCTATTTACCGACGAGAAACGCCTCGGTGCGCTTGCTGATCTCCTTCTCCATCAGCAAGGCATCAGGCGACGGTGCCGCGAACGATGACGCCTGGCAGTTGAGCCACCGGACGGCCATGCGGCTCTTGGCCAGTGCCCGGTCCTGGGCGGCGCCGATGCCGCGAATCTCGGCGGCCAGTGGCGCGAGGTCGGCGGCCGCGGTCTCCTTGCCGATGAGGCCGATCACCGCGTCTGAAAGCTTCGCGATGCGGTCCGGCGGCCCGCTCCGCCCCGGCGGGTCTTCGACACGGCGGGTCTTCGACGTGGCCGACAGGCCTGTGGCGGCGGATTCCGCGAGAGTGCCGGCCGTTGCCTTGAGCAGGCGCCCGTTCTCTGAGTCTTCCGCGGCCAGAAGCTTCTGTAGCTCGTCGGCGAAGTCGGCGTAGCGCTTGATCCGCATCTCGGTACGGCCGACGAGTTCGGCCATCGCCTTCAGGCGCTCGCGGATCTCGTCGGCGGATTCCTTCTGCTTGCCGCGTTTGAACTGCTTCTCGATCCACGTCATGACCTGATCGGGCGTGGGCGGGTCCTGCGACGCCAGGCCCTCGGTCTCCAGGATGTACTGGCACGGGCCGACCCCGAGCGTGTTCCGCATGACATCGGTCGGGCACGAGACCGTGAGCGGCGTGGCGCTGCTCCGGTCGATGGGATAGATCAGCAGCGGACCTTCGTGTTTGCCCGCGATCTGCCCGGGCAGCGGCCCGCGCGCCTGGTCCCAGGAATCGGCCAGGTTGTGCTCCCGGACGAGGCTGCACCGCCACTTGGCGGGGAACGGCGGTTTCCAATCGTCCTGCGCCGGCGGGCCGCCGGCGTGCCAGATGCCGGGAGATTCGAGGAACGCCAGCCAGATACTTTTGTCCTTGACGCAGCGAATCCGGCTCGCGCGAAGGCCTCCCGGCGCGCCGGCGCCCGGAGCGTCAAGCCAGAAATCTTGCTCGCTCGATTGCCACACGGCCATCAGCATCGCGTCGCCGCCCTCCAGCAGGTGCAGGCAAAAGTTCTCCGCCGGCAGGCAGACCGTCCCCGCCCCCTCGCCGCCAAACACCATGTCGTCCCCGAAATAATCCGGCACGACCACCTGGCGGGCCTGGCACTGCACGGCGGCCATTCCCGCCCCGGCGCCGGCGCGCAGCTCGAGGATGGCCTCCCCCGTCGTGAGGCGAAAGCGCAAGGCGGACGCCGGGCTGTGCTGGAACGCCGCCTCCACCATCACCGCCCCGGACGTGTTCTCGGCAATCTTGAGGCCGTCAAGCGCTTCCAGATCCGAACCGGCCGACGCGGCATGGCCAACNNCCGCCAGCTTGTCGTTCAGCAAGACGGCATCTCCCGAAAACCGATGACTGACGTTGTCTTCGGGGACCAGTTCCCAGCCGCTTTGCTTGGCGAGAACCCCCACGGTCAGCGGTTCAGGCGAGGCGGCCTTGGTATCGAACAGCCGCGCAAACGGGGAGTCTTCCTCGGCAAAGGCGCACAGTGTCCCAAAAAAGATCAACAGCGACAGAACAATTCGAGTCAAGGGAATGTCGGGCAACAGGCCGGGCTTCCAGCTCATACAATTATTTTGAGCGCCGCGCAGGGCGAAAGATCTTCCGGGTATCATTTCGAATGTCCGGTGATCGACCAATGTGTCTGAATGATCCGCCAACCGCACTCTGCTCGCCGATACACCTCGGTGCAATTCCAGCGATGAGCTTGCCCCTGGGCGTAACTGACGAAGTTGAAAGTCAGCACGGCAGCCGCGCCGCAGAGCTGCACTTTGGGATTGACCAACTCGTAACGATCGATGTGAACCACTCCACGGATTTTTTCATACAATTCAGTTAGCGCCTTGAGGCCGTCCAAACGGCGCTCCAGCGTGGGGTCAAAATAGACGACGTCGGGCGCGCAAATCTCCAAAAATCC
>PMZT01000131.1 GCA_003170085.1 Planctomycetia bacterium | reverse complement strand
GGCATCGGCAACCCCAAGAACACGAAGAGCATGTTGCTGGCGCACAAGACTCCGCCCGCGATGAGCATGGGAGTGCGCGATACGGCGGAGACGGCAGTTCGTGCCGGCATCCAGCACATCCTCTTCCGCGAGCCGGAGCCGGCCGACCTGGCGGCGGTGAAGGATTACATCACGAGCCTGGACCCCGAGCCCAGCCCGTTCCTCGCGCCCGACGGCAAGCTGTCGGCCAAGGCCCAGCAGGGCAAGGCGATCTTCGAGGACAACAAGGTCGGCTGCCAGACCTGCCACCCGGCCCCGCTGTACACGGACCTGAAGAAGTACGACGTGGGCACCAAGGGCGAGCTGGACCGCAACGACTCGGTCTTCTACACGCCCAAGCTGGTCGAGCTGTGGCGCACCGCCCCCTACCTCCACGACGGCTCGGCCAAGGACCTCCGCGAGGTCATCGTGGACCGCAACAAGAAGGACGTCCACGGCGTGACGACCAAGCTGACCAAAGAGCAGATCGATGCCCTGATCGAGTACCTGCTGTCGCTGTGACCGGAAGACCGTGGGACCGGAGGACCGTCAGGCCGGTTGTAATCCCATGAAAGGCTGACCCCTTAACCATAGTCTATGGGGAATCGCAAACGCCCCATGGGCAGGAAGGAGCCAGCCGTGAAGAAGATGTACGAGAAGGTAGCGTGTGGCGGAATGGACGTCCACTACAAGTTCAGCACTGTGACCTTCCGGGACTGCCAAGGAAAGGTCGTCTGCCGGGAGGTGCTGGACCACCGGAACTGGCCAGACTTGGTGCGTCGGTTCTCGGAATGGCCACGGGGAGTGCCCATCGCGATGGAGGGGTCTTTCGGCTGGGGATGGATCTGCGACTTGATGATGCAGCTTGGCCTGAGCCCGCAGTTGGCCAATTCGCTGAAGGTGGCCGGGATGCGGAAGGCTCGGGGGGATGTGAAGACCAACAAGAAGGACGCCGAGCTGGTCAGCCTGCTGCCCCTGGAGAAGGGGGATTGGTGGAAGGTGTGGATGCCCCCGGCCGAGGTGCGGGATCGTCGGGAATGGACCCGCTTCCGGTCGGACCTGGTCCAGACGCAGACTCGCACGAAGAACCGGATTCACGCGATATTCCACCGGCACGGGATTTTCCACGGGTTCTCGGACCTGTTCGGGGCGGCCGGGCGGAGGTTCCTGGAGGCGGCGGTCGAGGAGGGGGCGGGGCTTTTGTCGGGCGGAGCGTTGTGGGCGTTGCGGGGGCAGGTGAGCATTCTGACGCAGACCCGCAAGGAGATCGCCGCGGTGCTGCAAGAGACGCACAAGTACCTTCAGCGAACGCCGGTGACGCATCACCTGCGTCAGACGATTCCCGGCCTGGGGGCGGTACTGACTCACGTGGTGGTGGCCGAGACGGGGGACATGGCAAGATTCGGATATAACCATAGGAGGTTCGCTTCCTACTGCCTGCTGGCTCCCCGTGCCGACGACAGCGGGGAGGCGACGGAGGAGCCGGCCGTGGGCCGGCGGCTGGGGCATCGGGGCAACCGGGTGCTGAAGTGGGCGTTCATCGAAGCGGCCCGGGCGGCGGTGCGGAGAGGAGGGATCTGGCGAGCGATGTATGACCGATACACGCAAGGAGGCACCAAGCAGCGGAATCGGGGATACATCAAGGTGGCGCGAGCCCTGGCCAAGCTGACGGTCCGAGAGTGGACCAAGGCCATCGGCGGCGTCGAGGAAGGATCGAGCGTCCCGACGACCGCGGCGGAACGGAAGCATCGCCGGGGTCGCCGGGGACGAGGAAGTACTCGTTCGGGAACGGGCACGCCCAACCACCCTATGGTCAAGGTCTGATCGCCCCCGTCGCAGATCGGCCGAACACCTCATCGTAATTGGGCTGCCCGCACCGGACAGAGACAATGTCGCCTTTGGACGTAACGGTACGTCCGGGGCGGTGTCGCATCGCCAAAAACGGATGCGCACACATGGATAGGTGGGCCGCAACGAGGCCCGAATCCGGTGCACGAACGAACGGAAGAAAAAGACAAGAGGTTGTTCAGGGAAGACCTGTAGCCAGGTCCCGGCGCTGGCGGTTTGCGCGGCTTGTAGCGCCGCTTCCCGCCAGGATCGGCGGCATGTGCATGCCGCCTGAGCGGTTGCGATGCGAAGGGAAAAAAAGGAGTCCGCTAACAAAGTCCGCTTGACCCGGGAGTGCCTTTCATGGATAGGGTGGGCAGCGCAGGCCCGGAGGGCTGCTGCCCACGCCGCCAACGGCGTGCAATGTCGTTCTGCCGCAGCGTGGGCAGCAGCCCTGCGGGCTTGCGCTGCCCACCCTACAAAGCCCCCGCGCGATCCGGGGACCGGATAAGCGCCATGAACACAGTGTCGGTTGGGTTTTGTGTTATCGCGGCGTTGGCCCAACTCGCCTCGGGCGCGGGCGAGGCCCCCTCGCTCCGCCAGCGGGCGCTGGAGCACTGCGCCGAGTTGGTCTTCGCCGTTCGCGCCATGGGCGGGGACGGGCACTGGTACGCCAACTTCGGCCATAACGTCTCCGGCGCCGATTCCATGCAATATGGCCCCGACGGCGGGCAGCTCTGCCGGCTGGACCTGCGGAGCGGCAAGGTCGAAGTCCTGCTGAACGACCCCAAGGGCGGCGTCCGCGACCCG
>PMZT01000270.1 GCA_003170085.1 Planctomycetia bacterium | reverse complement strand
CATGGGGCCGCCCCTACGAAGGCGAACGGTAACTGCCAGCAATCACGGCCACACCCTCGACCCCTCAGCCCGTTGCTTCTTTTCTTGACGCTTACGCCTGCGGCGCGTACCATGCTCGGATTGCGGCCAGGGAAGCGGCGCCGCACACGAACGGTATACAGTGGGAGGCAAGACCATGAGACGTGGACTGCTCGCAGGCCTTCTCATCATCGCCCTGGCGTTCTTCATCGGCTGCGCCAAGGAGCAGCCTGGGCAGCCGGGCAAGGCCGGCACGGAGCCGACCAAGGCCGATGTCAACAAGCCCCTGAAGATCGCCGTCGTGCCAAAGGGCACGATGCACATTTTCTGGAAGTCGATCCACGCCGGCGCCGCCGCGGCCGCCAAGGAACTGGCGAACGTCTCGATCATCTGGCAAGGCCCGGTGGTCGAGGACGACCGCACGGCCCAGGTCAGCCTCGTTGAAACGTTCATCCAGAAGCATGTCGATGGCATCGTCCTGGCGCCGCTCGATGACAAGGCCCTGGTGGCCCCCGTCCTTGCCGCCAAGCAGGCGAACATCCCGGTCGTGATCATCGACTCCGACCTGGCTGACCCCGACGCCTACGTCAGCTTCGTGGCCACCGACAACTACAGGGGCGGCATGCTGGGCGCCCAGCGGCTGGCCGAGCTCATCGGCGACAAGGGCAAGGTCGTCCTGCTGCGGTACCAGGTGGGCAGCGCGTCGACCGAGAACCGCGAGAAGGGTTTCATGGAGGAGATCGCCAAGCACAAGAACATCGAGGTCATTTCGAGCGACCAGCACGCCGGCGCCACGGTCGAGTCGGCCATGACCGCCGCCCAGACGATCCTGACGAAGTACGGCGAGGGCCAGGTTGACGGCCTCTTCTGCCCGAACGAGTCGAGCGCCTACGGCATGTTGCGTGCCCTGGTTACCAGCGGCCGCGCCACCAAGGTCAAATACGTGGGCTTCGATGCGTCGGACCGCCTGCTGGACGGCCTGAAGAAGGGCGAGATTCAGGGCCTCGTTGTCCAGAACCCGTACAAAATGGGCTACGAGGGCGTCAAGACGATGGCGGCGCACCTGCGGGGCCAGAAGGTGGAGAAGCGCATCGACACCGGCGTGACCCTTGTGACGCCCGACAACATGGCGCAGCCGGATATCGACAAGCTCGTGCATCCGCCGCTGGAATAGCAGGCCGGCGGAGCGATAAGGCAAATGATGAGCATACCTGTCGAGGCATCCGACCGTCGCCCGGCGGCCGCCGCTACGGCGCCCCTGCGTCTTCGCATGGCGGGCATTGCCAAGACGTTTGGGTCGACGCGGGCGCTCGCGGGCGTTGACCTCGAAGTCCGGCCCGGCGAAGTCCACGCCCTGGTGGGCGAGAACGGCGCCGGCAAGAGCACGCTCATGAAAGTCCTCTCGGGCGCCATCCAGCCCGAGGCCGGCTCGATGGTGCTCGACGGCCGGCCGTACGCCCCGCGCGGGCCGCTCGACGCCCGTGCCGCCGGCGTGGCGATGATCTACCAGGAGCTGAGCCTCGCGCCGCACCTGACGGTCGAGGAGAACGTGCTCCTGGGCGTCGAGCCGACGAAGCTGGGGTTCGTCCGCCGTAAGACCATGCGCAGCCAGGTCTTGGAAGCCCTGGCCATGCTCCACCATCCCGACATTCACCCCGCGGCGCGGGTGAGCGACCTCTCGATCGGCGCGCAGCAACTTGTGGAAGTGGCGCGGGCGCTGGCGGCCAAGGCCAGGGTCGTGGTCATGGACGAGCCGACCTCGAGCCTGACGCAGACCGACACGGAGGTGCTGTTCGGCGTCATCCGGCGGCTGCGCGAGTCGGGCGTGAGCGTTATCTACATCAGCCATTTCCTTGAGGAAGTGCGGGCGGTGGCCGACCGGTTCACGGTCCTCCGCGACGGCCAGGCCGTGGGCACCGGCGTCGTGGCCGACACGCCCACGCCGGAGATCATCCGCCTCATGGTGGGCCGCGACGTGAGCGAAATCTACCGCCGCACGCCGCACACGATCGGCGAGCCGGCGATCAACCTCTCGGTCCTGACCGGCCGCAAGGCGCCGCGCGAGGCCACGCTGGAAGTCCGTCGCGGCGAAGTCCTGGGCATCGCCGGCCTCATCGGCTCGGGCCGCACGGAGCTCGTGCGCGCGATCTTCGGCCTCGACCCGGTGGTCTCGGGCGAAGTGCGCGTGGCGGGCGTCTCGACGACCGGCTGGGCGCCGCCGCGCATGCTCGACCACGGCGTCGGCCTGTGCTCCGAGGACCGCAAGACCGAGGGCCTGGCGGTGAACCTCTCGGTGGCCGAGAACCTGACGCTCAGCCGCCTGGGACCGTACACGCGTCTGGGCCTGCTGAGCCGCCGGCGCATCCGCGAATCCACGGCCCACTGGATCGGCAAGCTCGGCATACGCACGCAGGGGCCGGATCAGCCGGTCGTCAGCCTCTCGGGCGGGAACCAGCAGAAGGTGGCCATTGCGCGGCTGCTGCACCAGGAGGCGCAGGTGCTCCTCTTGGACGAGCCCACACGCGGCATCGACGTGGGCTCGAAGGCCGACATTTACGTCCTCATCGGTGAACTGGCTGCGCAGGGCAAGGCGATCATCTGGATTTCAAGCTATCTGCCGGAGTTGCTTGGCGTCTGCGACACGCTGGC
This sequence comes from Planctomycetia bacterium, assembly GCA_003170085.1. GTDB lineage: Bacteria > Planctomycetota > Phycisphaerae > FEN-1346 > FEN-1346 > FEN-1346. The sequence goes on along the minus strand of PMZT01000270.1, from coordinate 67,946 downwards.
CGTCATGCACCGGGGCCTGCTGAGCGAGAAGCGGCCCGTCGGCGCGTGGACGCCCGAGGCCATCATGCAGGTGGCCACGGGCGCCGAGGACGAATCGGCGGCCCCGGCCGGCAGCGAGAAGGAGAATCGCGCGTGAGCCGCGAAGCCCCTGCCCCCGAACTCCTGGTGCCGGCGGCGATGACGCCGCGCCGGATGTCGGCCCTCATCGGCCCCCTGCTGGGCCTGGCGCTCATTATCTTCGCCGGCGGGATCGCCGAGTACTTCAAGGAAGGTTCGATCAATTACTGGTCGGCGCAGAACCAGTGCCTGATCCTGACGCAGACGGTCACGGTGGCCATCGGCGCCATCGGCATGACGATCATCATCATTGCGGGGGGCATCGACCTCTCGGCGGGCAGCGTCATTGCCCTGGCGGCCGTGGCCACGGCGTGGATCGTCCGGCAGTTCGCCCCGCCCGACGTCGCCTACCTGGGCGGCACCGAGGCCGTGTGGCTGCCGCTCATCGCGCTCGTGGTGGGCGTGCTCGTCGGCACGCTGGCCGGAGCGGCGAACGGCCTGCTGGTCACCGGCCTGCGGCTGGTGCCCTTCATCATCACACTGGGCATGATGACGTTTGCGCGCGGCAGCGCCAAGTGGATCGCCCACGAGCAGCGCATCGACGCCCCGCTCAACTGGATCTCGACCTTTACCGGCGCCAACCTGACGCCGCTGTGGTGGACGATCGACGGCGGCACGTGGGAGATCCCGTTCCACCTGACGAAATCCGTCGTCTTCTCGACGGCCGTCGTGGTCACGATCCTCCTGGCGATCATGACGGCCATCCTGCTGGGGCGGACGCGCTTCGGCCGCCACGTGTTCGCGATCGGCTCGAACGAGTCGACCGCGCGGCTGTGCGGCGTGCAGGTCGAGAAGACCAAGTGGCTCATTTACGCGCTGGCGGGCGCGACGTTCGGCCTGGCGGGCGTGACCGACTTCGGACGCCTGAGCGTTGGCGACCCGACCACGGCCCTCGGCAAGGAACTCGACATCATCGCCGCGGTGGTCATCGGCGGCGGCTCGCTCAGCGGCGGCTCGGGCAGCGTCTTCGGCTCGCTCATCGGTGCCCTGCTCATGGCCCACCTGAGGAACGTGTGCGTCCACCTGGGCCTGCCGAACTTCGTGCAGGAGATGGTCGTGGGCGTGGTCATCATCGTGGCGGTTGCCGTGGACAAACTGCGACATCGGCAGAAGGATTAGGCCAACAACACCCCTCCTGGCTGTGCGCGGTGGGTCTCCCGACCCGCCGCGCAAATTCAAGAGAATGCTTTCCGGCCCTCGCACAACCATGCTTTCGCAACAGCGCGAAAGCATGGCACCCGCAAGAACAACGGTGACGCGCCCCCTACTTCCGGATCACGCTGCGGCCGTCGAGGCCGGGCGGAATGGGCCGGCCCAGAAGATCCAGGATCGTCGGTGAGAAGGACACCGTGCGCTCGGGGCCCCTACGCCGCTCGTGCGGCACGCCCGGCCCGGCCAGGGCCATGAACGTGTACATATCCTCTGCCCTGAGGCTGCCGTGGCCGCCCCGCTTGCCTTCGCAGAAGTCCCAGTTCGGCGCCGCGAAGATCGCGATGTCGCCGGCCCGCGGCGCGTCGAAGTACACAACGATCTGCGGCACGAGGTCGGGATACGACGACTGGGCGGTGCCCTCGAGCCACTCGCGCTCGCCGTGCGGCGCCCCGTCGAGGAGGCCCGCCGGCACCGTCTCGCGGTAGCCGAGCGGGTTCTCGCCCTTGAGCGCCCGCAGCGCGAACCGGCGGCCGTCGGGGCCGCTCCGCGTGATCTCGACCAGGCCCTTCTTCGTCATGACGTGCACGACGTTCGGTGCGGCGCGGTACGCCAGCACGTCCACGGCGTCGGCGCCCATCAGCAGGTCGATGAGGTCGAGGCGTTTGCCGTCGCGCGTGGGATAGTGGCGCAGGTCATCCGGCGGCGGACGGGCCAGCCAGTTCTCGAAGGCCGCGTTGCCGCCCGTCGCGGCGCCCGCACGGGGCCTACGCAGGTAGAGAGCGCAGTAGCGCTGCCCCGAGCCCGCCAGGACGCACGCGTGCTTGTCGTAGGCGGCCAGGCGATGCTCGAAGGGCGTGCTCTCCCACAGACGGTCGGGCGCCACGTCGACGTTCCACACGTCGCGCATCATGCCGGCGACGCACCAGTGGTGCTTCACATCGACCATGCCATGATCGGAGACCAGGGCCAGGATGGTCTTGTCGAGCCGACCGGCGGCCTCGAGGTCGCGGAAGAGCCGGCCCAGGTGGGCGTCGGTGTGCTCGAGCGCCCCCTGGTACTCCTTGGAGGAAACGCCGTGCGCGTAGGCCTGCATGTCCGTCGAAAGCAGATATCCAAACACGACTTTCGGGAACGCCCCCTGGACGGTCGCCACCTCCGCCACCATGTCGAACTGCGCCAGCGTCAGACGGTCCACCATGCCGTACCAGCCGAAGGCAAAGGGCGCGCCGCCCATCATGGCGTCCTCGATGAACTTCGACGCCCCGCGGTGGGCCTGGAAGAAGACGCTCATGGTCGTCGCGTCGGGGAAGCGCTCGAAGATCGTCGGCGCCGTGTAGTCGCCGTCGAGCGTGTTCTTCTGGGCGACGGTGTCGTATTCGCGGTAGATCAGGCGGTTGCGGTCGAACCAACTGATGCCGGTCACGTTGTGCCGCCCGGGCAGCACGCCCGTCACCAGCGACGTCTCATTCGGCAGCGTCACGCCCGGCACGCTGCAGACCGCGCGCTCGATGTAGAGGCCGCGGTCGACGACATACTTGCGGATGTTAGGCAGGCGGCCCTCGTCGAGCATCGTGCGGAAGATCTCGGCGTTGACGCCGTCGATCATGAACAGGATGGCCGTGGGTTGCTCATCCGCGGCCGGCGGCGGAAACTCGATGCCGAACGTCGCGCGGCGTTCGTCGGGCCAACTGGCACAGCCGCCGATCGCCGGCGCCGCCACCATCACCGCCAGAAGGACAAGCCAAGCCCGTCGCTGCTTCGCGCGCATCTCACTTGCTCTCCTGCCGCGCCGGCGGCCACGGGCGGCCCGTCAGGCGCTCCATGATCGCGGGGACGTCGCTGTGCCTCGCCCCCACCCCCGGCGGCAGCACGGGCGAGATGCTCGACATGATGAACGGCGTGCTGCTCTTTTGCGCGAGGTCGCCGTGCGTGCTGGCCACGTACGGAAGCCAGAACGCCCGCGAGTACGCGCCGGCGTAGTAGTTCTCTTTCAGGCTCGCGATGACGTCGGCCGGGCTGGTCACCATGTCGCCCAGGAAGCACCGCCATACGCGATACAGCGGATCGGGATACTTGTGCACGAGCGTGCGCTCGAACCAGACCTTGTCCTCGGCGTAGCCTTCGGCGTCGATGACCTTGTCGGCCCGCATCTTCTCGATAATCGGCCCGAGTTCGAGCGGGTCGCCCCGAAGCGGGCGATAACGATATTGCGTGCCGCGCTTCTCGATCAGTGCCTTGCCGTCGGTCTTCTCGACCACGGCGGCCTGGCCGTCGGCGTACGTCACGAGATCGACGCCGGGGTTGGTCACGAGCGTGGCGACAAGGCCCGGCTTATCGTCGGTCGCAAAGGCGGTGTAAACGACAAGGCCGTACTCGATCACCGCCACGTCGCGCGGCTTCGAGAGGCTGTCGACCACGTGCCACCCCTGCTCTTTCAGGAACTTGGGGAAGTCCACCCGTTCCTCGCGCTGAAGCGTGTGACCGTGGTCGGCGAACATCGTGAACTTCACCCGGCCGTGCGTCTTCCACAGGAGCTCGAGGAACAGGCGGTCGCAGCCTTCCAGGGTCTTGTGCTGCCCGTCGCGCCCCAGGCGGGTGCCCATGCCGGCCGAGGCGATCGAGTACAGGATGAGGTCGGGGTCCTTGCGCTCGTCAAACAGCTTCAACTCCTCGCCGAACTCCTTGTTGAGCATCGACTCGGGGTACAGGTAGCAGAAGGCGTCCCAGAAGGAACTGAGGCGGAAGTCGAGCTTCACGTGCCACTCGGCGTTCTTCATCGCCAGGTACTCGGAATCGCCGCCGACCACCTTGCCGGCCTTGCGGTCATAATAGACCGCCTCGAAGCCGGCGCACTTCGGGCCGCGGAAGGCGTCGGAGAGCGCCAGATCGGTCATCGACGGGTAGGTCGTGATCAGGCGGTTGGGCGGATAGAACATGCGCAGCCGCCCCTCCTGCCGCAGGGCCTCGACCATCTCGAAACCGAAGCCGTCGAGAATGAAGACGACGTGGCGGGCCTGGGCCACGGGAATCTCGTCGAGGTTCACGACCTCGTCGGGCTCGCCCTTGCCGGTCGTGTCGTATGCGATGCGAGTGATGCGTCCGGAGTCGTCCTCGAGGGTGAAGAAATCGGCCTTCCCGCGGCCGGCTACATCGTAGCTCTTGACGACGCCCGCCGCCGTCTTCTTCGTCTCAAGCGGCGCCGCCGGAAACTTGAGCGGGTCGCCCGCCGCCGCCGGCCCAGCCAGCGCAAAGATCAGGCCGCCAATCAAGAGGGCCGTCCCCAGCCCGGCCACACGCACCACGCCACAATTCAACCGGCTCGACATTCGGATTCTCCGTCTGCGTCCCCAGGTAATCGCAGTATCCATGAGGGCTTGGTTAAGAGTGATTAAAGTCCGGACTATTCTAGCGATTTGGCGGCCGACGGAAAGACCCTTTTCGCCGGCTCTTTTCGCCGGCTCGGCCGCTCAGTTACGGGTGCCGCCCGCTCAACGCATGTTTCAGCCCTCCCAAGGTGCCAAAAGCTGCCAAAAGCTTGACAGTCGGGCAATTTACGGTAGTATAAGGTAGCCTCGTTGGGGCGACAAGAATAGATGCGCTCGTGGCGGAATTGGCAGACGCGCCAGGTTCAGGTCCTGGTTCGCTTAACCGCGATTGGAGGTTCGACTCCTCTCGAGCGCACCAGATATATCTGCATAGGTTTGCAATCGCCTGTAGCGGCCTGAAGAACCGCTTCAGGCGATTCGCCATTCAGGGTATTGCGCGGCATTTCCGGCGACTGCTGCGCCACATTCTGCGCCCCCTCAGTCGTCGCCCGGCAGCCAACCTGTCAGTTTTTGAGGTCAGTTTTTCAGGTTGACAGTCATTCTTGTCCGCGTTAGGGTGACGTTAGGGGTCGTCGGAGTTTCGGAGATGCCAGAATCAACGAAAGTGCAGGAGATCGTGGAGAAACCATGAGATGAGTGGTTGCAAGAAGCCACAGACGGGTTACCTCCTTCCCGAAAAAGATTGCCGGGGATATTGCGAGCCCGTGCTCGTAAGCGCGTGTTTTCTCGGCATTCCGTGCCGATGGCACGGCCGGCGGGCCACGCGGCGCGACGCGCTCCTGGAGCGCCTTAAGAGAACGTACGTCCTCGTTCCCGTCTGCCCGGAGCAACTCGGCGGTATGCCTACGCCGCGAAGCGGTGAGTACCTGCGCGGCGGCACCGGCGCCGACGTTCTGGACGGTCGCCTGCGCGTCGTCGATTCGACGACAGGTCAGGACCTGACGGAGTTCCTCGTGAACGGCTCCCGGTACACCCTTGAGGTCGCCGAAATCGTCGGCGCGCGCCGCGCGTTCCTCAAAAGTGGAAGCCCGTGCTGTGATCGCGAAGGCGTTACGGGCGAACTCCTGCGCCGCGCCGGCATCACGGTCGTCCGCGTGCCGTAATGCGGCCGATCTCTGGTTGGAGGCACAATGGCCAGCGTTCGTTTCATCGAGCGCCGGGGAGCGGTGCTGACGCCGTCGGGCCTCGCGTGTCTGGCGGGCGTGCCGACGGTCAACGTTTCGGCCGGATGCGCGCACCGGTGCGTTTACTGCTACGGACGGGGTTACTCGCAGTATCCGGGCGAGGACACAGTCCTCGTGTATCGGGACACCGCGGCGCGGGTTGCCAAGGAACTGATACGCAAGCGCCATCGGCCTGCGGCAGTATACTTCTGCCCATCGTGCGATGCCTTTCAGCCGGTTGGTGCCGTGCTGGAAGAATCTTATCAAACGATGCGTGTTCTTCTCGAATCCGGCGTCGGCGTGGAGTTCGTCACCAAGGGCGCTATCCCCGGCCGCTTCCTCGACCTCTTCCGCCGACACCCGGGGTACGTTTCGGCCCAGATTGGCCTGACCACGCTCGCCGATCCACTTCGCGCTACACTGGAACCAGACGCCGCACCGGTCAACGAACGGCTCTTGAACGTCTCGCGCCTTATGGGGGTCGGCGTTCGCGTGTCGGTTCGGGCCGACCCCCTCATCCACGGCGTAACGGACATTGAGGCGGACGTCGCGGCCCTCATGGCCGCATGCCGCCAGCGCGGCGTTACGGTCATGGCCGTCAGTTACCTTTTCCTGCGGCCGGCCATCACGGCCAGCCTGAAACGCCACATCGCGGATCGCGCACTCGTGGAGCGGATTCTGGCGCCATACGCGGAAGGGTGCCGCTTTGCCTTGCGCGGCGGCGCCGGCGGCGGCCTGGCCCTACCCCAGGCGATCCGGAGGGATGCCTACAATCGCCTCGTGCACTTGGGGGCCGAACATGGACTTCAGGTCCACGTATGCGGATGCAAGAATCCTGATGTGGCAGATGGCAGGTGCCATCTGATTCGGACAGCGGCCGATGGGCGGCTCGCCAGGTCCTCGCTGTTTTGACCAATCCGGTCTACGTCGGGAGGTTCGACTCCTCTCGAGCGCACCACTTAAGCTTCACGCCGGACGCGCCAAGCGCCCGGCGTTCTTGGTTCTGCGATTGGACTTGGGGAGTTCCGGCGAATCGCAGGACGCACGGGGAATGATGGGCCTGCAGGCGCGGCGTTTCTGCTTCTCGATTCTCGATGCGCGCCTCGTAATTCTCGGTGCGCATCTCGAACGACCGCCTGCGGTCAGGAAGCGAGAACCTACTTCTGCTGAACCTACTTCTGCTGCGCGCCGAATCGCCGCGTTTCCTCGGAAATTTCCTTGGGCGACTCGCCGGGGGCGCTGGGCGCCGCCTCGCCCCGTTCGGCCTTCGACACGCGGACGGAAATCTCCGAGAGGATCTCCTTGGCCAGGCTCGAATCGTACCCGACCTCGACCCACACCTGCTTGTTGCCCGCGCTGCCCGGCTCGGAAATCATCGGCTGCGAGCGCGGCACGTCGGTCACGCGCGGCTCGTAGCCGCCGGCCTCGGCAATGGCGATGGCCTGGGCGGTGGCCTCGCGCTCGTTGCGGACCGCCACCTTCAAGATCACGTCGAGGCCGTCGCGTTCCAACTCGACCGAGACCGTGTGGCGCCACCGGCCGCCCGCGCCGCGCATGTCGGCCAGCGTACCCGTTCGCGCGCGATCGAACAGTTGCGGCTTCGTCTCGATCGTGCCCTGGGTCCAGTTCTCCTCGGCGATCTCAAAGTGCTCCTTGAGAACGCTCCGGGCCGCGTCGAACACGATCTGCTTATCGTGGGTCGGCATCGTGGCTGCCTGCCACGAGCGCGTTGCCCCCGACTGGCATCCGACCGCGGTCACCATCGTAAGGCCGAGAACCGCGAGGTATTTTTTCATAGTTTCACCGACGTTGAATATAGGCTGAGAGGGCCGTGCGTGTCAAGCGTTCCATTTGATGTTGCTCGCCGCGGGAAAGCTTTTTACAATCGCTTCACGCGAAAAGCGGCCTTAAGGCGGTACGTGCCCAGCGCGGCCCCACGGGTGGGCCAGGGCGGGCGCATGCCGGAAACAAGGCCGCCGTCGCGCCGCCGGAGGTCTTCGACATGAGCACCCAGCGCATCGCGGTTTACCCGGGCGTGTTCGATCCCGTTACGCTCGGCCACATGGACATCATCCGACGCGGAGCGGCCCTGTTTGGCCGCCTGATCGTGGCCGTCGCCACGAACCCGTCGAAGCAATCGCTCTTCACCACCGATGAGCGACTGGCCATGGTCCGCGAGGCCGTTGGCGACACGAAGGGCGTGGTCGTCGATTCCTACGAGGGTCTGACCGTGGAGTACGTCGCCCGCACCGGCGCCTCGATCATCCTGCGCAGCCTGCGGCAGCACTCGGACTTCGACTACGAGTACCAACTCGCGCTGACGAACCGGACCATCAGCGGCATCGAGACGCTGTTCGTCATGGCCGACGAGCGCGTCGCCTACATCTCGTCGAACCTGGTGCGCGAGGTCGCTCGCATGGGCGGCGACGTGTCGCACCTGGTGCCGAAGAACGTGGCGAAGGCGCTCCGCGCGAAATGCGCGGCAACCCGGTGACGGCGCCCCTTGCTTAGGACGACAGCGCAGCTTCGCCAATTGCGCGGCGGGTCTCCGTACCCGCCGCGTAAGACCTGGAAAGATGCGCTGTCGTATTAGGAGCCAACCGTGCAGGCACCCACCGCACTGCCCCTTCTTCCCCCGGAACCGCGCCCGGCGTGGCCGTACGGATTCTGGGCCACGCTTGGCCTCGGCGTCGCGTGCCTGCTGTTCTGGATCGCGATCACCACCGACGTGCTGGTAATCTATGCGAGCGCCGACCCGCAGATTCACGGCATAGCTGGCTTGAGCGAGAAGGTGGAGCATCTGGGGGCGAACGGTTTCGTCCTGGGCCTGGCCACGATCATCGCCAACCCGATATGTATCGCGCTCGTGGTGCTGTTCATCTGGCTGAGGCGGTGCCGCGTGGCCGACTACCTCGGCCTGAAGCGGCTGCGCGCGAAAGAGGTGCTGGTGAGCCTCGCCGTGCTCCTTCTCTACCTCATGGCGCAGGATCTGACAACGCACCTGCTGGGCAAACCGATCGTCCCGCCGTTCATGACCGACGCCTATCGTACAGCGGGCTGGCTACCCGTGCTCGTGGCGGCCCTCGTCGTGGCGGCGCCGGCGTTTGAAGAGACGCTGTTTCGCGGATTCGCGTTCCAAGGCATCGCCCAGTCGCGTCTCGGACCGGCTGGGGCCATCCTCATTACGGCGGCAGCGTGGGCGGGCATTCACATGCAGTACGATTTGTACGGCGTGAGCGCGATCTTCGTGATGGGCCTCTTCCTGGGAATCGTGCGGCACAAGACCGGCTCGCTCAGCCTGACGATCCTGCTGCACGCCCTCAGCAATCTCGGGGCCACCGTCGAGACGGTGATCGTGGTGGACTACCTGGGCAAGTGACGCGCGGGCGGGCGGAGCGCCACTGCCCGTTCGCACGGCCGGACAAGGCCGGCCGTGGCACGCGGACTTGGAAGCCACACACAGGGCGCCGTTCAATCCGCATTCCGCAATTCGCAATCCGCAATGCGTTTACGTCGGCCCGAATCCCCGTTCGGCGATCTGGACCGCCAGGAGCAGCGCCCGGGCCTTGTTCAGCGTCTCCTCGTACTCGCGCTCGGGCACGCTGTCGGCCACGAGGCCCGCGCCGACCTGGACGTCGAGGTGCCCACCCGCCAGGACCATCGTGCGGAGGGCGATACAGGTATCCATGTTGCCTGAATAATCTATGTATCCCACCGCCCCGGCGTACGGGCCGCGGCGGGTCGGCTCGAACTCGTCGATGATCTCCATCGCCCGGACCTTGGGCGCCCCCGAGACCGTGCCCGCGGGCACCGACACGCGCAGGGCGTCGAGCGCCGTCAGGCCCGGCCTGAGCTGCCCCGTCACGTTCGACACGATGTGCATGACGTGGCTGTAGCGCTCCACGTGCATCAGGTCCGAAAGCTCGACGCTGCCGTACCCGGCCACGCGGCCCACGTCGTTCCGCGCCAGGTCGACGAGCATCACGTGCTCGGCCCGCTCTTTCGGGTCGGCCAGGAGCTCGGCCTCCAGACGCTTATCCTCCTCGGGCGTCTTCCCGCGCGGCCGCGTGCCAGCCAGCGGGCGGCTCGTGATGCGCCCGTTCTCGACGCGGACCATGATCTCGGGGCTTGAGCCCAGGAGCGTCACGTCGCGCGTCCGCAGAAAAAACATGAACGGCGACGGGTTGATCACCCGCAGCGCCCGGTAGATGTCCATCGGGTCGGCGCCCGAGTCCACGCGCAGCCGCTGCGAAAGGACGACCTGGAAGATGTCGCCCGCGCGGATGTACTCCTTGCACGCCTCCACGGCCTTGCAGAATCCGGCCCGCTCGAAGTTCGACGCGAACGGGATGCGCACCGGCTCGCTCCGGACCATGTCCTCGACCCTGAGGGGCGCCGGCCGGCGAAGGCGGTCGCAGATCGCGTCGATCCGCTCGCACGCCTGCTGATACGCCGCCGATGGATCGGTCCCGGTTTCGAGAATCACGTTCGAGACGACCTGCACGGTCTTCATGACGTGGTCGAAGATGAGCATCGTATCGTAGAAGCCGAAGACCATGTCGGGCAGGCCGCGGTCGTCTTTCGGGCACTTCGGCAGGCGCTCGTAGTGGCGGATGATGTCGTACCCCACGTACCCGACCGCCCCGCCCGCGAAGCGCGGCAGGCTGCCGTGCTGCACGGCCTTGTGGGCGGCCAGCCGCCGGCCGAGTTCCGCCAGCGGGTCGGCGCACTCGAACGCCTCCACCGGCTGCTCGGGGTGGATGACCTCGAACCGCGTGCCCGCGGACCGCACGGTGTACCGCGGCCGCACGCCCAGGAACGTGTACCGGGCAACCCGCTCGAGGCCGACGACGCTCTCAAGGAGGAACCCCTGCTCGCCCTCGGACATGAGCTTGCGGAACGCCAGCACGGGCGTCACGTGATCGGCCAGCAGCGTCCGGTAGACGGGAATCGTGTTGCCCTGTCGCGCAAGCGACAGGAAGTCGGATTTCGACGGCTCGTACATTGACGGTCCCTTTTGCGTACCCTACGGCAGAAGTATAGCAGGGGCGTGGAGTTTCGTCACTCCATTATCGTGAGCCCTCCGCGGTCCCAGGGCTATTTGAATTGCCGAGCGCCCGCCTTCCCAGTATCATCCGGCGAATCGGTGGGTCCGATAACACGCAATTTACCTCAAGGAGCCGAGACCGCTATGCCGATAGCGCTGCTGGTTCGAAGAAAAGCGGGTTGTGAGGATCTTCCCCTGCCCCGATACATGAGCGAGGCGGCGGCAGGAATGGATGTGTGCGCAGCCGTGGATGCCCCCGTCATCGTGGCGCCGGGCGAGATCAAGTTGATCCCGACGGGTCTTTACGTCGCCGTCCCGACGGGATACGAGGTCCAGGTCCGGCCGCGCAGTGGTCTGGCCCTGAAACACGGCCTGACGATCGTCAACAGTCCCGGCACGATTGACGCGGACTATCGCGGCGAGGTCGGGATCATCGTGGGGAACATCAGCCGCGAGCCGTTCACCGTGACGCGGGGCCTGCGGATTGCCCAGTTGATTGTGGCGGCAGTGGCCAGGGCCGACGTCGAAGTGGTCAATGAACTTCCTGAGTCCCGTCGCGGCGACGGCGGGTTCGGGCACAGCGGCACCCACTAGTCCCAGTGCGGCGGTGGGCACCGGAAGCGAGGGACGCGTGGAGCCAATCAGCCGCAGACGTAAAATTGCCGCCGTCGTCACCCTCTTCGTCGGCCTGTTTCTCACCGCGACGATCCTCTCGTTCGACCCCGCCGATCCACCGTGCACCGCCGCCTATCCGCCCAACATGCCGCTGCACAACTGGTGCGGCACGGTGGGCGCGTACGTGAGCCATGCGATCTTATCGAGCATCGGCGACGGGGCCTACCCCGCCCTGCTGTTCCTGCTGACCGGCGCGTTCCTGTGGATGTCGCGGCTGAGGACCGAGGACAAGGCGTTCCGCGTCGTCGGGGGGGCGCTGCTGGTGCTCGACGTGTCGGTCGCCTCGGCCATGATCACCGTCCAGGCCCGCCTGCCGGAGAGCAACGGCGGCGTCCTGGGCCTGGGCATCTGGCAGTTCCTTGAGCCGCGTCTGGGTCCGCTGGGCACGGTGCTGCTGCTGATGGTGCCGGTGGCGCTGGTGGGCCTCATCCTGCTGACCGACACGTGGTTCGTCATGATCCCGCTGGCGCTCTTCCGCTGGGTCCGCGAGAAGGCGCGGCGTCCGTATGAGCGCCTGGCCGCGTCGGCCCTGGCGATGGCCGGTGCCGGTGCCGGCGGCGCGGTGGCCGATGTGTCGGAGGAGACCGACGACGAGCCGCATCCGATCGTCCGCAAGCAGCGTAGGACCGAGCCGGCGGCGGCGGCGAAAGACGAGAAAGAAGAGGCGGACGAGGATGAGGTTTCGGAGGCGGCCGCGCGTCGCAAGGCCCGCAAACAGGCCAAGGATGAGGATGCCGCCGAGGCCGAGAAGGAGCCGGTCAAGGCCAAAGGCAAAAAGAGCGTAGAGAAGGAATTGGACAAGGAGGAAGAGGAAGAAGACGAGGACGAAAAGGAGGAAGCCGAGAAGCCGGCGGCGCCTCCGATGCCGGCTCGCCCGATCGTCATCCGTCACAATCGGCCTACACTCAAACCCAAGGAAGAGGCCCAGGAGGACGAGGATTTCGCGTTCACCCCCCTGCCCTCCACGCCACATAACCAGGACTACCAGTTGCCGCCCGTCGATCTTCTTGAGGAGCCGGTCTACATCGAGACGGGCGACCAGGAGGCGCATATCCGCGAGCAGGCCGAGACGCTGACGAAGACGCTGGCCGAGTTCGGCATCACGGCCTCCGTGGTCGCCATCGAGACCGGCCCCGTTGTCACGCAGTACGAGTTGGCGCTGGCGCCGGGCATCAAGGTCGGCAAGGTCATTGGCCTGTCGGACGACATTGCGATCGGCCTGAAGGCGCCGAGCGTTCGCATCGTGGCGCCGCTGCTGAACAAGGACACCATCGGCGTTGAGGTGCCGAACACGTCGCGCCAGGTCGTGAAGCTCAAGGAGATCGTGCTCGGGGCCAAGGATGCCTCGCAGCGGATGGGCCTGCCGCTCTTCCTGGGCAAGGATTCCACGGGCGACCCCCTGGTCCGCGACCTCGCGGGCATGCCGCACCTCCTCATCGCCGGCACCACGGGCAGCGGCAAGAGCGTGTGCCTGAACTCGGTGATCATGTCGCTCTTGCTGACGCGGACGCCCATCGACCTGAAGCTGGTGCTGATCGACCCGAAGATGGTGGAACTCTCGGTCTTCAACCGCCTGCCGCACCTCATGTGCCCGGTCGTGACAGACATGCGCAAGGCCGAGGCGATCCTGAACTGGCTGGTCGACCAGATGGACGAGCGGTACCGGGCTCTCTCGCAGGCCGGCGTGCGGAACATCGCCTCGTACAACCGGTTGTCGCGCGAGGAGATCATCGCCAAGTTCCAGCCGAAGACCCCCGAGGAAGAGGCCAGGCTTACTTACCACATGCCGCACATCTGCGTCATCGTCGACGAGCTGGCCGACCTCATGATGGTGGCGGCAAAGGAAGTCGAGTCGCACGTGACGCGGCTGTCGCAGAAGTCGCGTGCGGTGGGCATCCACCTGGTCATGGCCACGCAACGGCCCAGCGTCGACGTGCTGACGGGCCTCATCAAGTCGAATCTGCCGTGGCGTGTCTCGTTCCAGGTGGCCAGCCGCATCGATTCCAGAACCATCCTGGACTCGATGGGCGCCGAGAAGCTCCTTGGCCAGGGCGACATGCTGCTCCTGACGCCGGGCGCCGCCAGGTTCACCCGCGCCCAGGGCGCCTTCGTCAGCGACCAGGACATCCAGAAGGTCATCGACTTCGTCACGCAGAAGGCCGAGCCGGAGTTCCAGCGCGAACTCGTGCAGATCAAGGTCAAGGATGATGACTCGCCCGACCGCGCCCCCGGCGGCGGCATGGATGAAGAAAGCCTCCTCGCCCTGGGCGCCGACGACGCGCTCTACAACCAGGCCATCGAGATCGTCCTCGAGCACCAGCGCGGCAGCGTGTCGCTCCTCCAGCGGCGCCTGGGCATCGGGTATGGCCGGGCGGCGCGGCTCATCGACCAGATGGCCGAGGACGGCATCGTGGGCCAGTACAAGGGCAGCCAGGCCCGCGAGGTGTTGCTGACGCTCGAACAGTGGCACGCCCTCAAGGAACAGCGGCGCACCGACGAGACCCCCAAGGACAGCCACCTCTCGGACGAAGAGGCGGCGCTCGAAAGCTGACTTATCCCCGAGGCGCTTCGGCGCCAACGGGTTCCGGAGCCGCGACGCCCCTACGCGGCTCCTTCTTTTTTTGACACGCCCGGTTGTTGACACCGCCCCCGGCCACCTTTTAGACTGAAACCCAACGGCCTTTGCGGGGTTTAACGAATACGAATGGCGGGGCTTGCGGCCGTATCCGGGGCGTAACGTTCGTATAACTTTGTGGCCGGACACGGCGGGCGGCCACAGTCGCCGCGGCGACCGCAGCGCGCAATTGTAGGGGCACCCCCATGTGGGTGCCCCGGACTGTCTACAAACGCGGCTATAGGCGGCAACGCTAAGAACGTACTTTCGCTTGCGAGAGCATGCCTTGGCGGGGCCGCGGAGACCCTTATGCCCACCCGAACCCTGGTCCTCGCCCTGGCCGCTCTCCTGGCCATGGCGGCGGCACGGCCGGCGCGCGGCGACTACACCGACGACGACGTCCGCCTTGCCATCGCGCGCGGCAAGGAATGGCTCCTCAATCAGCGTAACCCCGACGGGTCCTTCGGCAACGATCCGAAGCTCGTGCAGTGGCGGGGCTGCTACACCGCCCTGACCCTGATGACCCTGGCCTACCTGGGCGAGCACCCCAACCGCGACGTCATGAGCTACGGGCTGAACTACCTGTGCGGCCTCGACGCCGACCGCGACTTCAACCAGCGCAGCGGCTACGCCGTTCCCATCCGGATCATGGCGCTTTCGTATGTGTACAACCGTGCGTCGGCCGATCGGCAGGTGGCCATCAAGCGGAAGATCCAGGAGGACATGGCCCGGATCATCAAAGGCCAGAGCGCGATCGGCGGCTGGCGCTACGAGCTCAATCGCGCCGACTACGACAACTCCGTCTCGCAGTGGCCGCTCCTGGCCATGTACGAGGCCAACCGCATCGGCATCGAGTTCCCGATGGATTCCCTAAAACTCGCCAAGGCGTATTACCTGCGCGGCCAGCACCTGAACCAGGGCTACCGCGGCCAACCGCTGAGCGACGGCGGCTGGGGATACCAGTTCGGCGGCAGGTCGTACGGCTCGATGACGGCCGCGGGCCTTGCGTCGCTCTACATCATCTCCGACCTCATCGAGCCGGCCAGCGGGTGCCCGTGTGTCGGCGGCAGGAGCCAGGCGTCGACCTCCGACATCGACCGCAGCATGGACGCGGCGCTCCTCTGGCTCTGCAAGAACTTCACGGTCAACAAGAATCCGAACTACGACTGGCCGACGAACTTCGATCAGGTCTATTACTGGCTGTACTGCGTCGAGCGCGTCGGCATCTCCGCCGGCTACAAGCATTTCGGCGAGCACAACTGGTACAAGGAAGGCGTCCACTTCCTCATTCCGCGCCAATTGCCGGAAGGCAGTTGGGAGGAGATCGATCCCGTTCGCCGCATGGGCGTCGAGCACTGGGGCGGCGGCAAGCTGCCCGACACCTGCTTCGCCCTGCTCTTCCTGCACAAGGGCCGCGCGCCGGTGCTCTTCAACAAGCTGCGCTTCGAGGGCACTTGGAACGCCCACCGCCGCGACGTCGCCAACCTGACGCACTACGTCGAGTGGGCCAAGGAGCAACTGTTCCACTGGCAGGTGGTGGACCTGGCGGCACCGATCGAGGAACTGCACGATGCCCCGGTCCTTTTCATTTCGGCCGAGAGCGCCCCGAAGTGGGGCGCCGCCGAAAAGGCCAAGCTCCGCGCGTTCACCGATTCCGGCGGCACCGTCCTCTTCGAGGCCTCCTGCGGCAACCCGGCGGTGCGCGAGTGGTTCAACGCCTTCGCCAAGGAAGTCTGGCCCGAGTGGCCCCTGAAGCCGCTCGCCGGCGACCATGCGGTCTTTGCCGACCCCTATCCGCTCAGCCAGCGGCCCGAGCTTCTGGGCATGCACGACGGCCTCCGCACGTTCCTCTTCTACGCGATGGACGATATCTCGTGCCCGTGGCATATGAAAGCCTACACGAGCAAGGAGTACCTGTTCCGGTGGGGCATCAACCTCTTTACATACGCCATGGACCGCGGGCCGCTGCGGGCCAAGCTGGCCAACGCCGCCCCGCCGGCCGCTGACCGCCACAAGGAGGAGATCAAGGCCGGCCCGCGCAAACTCCTCCGCGTGGCCCGCGTCAAGTACGACAGCAACTGGGAGGTCGGCGCCAACTATGGGGCGCTCGCCCGCCTGGCCCAGTACATGAAGGGCAACCTCGGCGTCACGGTTGAGGTCCGGGAATCCAACACGCCGCCGGTCACCGCCACGGGCATCGCGCCGGAGTTTCTCACGGACTTCGACGTGGCCTACGTGACCGGCTCGAAGGAGTTCACCTTCACCGATGCCGAGAAGGCGCAGCTCAAGGCGTTCACCGACCGGGGCGGCTTCCTGTGGGTCGAGGCCGCCGGGGGCGCCCTGCCGTTCGTCGACGCCTTCAAGACCACCGCCGCCTCCCTGGGCTGGACGCTGAAAGTCCTGCCGAACGAGCATCCGCTCATGAGCGGCCGGCTTGAGGGCGGCCAGGGCTACGACCTCACGCAGGGGATCGAATTCCGCCAGGTCATGCGTCTCTCGCGGGCCAACTTGCAACGGGCCGAGCTCGTCGGCATCTTCGCCGGCGACAAAATGATTGGCGTATTCTCGCCATTCGATTTATGCTTCAGCCTCAGTCCGTTCGAGGCCTACGGTTGCCGCGGCTACAAGTCGTCGGACGCCGGTGCCGTGGTCCTCAATGTGCTTCTCTACCTGACGACGCTGAAATAGGAGGTTTCGATGTTCCTGTCGAAGACCCGCCGCGGAGGGCCGTACCGTCTGCTGGCCGGCCTGGTCTTTGTCGCCGCCGCTCTCGTCATCTCCGCGACGGCCCTTGCCGCGGCTGCGCCCGCGCCGCGTAACCCCCCCGATCAACCGATGCTCGACGCCCTCGTTCAGCCCTCCGAGCCTGTCGAAGTGGCCGGCGGCCCGGTCTACTGCGTGGTCGATATCCCGTTTGCCGGGCCTGTCTTCGGCCCAACCGATGCGCCCGCCACAACGGTCGAGTTGACGGTCCGCTTCAAGCACCAGAGCGGCTCGCCCGTGATCACGGTCCACGGCTTCTGGGACGGCGACGGCGCCGGCGGCACGACGGGCGGCGTCTTCCGCGTCCGCTTCTGCCCGACGCTGGCCGGCAAGTGGTTCCTGGCCGAGGTCCGCTCGAACCAGTCGGCCCTGAACGGCCAGAAGACCGGCGGCTACGTCACCGCGATCCCGTCGGGCAAGAAGGGTTTCTGGATGCCCGACCGCCAGGGCCCCGGCAGCCGGTGGTACGCGCGGTCCGACGGCTCGCACGCCTACATCGTGGGCAACACGCACTACAGCTTCCTCTCGGAACACCGCGGCACTGGCCTCGCGAGCGGCGACTTCTCGTGGGACATCGCCAACAACGCCAAGTACTTCAACAAGCTCCGCTTCAGCGTGGTGCCGGACCGCTACCCGCATCCGACCAGCAAGCCGTTCCTCGACAACACCGGCCGCCCGACCGACGATGGCGACTATTCGAGCCGCCCTAACCCCGCGTGGTTCCACCATCGCGTGGATAGTGCCGTGCGCACGGCGTTCGACCACGACGTCATCGCCGATCTCATCCTGAACGGCCCCGATACGTCGGAGGCGCGCTCGGTCCTGCGCGCCGCCCAGAGCGGCGGCGACCCCACGCCGTTCCTCCACTACATCGCCGCCCGGTACGGCAGCTACCCGAACGTCTGGCTGTGCCTGTCGAACGAGTGGAACATCGGGAGCCCGTCGTACGAGGCCGCCGATATCGCCCGCTTCGGCCAGATCCTGCGCAAGTTCCTGCCCTACCCGACACCCGTGAGCGTTCATCCGAACCACGAGTGGGACAAGGCCCTCAACTCAAGCCCGCCGTGGAACGATCACGTCATCGTGCAGGGCAAGATCAAGACGCTCGCCGAGGCGGCCGACTTTGCCGCCGCCAATCGCGACGCTGGCGGCTTGCCCGCCACAGCCTTGGCGGCGGAGGGCGGCATGCCCGTCGTGAACGATGAACTCGCGTACCAGGGCGACGGCGACGGGTTCTCGCGTGAGGACGTCATCGAGGGCTTCGTCGGCACGTTCCTCGGCGGCGGCTACGGCACCACCGGCTTCAAGCCCGCCGCCAAGCGCGGCCCGTATTTCTGGGGCAAGTTCAACCCGGCCGAGCACACCGCGGCGGACCACCTTCTGTGGCTGCGCACGAAGATCGACTCGAACTTCACGTTCTGGAAGATGAAGCCCGTCGATCCGCGGGCCAGCGTCTTCCCGAACGCCAACCCGAAGTTCCGCGCCATGGCGTGGCCGGACCACGAGTACGTCATCGGCACCGACGAGGCGCAGGAGGACATCCAGGTCAAGCTGCCGCCGGGGGTCTGGCACGTCTGGCAGTACGACGTGATCGCCAAGGACGAGGTGCGGATGGGGGCCGAGGCCGTCGGGTTCTGCACCTTCGACGCCCCGCCCTCCCGCGCCGTCCTGACCTTCTTCAAGAAGGTCGTACCCGCGGGCACGGCGGCGCCATCGGCCAGGTAAGCCGATGAAGGTTCGTACACCGTGGGTCTCCAAGTCTGCTGCGCGAGACTTGGGCACGCGTCCGCTAGAGCATTTCACGCGCGGCTGTAGCTGACGCTGCGCGGTGGGTCTCCCGACCCACCGCGTTTCAGTNNTCGGGAGACCCGCCGCGCACAGGCCTACAGGCAAGCGTCAAATGCTCTAGAAACAGAAAACGCCCCGCGGCGGGTTTCCGTGCCGCGGAGCGTTGCAGGGGCTGACTTTTCTTACGAACCTACGCGTGTGACCTGCGTTTACGCATCGCCAGGAGCGTAGCGCTGCCGAGGCCGAAGAACGCCAACGTCGCGGGCTCGGGCACCGGCATGGCCGCGCCGGCCGAAGCGGGCATCTGGCCCGGCGTGCCCGGCTCACTGGCCGCCTGCGCGCTCGTCGCCGGCACACCATCGGCCATGTATCCGGCCTTCACAAAACCGCACACCGCGCCGACCAGACACACGATGCCCATCACGACAGCGATAACCTGGGTTGCTCGCATCGCTTTCCTCTACCGTCCCCAACCCATACCTCAAAAAGCGCGGGGAGATCGACCGCATTCGGCCGACCTCCCCCGGAATTCGTGTTCTACTGTCAGTGACCCGCTCCCACACGGGCCATAAAAGTATAGCCTATAATTCCGTTTTGTCAAACTGCGGGGGAGATTAATTCGCGGACTCAGCCCCCAACGGCCTTGCCAGCGGCCTGCAAATCGTAACCCCTTTTAATACCGTGGGTTATGCGACGACGGCCAGCCGTCAGGCCCGCGTTCGCCGGTGAAACTCCTCGGCCAGCCGCTTCGTTATGGGGCCTGGTTTGCCAATGCCGACCGTCCGCTTGTCGATCCGCACGACCGGAATGACCTCAGCCGCCGTCCCGGTCAGGAAACACTCGTCGGCCACATAGAGGTCGTGGCGCGTGAGGCTCTCCTCTCGGACCGGGATATTGAAGCCGCGGGCGATGTCGATGATCTCGTCGCGCGTGATCCCCTCGAGAATACCGGCGGCGATGGGCGGCGTGAAGAGCCGGCCCTCACGCACGGTGAAGATGTTGTCGCCCGTGCACTCGGCCACGAAGCCCAGGTGGTTGAGCATCACGGCCTCAAGGACGCCGGCGTCAATCGCCTCGATCTTCGCCAGGATGTTGTTCAGGTAATTCAGACTCTTGAGGCGCGGGTTGAGGGCGTTCGGATGGTTCCGCATCGTCGACGCCGTGATGATGTCCAGCCCGTTCTCATAAAGCTCCTGCGGGTACAGGGGGATCTTGTCGGTGATGATGAACACGTTTGGCTTGGGGCACCGGTTCGGATCGAGGCCCAGGGTGCCCTCGCCACGCGTCACGACGACGCGGATGTAGGCATCGGTCATGCCGTTGGCCCGAAGGGTGGCCACGATGGCGTCGGCCATCTCCTGGGGCGTCATGGGAATGGTCAGGCGGATGCCGTTGGCCGAATCGAAGAGCCGCCGCACGTGCCGCTCAAGCCGGAACACCTTGTTGTTGTACGAACGGATCCCCTCGAACACGCCGTCGCCGTANNGCCAGGATGTTGTTGAGGTAGTTGAGGCTCTTGATGCCCGGGTCCAGCATTCGCGGGGCGGTGCGGACGGTCTTGGCGATGATGACGGCCATGCCCGTGCGGTACAGGTGCTCGGGGAACAGGGCGATCTGACCGGCGATGATGAAGATGCTTGGGCACGGGCTGCGGAAGGGGCTGATGCCCAGGGCGCCTTCCCCGCGCGTGACGACCAGGCGGATGTACCCGTCGCGAATGTCGTTGGCCCGCACGGTCTGGCACATCGCCTCGACGATCTCCTGCTTGGTCCGCGGGATGGCCAGGCGGATTCGCCTGGCCGAGGCGAACAGCCGGTCTATGTGCGCGTCGCACTGGAAGACCTTGCCCCCGTACACGCGGATGCCCTCGAACACGCCGTCGCCGTACAGCAGGCCGTGATCGAAGACCGAGACCTTCGCGTTCTCGCGTTCGACCAGTTCGCCGTTCAGCCATATCTTCGGGGCCATGTGGCCCTCCTTCCGGGGGCGTCCCGCCCGGGCCCCAGGCCCGCCGCGGGAGAGAAGCCCACGGCAGACGCGCCGTGGGCAGAGCACCCTCATCTGTTGAAATGTAACAACCGCTCAGGCGTCGTGCAAGAGCCTACCGTCGGCCAGGTGCAACACGCGGTGGGCCTGGGCGGCCACGCGCTCGTCGTGCGTGACCATGACGACCGTCAGCCCCTGCTTGCGGTTGAGGCCCTGGAGCACCCGCATGATCTCGCCGCCCGTGACCGAGTCGAGGTTGCCGGTGGGCTCGTCGGCAAAGAGGACGCGCGGCTCGTGCACGAGGGCCCGCGCCATGGCCACGCGCTGGCGCTCGCCGCCCGAGAGCTCGCGCGGCAGGTGCTGGAGGCGGTGCCCCATGCCCAGGTCCTCAAGCACCTGGACGGCTCGCTGCCGGTGCGCGCGGCGGGCCAGCGGCCAGCGGATAAGCGGCGTCCGGATCATCGCCGGCAGGAGCGTGTTTTCGAGCACCGTCAGGTCGGGCATCAGGTAATAGAACTGGAAGACGAAGCCGATGGCCTGGTTGCGCAGGCGGTCGCGCCACCGCTTCGGCTGCGCGAACGCGTCCTCGCCCTCGAAAATGACGCGGCCCACGCTCGGCCGGTCCAACAGGCCCAACAGGTGCAGCAACGTGCTCTTGCCGGAGCCGGACGGACCCAGGATGCACAGGAACTCGCTGCGCGGCACCGACAGGCTCACGCCCTGGAGGACGCGCAGGCGCGACGGGCCCATCCAGTAATCCTTGGCCAGGTCTCGGGCTTCCAGGATGATCTCACTCATACCGCAGCGTCTCCACCGGCTGCTTGAGCGCCGCCAGCAGCCCGCCCGCCGTGCTCGCCAGCGTCGAGAGCGCGAGCACGCCCAGGCAGACGCACACGCACCACAGCGGCGACAGGTGCTGTGGGATACTCTCGAAGTAGTACATCTCGCGCGGGAACACGTCGATGTGCAACGTCTGGTTCACCCAGATCTCGATGGCATCGAGGTAATGGAGCATCAGCAGCGCCGCCACCAGGCCGATCGCCGTACCGATCAGGCCGATGATGAACCCGTAGCCGAGGAACAGGCTGCCCACGCCTGCGTCGCGTGCCCCGAGCGCCTTCAGGATGCCCACGTCGCGGCTCTTGATGTACGCCATGACGTACGAGATCAGGGCGGTGAGCACGCCGAACCCCAGGAACATGAGGCCCAGCATCAGGGCGGTGATGTTCTTCTCGACCTCGACGACCGTCAGGATCATCTTTTGCTGATCTTCCCATGTGTTGAACGCCAGGTTCAGGATGCCGATGTCGCGGTGCTCCGAGGCGAAGGTGCGCCAGGCCTCCCGGATACGGTCGCGGATGAGCCGGCCTTGCGTCGGATCGGCGATCTTGATCTGGACCTGGCTGCACCGCGCGGGCACGGCCGGCCGGTCGTCGGTGGCCGGCTGCGCTTCCATGCCCGCCATCTGCTGGGCCACCTTGAAATCCACGTAGACCTGCGTCGAGTCGGCCTCCCAGAACTTGCTCTTGAAGGTGTCGACCAGGGCCAGCGCGCGGCTGCTGACCTTCGGCACACCGCCGATCTCGGTCTCGAACGCGCCCTTCGGCGTGACGGGAATCGTCGAGACCACGAGGTCGTCGCCGTAGTCGAGGAGCGGAAAATCGACGACGTCCTTGCTCTGGACCTCGACCTCGGCCACGGGCCAGAACATCCCCGCGCCGCCCAGCACGAGCACCACAAGGCCGCCGGCGGCCGTGGCCACGAGCCAGCCAGGCCGCTCTTTCTGCTTCAGGGTTCCCCACCGCGCGATCCCGTAAACCGGGCCCGCGAGGGTGCAGGCGAGGGCCACGATCGCCGCCAGCGCCGCCGGCGCGATGAACACATACGTTACGAGCGTCCGGCCCCAGCCACCGGCCGCGAACCGCGTGAGCAGGAGGTCCGCCGCGGCCCCCGCCGCCAGCAGGACAAGCCAGAGCGTCAGGCCCCAGACGATGCCCCGCCCGAGCGAAAGGCTGCGCCCTTCCAGCCGCCGCCGGGCCACACGCCAGATGAAAAGCAGCGCAATCAGGCAGATTCCGGCCACCGTGAAGGCAAGCACTTGCATGCCGGCCCCCTGCTTCACGGGCTTGAAGACCTCTTCGGCCCGGGGAATCCCGATCAGGCCGATGCCCGCGATGCACGTGGCGTGCGGCGGATCGGTCTTGCGGAACTCCGGCGGCAGATCGAGCAGCCGGTCGGTCGGGTAGCGGTCACTGTGCTGGCGCAGGAGGTAATCCTTGAAACGGCCCATCTCGACCTTCTCGGCCGCGCGGATGCCGATGATCTGGCACGGCCGCACGATGGGCTTGACCATCAGCCCGACACCCGGGTACATCTCGCGGTGCGGCTTGACGCGGGCCACGGCGTACGTCTGAATGATCGGCGTGGCCGTCTCGACGCCCTTGATGCGCTCGACTTGCCGGATGAAGTCGTCGTAGTACGGCAGGCCCTCCATGTGCGAATCGACGATGACATCGGCCAGCGTGCCCCGCGTCATCTCGCGGGTCTCATGCGCGAAGCCGTCCATGATCGCAAAAACGAGGATCAGCAGGAACACGCCGAGCGCCGCCGGCAGCGCCGAAATGAGCGGCACGACGGCCTTCCACCCGCCGAAGAGATACCGCCAGCAGATGACATGCTTATAGACCGACGTCCAGAGGATGAGCGCACCGAAGCCCAGCGCGAGGAGCCCGGCGACCCCAACCGCCAGGATTCCCCACGGCGTGGCTAGAAGCTCGTACGTCATCTTTTGACCTTAGGTGATCTTCGATCCGCGAGCAGCCCACAACACCCTTTTGCGCGGCGGGTCTCCGCACCCACCGCGCTCAGGCCCAGGTGGCGCTGTAGCGCTACGCCTGCGGCCCGGCGCCCTCGGCGGCGGCCGCCTCGCCCGGCGCGCGCGGCCTAAGCGCCGGAAAAAGCACCACATCGCGGATGCTGGCGGCGTTCGTCAGCAGCATGACCAGCCGGTCGATGCCAATGCCCAGGCCGCCGGCCGGCGGCATCCCATATTTCAGGGCCTCGATGAAATCCTCGTCGAGGACCGCCATCGTTTCCTTCTGGCCCGCGAGCTGCGTCTTGAACGCCTCGAGCTGCACGTCGGCATCGTTCTGCTCGGTGTAGGCGTTGCCGATCTCCATACGGGCAACCATCGGCTCGAACCGCTCGGCGACGGTCGGATCGCCCGCCTTCCGCTTCGTCAGCGGGCAGAGCGTGGCCGGCCAGTCGATGACGAACGTCGGCTGCACCAGGTGCTCCTCCACGGTCGCCTCGAACACGTCATGCGTGACCACGTCGACGTGCTTGTTCGATTCTTCGATGCCCAGCGCGCGGGCCCTGGCCCGAACGGCCGGCTCATCGCCCCTGCGCACGCCCGCGTGCTCCGCCAGGAGGTCGGCGTACTTCGCGCGGCGCCAGGGAACCTTGTACTCGATCTGAAGGTCTCCGAACGGCAGGCACGTTTGGCCGCCGGACACGGTCCGGGCGAGGCTCTCGACGAGCGTCTCGACGAGTTCCATCATATCATTGTAATCGCCATACGCCTGGTACAACTCCATGAGCGTGAACTCGGGGTTGTGCCGCGTATCGATCCCCTCGTTGCGGAAGACGCGGGCGATCTCGAACACCCGGTCCATTCCGCCCACGAGCAGGCGCTTCAGGTACAGCTCCGGCGAGATGCGCAGGTACAGGTCGGCGTCGAGCGTGTTGTGGTGCGTGATGAACGGCCGCGCCGCCGCGCCGCCGTACAGCGGCTGGAGGACGGGCGTCTCGACCTCGACGAACCCGCGCTCGCGCAGGAACCGCCGCAGCTCGTCGAGGATCAGCGACCGCTTCAGAAAGAGGTCGCGCACCTCGGGGTTCGCGAAGAGGTCAACGTACCGCTGGCGATACCGCACCTCGACGTCCTGAAGGCCGTGCCATTTCTCGGGCGGCGGCAGGAGGGCCTTCGAGAGGACCTCGAACCTGGCGACGTCGATCGTGATCTCGCCCGTGCGGGTCTTGACGAGCTTGCCCTCAACGCCCACGCAGTCGCCCAGGTCGAGCAGCTTGACGCGCTCCCACGCCTCGGCGTCGAGCGTCTTCTTGTTGAGCGCGATTTGGATGCGGCCGGACCAGTCGGTGAGATCGGCGAAGTTGAGCTTGCCGAACTCGCGGATCGCGGTCATCCGGCCCGCCACGCGCGCGGGCGCGCCCTCGCCGGCGGCCTCGAAGCGCCGCCGCGCCTCGGCCGCGCTGATCGTGTCGGGATAGCGGTGCCCCGAGGGGTCGATGCCCTTCGCGCGAAGACCTTCCGCCTTCTTCCGTCGTGCCTGCTCGTATTCGTTCATCGTAACTGCTTTCTCTGATCCCGATCGCCCGCCGTTTCCGCGGCGGATTCATGTGAGGTCGAGAAGTAACCGCTCCGTCACGGCGGATCTTCGACGTGGCGGGGCATGCGTAAGCGGTGGATGATAGGCCCCCGGCGGCCTTCGAGCAAGGAAAAGTTGCGGCTGAGCCACAGCCGCCTCTATAATGACTCTTTGCCCCGACAACTCGCCGGAAGGAATCACGATGGTTAGAATGCACCTGGTCCTCGTTCTCCTGATCTTTGCGGCCACGGCAACCGCGTGGGCCGCGAAGGCTCCACCGGCCACGCCCCCCGCGCCAACCTCTGCCGCGACACCCGCCACGGCCCCCGCAGTGACTCCCTCGCCGACCGTCGCTCTGCCGTCCGATTCCGTGCCGGCGGCTCAGGACCGGCTGCGGTCGCCCGTTCTCGACTATCTGCCGAACGATGCCGACCTCGTGGCCCTGATACGCTTCGAGCAACTCGTGCGGACACCGCTCTGGAAAGAGTTTGCCGACCCGGACGTCGGGCTTTACCAGAAGCTCTTCCAAGGCTTCCCCTCGGGCATCGATTTCGAGAAGGACGTCGTTGCGGCGGCCGTGTCGATCGAGACCACGCCACAAGAGGGCCGCCCGGACAGCGCGTACGTCGCCTTCATCCTCGAGATGAACCGCGACGTCCAGCCCGCCGACCTTCTCAGGGGCCGGCTGCAGCCGCAGCGCGTCACGGGCCTGAAGATGCCCGTCTACCCGGTGGCGTCGCTCGGACTCCTGATGGCCGTGCCGCAGCCGCGGATCGTGGTGCTCGCGTCGCAGGACTACATCGCACGGGTCGTGGGGAGCGCGCAGGAGCCTAAGGGCCTTGCCGCCGGGGCGCCGCCGCTCGACCTCCTCACCGTGCCCGGCGACATCACGTTCGCGGGGCGTATGCCGGCGGGCCTGCGCGAGGCGATTCGCACGGAGTACGGGCACTTCCAGCGGAGCGTCCTCAAGCCCGGCATGACCGGCGACCAGGCGATGCAGTTTGCACTCTATTACAACTTCGCCCGCCTGGCCATCGAGACGGAGGGCGTGAGCGGCTCGCTGTACCTGACCCGCGCCGCCGACGCCCTGCGGGCCGACATCCATTTCGGCTCCAAGGCGATGGCCCCGTTCGTGACGGCGATTCTGCAGGCCATGGCCGATCCGCTCCAGATGATGCTGCCCGCCCTCATGGGCGGCGCGCCGCTCGACGAGCCGCCGGCCGACCCGTTCTACCGGGCCGTGGCCGACGGGCCGGTCGTGCACCTCACGATGTCGAAGACGGCCGCCGAGCGCTTTGCGCGAAGCCTGTTCGCGGCGACCCGCGTGGAGTCCGGGCGCACGGTGAGCGCCGCACACCTCAGGCAACTCGGGACTGCTGCGCTGGCTTACTACGTGCAAAAGGGCGCCCTGCCGCAAACGTGGTCGCAACTCGTCGAGGCGGGCCTCGTGACCGACCCCGCGCTCTTCGAGAACCCGGCGTTGGCCGTCCACCTGCCGACGGGCGACTACGACCTGGTGCCGCTCAAGAAGGACTCTCTCGGATCGACGGCATGGATGAAGATGCTGGCCTACGAGGCGAATCCGAAAGACGCGCCGCCGCCGCCGGGCGTCAACGTGCTCTTCGCCGACGGCCACGTGGAATACCTGGCGTACGACAAGTTCCAGCAGTTGTATCGGCAGACCCTTGAAACGCTGGGGCACTAAGTATCGATGATATGAATTCGTGTGCCATGCTCTCGCTTGCGAGAACATGCTTTCGCAACGGCGCGAAAGCATGGCACCCACAAGAGCGATGTTGGAGCACCACTAGCCGCTGCGCGAGGACAAGGAGAACGTGATGCCGCGAGTTTTCATCGAGCAGATAGGCGCGCCCGGCCAGTCCGTCGAGGGCGTTTTCCAAGTGGCGGAGAAGGACCTCCGGACCACCAAGAAGGGCACATTCTTCATCTCGGCCAAGCTGCGCGACCGCACCGGCGAGGTCCCCGCCATCATGTGGGACGCCACGCAGGCCCTCTTTGCGGCCATTCCGCAGGGCGGTTACGCCCTCGTCAAAGGCCGCGCGGGCGAATTCAACGGGGCGCCCCAGATCGTCATTGAGGCGATGCGCCCGGCCCGCCCCACCGAGGTCAATCTCGAGGACTTCCTGCCCGTCGGCCCCGGCAACGTGGAAGAGGAGTTCGCGCGGCTGCGCAAAATTTTCGACACGGTGGAACGGCCCGCGCTGCGGGCGCTACTCGACGCCGTCTGGGCCGATGAGACGCTCGTGGCCGCCCTCAAGCGGGCCCCCGCCGCCGAGCGGCTGCATCACGCGTACCTGGGCGGGCTCCTCGAGCACACGCTGGGCGTGGTCGAGACCTGCCTGGTCCTGTGCGGGCGGTACCCGAAGCTCGACCGCGACATCCTTATCTTCGGCGCCCTCTGGCACGACATCGGCAAGACGCGCGAACTCGCGTACACCGAGGCCCTTGGCTACACCGATGCGGGCAAGCTCGTCGGCCACATCGTCCAGGGCGTGCTGATGCTCGAAGAGAAGATCACCGCCGTTCGGGCCGCCGACAAGGAGTTCCCCGAGGACCTCGCGAACGTGCTCAGGCATCTCGTGCTGGCCCATCACGGCGAGTACACCTTCGGAAGCCCCAAGCTGCCGATGACGGCCGAGGCGTTCACGCTGCACCACGCCGACAACCTCGACGCCAAGCTGCACGCGTTCTTCCGCGCGGTGGCCACCGACGCCGACCCCGCGCGCCGCTGGACGGGCTTCAACAAAATGTTTGGCGGATCGCTTTACAAGGGCCCGGTGGAACCGGGCGAAGGGGAAGAGGACGAGGGCGGCGAGCCGAACGAGTCGGGCGGACTCAAAGGCGGACTGTAAGAATCGCGGATCCCGGCCTGAGCCGGAAACGCCTCAGGTCTGCGGCTTCGGGGGTGCGTCCTCGGCCGCGATGACCTCAAAGATCGTATCGTTCATGACGCGCATCATCTCGGCATAGTCGGCTTGGGTGCGCATGTAGGCCTTGATCGTGTCATTAGCGGCCACCGTCTCGCGGAGGCGCTGGAGCTGGTGCTTTTCCTCGACCTCGATGGGCTGGCCGGCCCGTTCCTTGCGCGCCAGGAGCGTGGCGAGCCGGTTGTAGGCGTCGAGCGCCTCGGTGGCGGCCTTGTCGGCCCGCACGCGGGCATCGGCCTCGCGCCACGTGATGAAGCGCGGATGCTTGCGGATGGCCTTGCCCAACTGAACCGCCAGGGCCTGAACCTCGCCGAGTCCTTCATCCATTGTCTGTTCCTTGCCTGGGTATTCCCACAGCGTAAACCGGAGCCGGCCAAAATACAAGGCGCCGTTTGGAAATTGATACCCGCCCCCCGGCCGCATATACTGGTGCCCATACACGGTTCAAGAAAAGAGCCCCCATGCGTGAAAAAATCCTGACCCATCTGCAGTCCCGTCAGTACCGGCCGGCGAAGGTGCGCGGCCTGGCCCGATTCTTCGACATTGCCGAAGAGGACTACCCCGGCTTTCGCGCCCTCGTCAAGCAGTTGGTCCGCTCCGGCGAGCTCGAAGTCGGGCCGCGCGGCAAGCTCCGCGCGCCGTCTCCGGCCGAGGCCAAGGCGCCGCCGAAGCGGACGGCGCGGCCGGGAACCCTGGCGGGCCGTTTCAGCCTGTCGGAGCGCGGATTCGGGTTCGTCACGCCCGACAACCCCGAGGGGCCCGCCCACGGCGAGGACATTTACATCGGCCCCGGCGACACCCTCGGCGGCGTCACCAAGGACCTCGTCCTGGCCGAGATCACGGGCAAGTCGCCGCGCGGCTACTACGGCCGCATCATCGAGATCGTCGAGCGCGGCCAGACGCGGTTCGTCGGCACCTATCACCAGACGCCCGTCGGCGGCATCGTGCGGCCCGACGGCGGCATCCTGACGCAGGACTTCACCGTGCCCGATGCCTCCAGCTCCGGCGCGCGGCCGAAGGACAAGGTCGTCTTCGAGGTCCTCAAGTACGCCGTCCGCGGAGAGCCGGGCGAGGCCGTCATCACCCAAATCCTGGGCCAGCGCGGGGCGCCAGGCGTTGACACGCTCGTCATCATCCACCAGTTCGAGTTGCCGCACGAGTTTCCGGACGAGGCCCTCGAAGAGGCCCGCCGCGCCACCGCCTGGATGACCGACGCGGCCCTCGAAGGCCGCCGCGACCTGACGGGCGAGATGATCATTACCATCGACCCTGTGGACGCCCGCGACTACGACGACGCCATCAGCCTGCGGGAGCACCCCGACGGCACGTTCACCCTGGGCGTACACATCGCCGACGTCCCCTTCTTCGTCCGCGAAGGCAGCCCGCTTGACGAGGAGGCCCGCGAGCGCGGCACCAGCGTGTACCTGCCGCTGAAGGTCGTGCCGATGCTGCCCGAGATCCTGTCGAACGGCGTGTGCAGCCTGCAGGAAGGGCGCACGCGGCTGACGAAATCGGCGTTTATCCGCTTCGACACCGAGGGCCATCCGATCGAAGTCGACCTCGCGAACTCGTACATCCGCAGCGCCAAGCGCCTGACCTACGAGCAGGCGTCGGCGGTGCTTGAAGGGAAGACCGGCGGCATCGAGCCGCACATCGTGGCGCTCCTTCAGTCGATGGACAGGCTCGCGCGGATCCTCTTGAAACGCCGGCGTTCGCAAGGATACCTGGAACTTGACCTGCCGGAGGTCGCCCTGGAATTCAACGACGACGGCAAGGTCGTGGCGGCGCACCCCGAGGACAGGAGCTTCAGCCACAAGATCATCGAGATGTTCATGGTCGAGGCCAACGAGGCGGTGGCCCGCGAACTCGACGGGGCGGGCGTGCCATGCCTGCGCCGCATCCATCCGGAGCCAGACGCCGAGGCGGCCGAGGACCTCATGCACTTCGCCCGCAGCGTCGGCTACACCCTGCAGGACCCGCACGACCGGATGGAGTTGCAGCGCCTGCTGAACGCCGTGCGCGGCAAGCCCGAGGCCTACGGCGTCCACCTGGCGGTGCTGCGCAGCCTGAAGCGGGCCGAGTACAGCCTCAAGCGCGAGGGCCACTTCGCTCTGGCGAGCGAGGCGTACTGCCACTTCACGTCGCCCATCCGGCGGTATCCCGACCTGACGATCCACCGCCTTTTCGACGCGCTCGTGACCGGCAAGATCACGACGCGCGGCGGCCGCCACAAGGTCAAGCCCGAGACCGAGGAGGCGAAGAAGCCGCTGGGGGAACTGGCGGTCCATTGCTCGAAGACCGAGCGGCGGGCCGAGGCGGCGGAGCGGGAACTGACGAAGGTGAAGCTCCTGGAGTTCCTCGAGGGGCGGGTCGGCGACACGTTCGTGGGCATCATCACGGGCGTGCAGTCGTTCGGCGTGTTCGTCGAGAACTCCGAGTTCCTCGTCGACGGGCTCGTGCACATCTCGAGCCTGCGAGACGATATCTACCGGTTCGACAAGCGGCACTGGTGCCTCGTGGGATCCCGCACGGGGCGGGTGCTGCGCGTGGGGTCGCCGCTGGAAGTCCGCATCGCGGGCGTCAACCTGCCGCGCCGCCAGTTGGACCTGGAACCGGTGGAGAAGCCGCGCGAGGCCCGCCCCGGCGACCTCGCCGCCAAGGCCCCGAAGGAATCTCAGCGCAAGGCCGAGCGCGCCGCACGCCGGGCCGCCAAGGCCGAGAAACGTGACCGCCGCTCCGCGGCCGCCGCCAAGCGAGCCAACCCGAAACGGAAAGCGTAGGGGAAGTGTCGCCGGCGAACCTATGATTTTGCGCGGTGGGTCTCCCGACCCACCGCACGGAAATGTCGCATGTTCGCGATGCTCAGCGGAAGTTGGCGCGGCGGGTACGGAGACCCGCCGCGCAATCCCTTAACTGGTGCGCTGTCGTAGTAGGGAGAATGACGCTGGCGGCTACTTGTCCTTATCCGCGGCCTCGCCGCCTTCTTCAGGCTCGAACGGCTCGGTCTTGAGCTCGCCGGAGGCATCCTGGGTGAGCTTGGCGATTTTCTTCTCGGCCTCGGTCAGGGTCTTGCGGCATTCCTTGATAAGCCCCGCGCCCTCGGCATAGAGCTTGAGCGATTCGTCGAGCCCGACCTCGGCCGACTCGAGTCGCGTCACGATCGCCTCCAGCCGCGCGAGGCGGTCCTCGAAGGTCGGCTCGCCCTGCTCGTCGTTCTTTTTCTTGGCCATCCTATCACCTTTCGAAGAAAACAGCGGCGTACGCTCGTACCTCGAACGACCATGCTTTCGTCCGCCACAGCGGATCTTCGACAGCGAAAGCATGGCACCCTCAAGAACAGGCACCCACAAGAACGATGTTACACGCAGACGCCCTTTATCTCAAGCTCACTTTCCGGCCGGCAGATCTCTCATGCCTCTTCTTCTCCGTTTTCCCGTTTTTTGTTTTTCCCCATAACTCTTTCTCTGTTTTTCTCTGCGTTCTCAGCGGTCTCTGCGGTGAATCGTTGTAAAAACTACTTCTCGACGCGATTGATCTCGGCCGTCTTGTCTTTCGAGATGTCAGCCCGGCCAAACGCCCCGCCCTGCGGCAGCGACACGTAGAGCGCCGGCACCTCGGCAATCTCGGCCCGCACCTTCTCGGTCTCGAGCGCCAGCACGTGCCCGCCCGCGGTCCGGTCGTCGGTCACGAAGTGCAGATGCCAGCCGGTCACGTTCAAGCCCTTCACGTACTCCGGCAACCGGAACCCGACGATCGTGCCGCGCACGTCCTTGAGCTCGAACACGGGCTGCCGCGCGGTCACGTCGACCAGGCGCGGATACGGCCTGGACTGGCGAGGAACGCTGCGGGTCTTCATCGTCTTGAACGTGCCGCTGATCCGGACGGCCACGGGAATGTTCTTCGCCGGCGCCGCCTGGTCGAGGAGCGCCTCGATCTCGGCAAGGTCGAGCGCCCCATCCATCACGGCTACGCGCTCGGGCCAGAAGAACGTGACCGAGGCGAACGGCGTGGTCGTCTCCGGCCCGGGGCGATAGACCTTGCCGTCGGCGCGGACCTGGTACGCAACGCCGTCGAGAAGCACCAGTTCGCCGTCGAGCGCATCGAACGTGCCGATGCCGAAGTCGCCGTGTCGCTGGAGTTCGGCCAGCGTGACCGTGCCATCGTACAGCCCCTCCAGAAGCGCGTTGATGGTTGAGGTCTGGTAAAGGACCCCGCGCTCGGCCTGCGGCCCGCACCCCGAGAGCACGACCGCCGCCAGCAAAAGCACCAGTGCGAATCGCCGCATGAGGATACCCTCCGTCATTCGAAAAGCTTCGGCTCATCACTCCGAACGTTCGACTTGTTGCGCGGCTTCGCCGGCGGCTCTGGCGCGCGGCGGGCAAGGCCATCCGCCGGATTCCGATCCGGCGCATCTTCGACACGACTCGCGAGTTGCCCTTGCGCGAGGTGCGTCCGCAACAAGTCGCCGGCGCGGGCGTCGGCGGCACGGGTGAGCGTGGCTCCCGTCCGCTCGAGGACCGTGAGGCTGTAGCCGCGCGCCAGGACCCGGTCGGGGCTAAGGGCCTCGAGCCGCCCGGCCAGGAGGTCCAGCCGCGCGCCCCAGCGGTCCGCCAGGAGCCGCCGTTCGGCCGCCATGAGGCGGAACGTGGCCATCCGGAGCATCGCCGCCAGCGACAGTTGGCGCGCCAGGGGCGAATGCTTGGCCAGTCCTCCGGCGGCCCGCTCGAGGCGCAGCCACTGGCCCGACCACTTATCGCGCATGGCCGAGCCGGCCCGCTGCTCGAGGTCGTCGAGCCCCTGCAGGCGCGTGATGACCATCTCCTGCGGGTAGCGGAAGTAGCGGTTGCCCTCGAAGAGCGAGAGTTCGTCGCTCCGGCGGTCGACGACGTACTTGAGGGACCGCGCCAAGCGCGACTGGATGGCGCCGAGCGTGGCCACGACCTCGCGCCGGTCGGGCACCACCAGCTCGGCGGCGGCCGACGGCGTGGCGGCGCGGACGTCGGCCACGAAATCGCTGATCGAGAAGTCGGTCTCGTGGCCCACGGCGCTCACGACCGGCACCTCGGAGGCAAAGACCGCCCGCGCCACGACCTCCTCGTTGAACGGCCAGAGGTCCTCGATGCTCCCGCCGCCGCGGCCGACGATCATCACGTCGATCGCGCCCAGGCGGTTCAGGTGCTCGATGCCGCGGACGATCTCGGCGGCTGCGCCCTCGCCCTGCACGCGGGCGGGGGCCAGGATGATCTCGACCGGCGGCCATCGGCGGCGCAGGATATTAATGATGTCGCGGACGGCGGCGCCGGTGGGGCTGGTGACGACGCCCACGCGGCGCGGGAATCGCGGCAGCGGGCGCTTGCGAGCGCGGTCGAAAAGGCCTTCCTTCTCGAGCTTTTCCTTGAGTTTGCGGAAGGCGATTTCGAGCGCCCCCACGCCGCGCGGCTTCAGGCTGGTCACGTAGATCTGGTAGTTGCCCTGCTTCTCGAAGACGCCGATGTGGCCGCGGATTTCGACCTCGACGCCGTCGCCGATCTCGCGGCCGATCCGGGCGGCCCCGGACTTCCAGACCACGCAGCGGACCGCCGCCTGCGCGTCTTTCAGCGTGAAGAAGATGTGGCCGGAGGTGTGGCGGTTGAAGTTCGAGATCTCGCCGACCACCCAGAGGGCGGGGAAGCGCGTCTCGAGCGTGTCGCGGATGCGGGCGGTGAGTTCCCAGACCGACTCCGGCCCTTCCGGCTCGGGCACGCGAATCTTTGTGGGATCGAAGAGGGTGTCCATAGGCCCAAGCGTATCGGATTGGGGCGGGCGAATCAATCGAAAGGGAGACGGTGCGGTTACGTGCGCCGGGTGGCATGCCCAGGCTGCCGTATGCCTGGGCATGATCTGCCCTGATCACGCAACATGCCCACACAACGGATGGCCCGCCGCGGCGGGCAGGCTGTGGGCATGCCACCCGCCTTTTCGAGCCTCAGTCCTGCCGCAGCAGTTCCAGCATCTTCCGATCGAGCTTGTGCCCGTGGAAATCCTCGTAGGTCACGTCGGTGCGGCTGGAATCGAGGACGCCGAACGAACCCCGGAGGTTCCACAGCCCCCAGCCCCAGCCGGCTTCCTTCCAGAGGGCCAAGCTGTCGCTCATCCAGCCGAGAACCGCGGCGTGCGGCGTCTTGTTGTGCGAGCCCCACTCGCCCACGTGGATGCCCACGCCCTGCTCCTCAAGCTTCTTCCAGGGCACGATCCGGTCCTGGCGGAGCCACTCGCGGTCGAGCATCTTATCTTTCAGCTTCAGGGGCCAGGTAGGCTCGGGCCAGCCCTTGCTGTTGACCCAGCTTGCTCCATAATGAGTGATCTGCATGGGCGAGTAGCCGCGCGTGCTCTGGGCCACGGCCAGGGGGAGGAGTTCGAACACGGGCTTGGTGCCCCACGAAAGGCCGTCGCACGAAATCAGCCGCGCGGGATCCTCTTTCCGGATCGCCTCGCACGCGACGCCCATGGCCTTGGCGTATTCGGCGCCGGTGGGCTTGCCGTTCGGCTCGTTCACGAGGTTGAAGCTGACCTCGGTCGACGGCACGCCCTTGTAGCGCTTGGCGAACTGGCCCCACTGCGCCCCGAACTGCTTCTGGGCCTCCTCGTCGGTCCACAGGTTCATCGTCTCGGGCGGGCTGGCCACCGTGTACCCGGGCGCCCGGTGGAGGTTCAGGCAGACGTGCACCTTGTGCTTGCGTCCGAACTCGACGGCCTGGTCGATCTCCTTGAGCACCTTCTCATCGTACTTGGCGGGGTCGTCCTTGGAGGTCCAGCAGCGGTAATCCATCGGCAGGCGGACCCAGTCGAAGCCCCACTCGTGGATCCACTCGAAGTCGCTCTCGACGAACGGCTTATTCGACCCCGCGTTGAACTTTTCGAGCAGGTTGAACCCGCGCCACCGCGGCAGCTTCTTCCAGAGATCGTTGCCGCCCCCCGCCTTTGCCACCGGTGCAGCGGCCGAGGCCCTGCCGAGCGACGAACCGACGAGTGCTGCACCGCCGATGACCGCAGCCGACTTGAGGAGATCGCGACGTTTCATGGGAAGCCTCCTGGGTTGGCTTTCGATTCTAGGCTCTTGCCCGTCGATTTCCAGCAAGAAACGGATTGAACCGCGGAACGTGGAGAAAAGCGGCAAGGAAGGAGGCGGGGGAAAACGAACATTGCGCTACGGACACTCCAAATCGCCGCCCGAGTCGGCGGGTTCGGCGGGACCGGCGGCGGGGCCGGGTTCCTTGGCGCCTTCCTTCGGCGGAAAGGCCTCGGCCTCGGTCACGGGCACCACGATGCGCTCGATGGCCGTCGCGCGGCCGGTCTGGGAATCGGCGGTGATGAGCGCCCCGCAGACGCGCAGGTCTCCGGTCGACACGTCAAAATACGTGGGCATACCGGTAATCACCGCCGAGAGGACCTTCTCCTTCCTGCGGCCCAGGACGCCGTCGTGTGCCGCCGTCATGCCCAGGTCGCTCATATACGCCGTGCCCTTGGGCAGGACCCGCTCGTCGGCCGTCTGGATGTGCGTGTGCGTGCCGTAAACGCCGGTCGCGCGGCCGTCGAGGTGCCAGCCCATGGCGATCTTGTCGCTCGAGGCCTCGGCGTGGAAGTCGACGAAAATGAGCTTCGCCCGGTCGCCGATCTCCGCCAGCAGCCGGTCGACCGCGTGGAACGGGCAGTCCACCGGCTTCATGAACGTGCGGCCCAGGAGGTTGATCACCGCGAACGGAAAGCCCGACTGGCTCTCGACGATCGTGCAGCCGCGCCCCACGGCCTCCGGCGGCAGGTTCGCGGGGCGGAGAATGCGGTCGGATTCGGCCAGCAGCGGCACGGCCTCCTTCTTGCGGTACACGTGGTCGCCCATGGTGACGACGTCCACGCCCATGCCGCGCAGCTCCTCGAAAATGGCGGGCGAGATGCCCGAGCCGCCGGCCGCGTTCTCGCCGTTGACGATCACCACGTCGATCGGACGCGCGGCAAGGAGCTTCGGCAGCGCCACCGCGAGGGCCCGACGGCCGGGCTTCCCGACCACGTCGCCGAGGACCAGGGCGCGAAATTCCATGATGAAGCCCTTACACAGTTCGAGTTGCAAGCGCAGGCCCGCCGGCATTCGCCGGCACCCGCCACCTCACGGTCGCCGCCCGACGCAGGCCGCTCGCAAAACGCTACCGCGCGTACTCGATGATCCGCCGCTCGCGGATGAGCGTCACGCGGACCTCGCCGGGATAGGTGAGTTCGGCCTCGATCGCCTTGGCGATGTCGCGGGCGACCTTGATCGCCAGGTCATCGTCCACCTTGTCGGCATTGACGACGACGCGCACTTCGCGCCCCGCCTGGATGGCATAGGCCGTCTCGACGCCCTCGAACCGCTTGGCGATCTCCTCGAGCTTCTCCAGGCGCTGGACGTACTTCTCCAGCGTCTCCCGCCGCGCGCCGGGACGGCTGGCGCTCACGGCGTCGGCCGCCGAGACGATGATCGTGTAGAGGGCATCGGGCACGTTGGCCTCATGGTGCCCGCCGATGGCATGGATGACCTCTTCGCGTTCGTTGTACCGCCGCGCGAGGTCGGCCCCGATCTCGGGGTGGCCGCCCTGGACCTCGTGGTCCACGGCCTTGCCGATATCGTGCAGGAGGCCGGCCCGCCGCGCGAGCTGGCCGTCAAGGCCCAACTCCTCGGCGAGCATGCCCGACAGGGCCGAGACCTCGATCGAATGCTGGAGGACGCTCTGGCCGTAGCTCGTCCGGTACTTGAGCCGGCCGAGCAACTGGATTTCCTTCGGGTGCAGGCCGCGGACGCCCGTGTCGAGCGCCACCTGCTTGCCGGCCTCGTTGATGTCGGCTTCAACGTCCTTCTTGCACTCCGCGACGACCTGCTCGATGCGCGGCGGCTGGATGCGGCCGTCGGCGATGAGCTTCGTGAGCGATCGCCGCGCGATCTCGCGCCGCACGGGGTCGAACGACGACAGGACCACCACGCCCGGCGTATCGTCGACGATGACGTCGACGCCGGTCACGCGCTCGAAGGCGCGGATGTTACGGCCTTCGCGGCCGATGATGCGGCCCTTCATCTCGTCGCTGGGGATGTCGACGGTGCCGACGGTGCCCTCGGCCGTGAAATCGGAGGCCAGGCGCTGGATGGTCGTCGCAAGGATCTCGCGGGCCTTCTGGTCGGCGGTCTCCTGGGCCTGCTCGGCCCCGCGCTGAATGAGGGCGGCGGTCTCGTGCTGGACCTCGCCCTCGATCCGCTCCAGAAGCATCGTCCGGGCTTGCTGCTGGTCCAGACCGCTGATCTTGAAGAGGGTGCGCTTCTCGTCGGCGACCATCTTCTCGAGCTCGGCCTGCTTGGCCTTGAGGGTCTTTTCGAGCTCCGCCACGCGCTTGTCGTTCGCCTCGACCGTCTTTTCCTTGCGGTTCAGCGTCTCCATCTTGGCTTCGAGGGCGTCTTCCTGCTTCGTGACAAGCCGCTGCCGCTCGCGCAGCTCTTCACGGGTCTGGGCGGTCTCCTTCTCGAAGGCCTCCCGGGCCTTGATGGCCTCTTCCTTGGCGGTGACACGGGCTTCCTTGAGGAAGCTTCCTGCGTCCTGACGGGCTTTGGTAAGAAGTTCCTCGGCCTGCGACTGGGTCTCGCGCGAACGCTTGGTGAAAAGAGACTTGGCAACTGCGTAGCCGACGGCCAGACCAACGGTCGCCGCCACAACTGCCCCGATCACCACGGCCAGCCACATGAACGACGAACCTCCGTCGACGACCGGGCTCGATTCCAAACCAACGAGCGCCGGCAGCCTGCCCGCCTCAAGCACGAGAAGAATCATGGCGTGGGCTCACTTTCCGGGGAGTACAAGACTGCGGCCAATAAGGATGAACCGGCAGCCTTGCGACGGGCGGGAACACGCGTGGCAGAGAAGCCTAAGGGCTAGAGAATGAACGACTTACAACCGGACTATGGACCATCCACCCAGAGGGGGGTCGATTTAGCAGCCGCGCCTGTCTCCGGAAACGACCGTAACACATTCAAGGAGAACGACTTGGCTTCGCTTCATCTTCCGACCAACCCCTTCCGCCCGTTTGGCGGATTCTGGCCGCTGATGGGCCATTGCTTCCGGTTTCGTTCGTCTCAGACGTCAATCCGCCCGAGGGCGGACCTGCGCCGGGCCGGCAACCCGCATTCTCACCCGTTGCCGCACCCGTTCGCCTTAGCTTAACCGCTCACGGAGCGTGCCCGCCCCGTTTCCCACTCTAATGGTCCTTGTGGTCTCCTGTTAAGGGGCGCCCAAACTGGGCACTCCATCTATGTTATCGGCGAAGAGGCTCGCCGCCATTCAGTATGATTATTGAAACTGGGAGTCCTGTCAAGTACCAATTACGCAAACGTGCGGAATTATACGCGCGTGGCCGTCTTGGAAGCCGAAGTGGGGAATTTTAGGTAGTGGGTCAGTTTAAATCGGCAGCGTCAAGAAGGCCGATGATCTTGGCCAGCGTCCAATCGTGGGCGGCAAGGAAAACCTTTAGGAATTCTGTTTGGCTTCATGGATGGTTTACAATTTTGCCGATAAATGTTGACAATGCGCTGGCGGAACGTTTACAATGTAGTTGGCGAAAGTTGACAATACCCCGCTTGAGGATTGCTAATGGAGCTAGTGATGGGAAGAAGCCGGACCGAGCAAATACGGTCATTCCTAATCCGAGGCATAGCCGACAAGAGGCGCGATGTGGTCGCCTCTGCGGCGCGCCGCTTTGGGATTACGCGTCAGGCCATCAATCATCACTTACAACAAATGGTCGCCGGCGGATACCTGGTTGCCGCTGGAAACACACGCGGGCGGACTTACTCCCTTCCGGTTTTGGGCGACGTATTTTTTGCGGTTCGCAATGGCCCCGGAGCTTCAGAAGATCAAGTGTGGCGTGAGGGGCTGGCAGAAGAACTGGCTTCTCTGCCGAAGAACGTGGGGGATATTTGTCACTACGGCTTCACCGAAATGTTTAACAACGCGATGGAACATTCCGGGACAGACACAATCACCGTTCGCATGATTCGGACAGCCGCAATGATTGAAATCACGGTTATCGACGGTGGTATTGGCGTCTTCAGGAAGGTCAAAGAGGGCTTGCAACTGGCCGATGAGCGAGAGGCGATTCTGGAGTTAGCCAAGGGCAAGGCGACCACCGACCCAACCAAGCACACCGGCGAAGGGATTTTCTTTTCCAGCCGTATGTTTGACGAGTTCTGTATGTTGTCAGGTCGCCTGTTCTTCAGTCACGAGTACCTGGGCGACGACTGGCTTATAGAATCCAAGGCCGAGAACTGTTCGGGAACAACGGTTCGGATGAGAATCGCGCCGTGGGCCACGCGTACCATGCGAGTGGTCTTCGCTGCATACGCGGCAGAAAAGGACGACTACGGATTCAGCCGAACGCATGTTCCCGTCAGCTTGCTGCCGATTGGACACGAAAACTTGATTTCTAGATCACAGGCAAAACGGCTGCTCGCTCGCTTTGACCGCTTTCAGGAGGTGATGCTTGACTTTCATGGCGTGAATTCAATCGGTCAGTCTTTTGCCGATGAAGTATTTCGCGTGTTTCGGAACCAGCACCCCGCCGTCCGGATCAGTTGGGTCCACGCGGCCCCGGAAGTTGAACAAATGATAAAACGCGCGATGAAGGCATCCCTCAATCCAACCACCTGATCGTGCCTACGGTTTCTTGTTCGCAAGGGGCAGCCTCACTCCGATCAGGCGTGTCCGTCTGCTTCCGCAGGCGGCTTGAACAGCTAATTCTCGAGCCACAATCCATTATTTCCTGTTACCGGTATCCCGAGGGCAGCCACTATCCGGTTGAGCATGGGCCACACGGGTCCATCGGGAAACCACAAAGGAGAAGGACATGAGAAGGCATTGGCTGATTGCAGGAACAGCGTTGCTGGCCATCGGGCTGGCAGTGGGTATCACTCTGGCGGCGGTGGGTCCGGGCGGCGGTGGTCCTCCCCCCGGGGCGATGAAGGGTCCTCCGGGCGGCGGCGACATGGGCGGGCCGGGCGGCCAAGGCGGCCAGGGTCAAAAGCCGATGGGGCCACCGCTCATTCCGCAGCTCGAGAAGGCGATGGGCAAGCCGTTGACCGACGACCAGAAGAAGCAGATCGAGGCCGCTCATACTGAGCTTCAGGCAGCCATGAAGGCGGCGCACGAAGCCTTTGAGCAGAAGCTCGCCACTGTGACGGGCCTCTCGGCCGACCAGATTAAGGCGGCCCTGCCTCCGCCGCCGCCGCATCAGGGCGGCCAGGGTGGCGGTCAGGGCGGCGGTCCGGGCGGTCATCGCGGCCCTCCGCCCGCTAATGCCGGCGGCGGGACCAGCGGCAACTAGGACGTTCACCTTCGCGGCCCACGTGGCCGCACGGTACAATGGGCACACCGTGGACGAACTCGAGCAGCAAGACATCGCGGCGGCCCTGGGCGGCGACGAGGCGGCATATGCCCGCCTCGTCGCCCGTCACCAGGCAACGGTGGCGCGGCTGGCGTGGCGGTTCACGCGCGTCCCGGCCGAGTGCGAAGAGCTCGTGCAGCAAACGTTCGTCGAGGCCTACTTCGCACTGGATGGGTATCGCGGCGATGCGCCGCTCGAGCACTGGCTTGCCCGGATCGCCACGCGCGTCGGGTATCGGTTCTGGAAGGAACGGACCCGTCGCGGCGCCGACGTGCCGCTGGGCGACATCGACCCCGCGGCACCCGCGACAGACGGGCCGGCCGATCCGGACCCCGCGGTTGCCGCGGCGCTCGTGCAGGCACTTCTGGCGAACCTCGCGCCGGCCGAGCGGCTGATCCTGACGCTTCTGTACTTCGAGGAATGTAGCACCGAGGAGATCGCCCGGCGGATGGGCTGGAATCGCGCGGTCGTCAAGATGCGGGCCTACCGGGCGCGCCGGCGACTGAAGGAGATCGCCCAGCGGGAGCACCTGTTGGAGAGACTCGGATGGACGAGCTAGAAGCCGTTGAGAAACTGGCAAGGCGGGCGCGCCGCGACGGGCCGCCCCCGATGAACGTGGCGTCGGCGGTCCTGGCGCGCCTGCGCGCCGCTCGGCCGACGCCGATCCTGCCGTTGGCGATTGTGGCCGCGGGGGCGGCGATCGCGGCCGTCCTCATCGTCGCGATTGCCGCGCACGCGTGGATGACCGGCGTGGACCCGCAGGCGGCACTCTTCCCGACGCTGGAGATCGCACAACTATGATTCTTCAGCCATGTAGAATGGTTGCCATGCACCCACGCGAACGCCTGCGCAAGGAGGTCGCCCCATCATGACCGCCGAGACGAAACCCTCGCCCGAAGCCCCGCAGCCGAGTCCGCTGCCCCCGCGCCGATCGAGTACGGGGCTGCTGCTCGCAGTGGGCCTGGCGATCGTGATCTCGGGCGCCCTCATCGGCGCCGCGGCAACCGTGCTTGTGCTGCACGGCCGGATCGCGCCTCCGCCCATGGCGGGCGCGCGAACGGCGGAGATCATCACGTCGGATCTGCGCGACCGTTTCGGGCTGACCGATGCCCAGGCGAAGACCGTGCAGGAGATCATGGCGCGGCGGCTGGAGGCGATCGAGAAGATCCGCCAGGAGGCCCAGGAGAAGGTCAGGGCCCAGCACGATCAGCTACGCGATGAGATGAAGAAGGTGCTGACGCCCGAGCAGTTCAACCGGTGGCGGGAGCAACTGGACGCCTTGCGACCGCCGCAGTTCGGTCCCCCGGGCGGCCCCGGCGGCGGACCAGGCGGATCCGGCGGCGGACCAGGCGGCGGACTCGGCNNAGGAAACCGGCCCGAGGGTCCGCCTCCCAGAGGGCCGCAGGGCCGTGGGCCGGGCCCAGGCTTGCGTCCTCCGCTGCCGGGCGGACCGGAAAACATCGACCGGCCGCTGCCGCCTCCGCCGCCTACCGCGCCGGAAGGCGACACCAAGGCGCCGCTTTCTCCGCCGATCGACGCGCCGATCGCATCGCCGCCGGACGAATAGGCGGGTGGCACGGCCTCGCGCCTTTGCGTGGCCGTGCTTGGTTCGGACAGGCGCACGGCCACCCAACATCGCCCGCCGCGGCGGGCGGCATCCGTGACCGAGGCATTACGCACATTTCAGAACTTACGTTGACGCCACGCGCCCCGCGCGATAGAGTTCCTGCCGAGGTTCATTCTCGTTTGTTCACCTTGAACTTCCTGGGGGGCGACCGTCGGTCTCCCCCGCGGTTATTTTGAACCGTTGCTTTCAACTTCATTAGCATTAGCGCGAGGCAATAGCGTGGCCGAGAAGCCCCAGACGTCCGCGGCGCCGCCGAATCCGACGCCGTTCGTCCATCTGCATGTCCACACGGAGTACAGCCTGCTTGACGGGGCCTGCCGCACGCACGACCTCGTTCAGGCGGCGAAGGCCCAGGGCGCCGAGGCCATCGCGATCACCGACCACGGCAACCTCTATGGGGCGATCGAGTTTTACCTGGCGGCCCAGGAGGCCGGCATCAAGCCGATCCTCGGCTACGAGGCCTACGTCGCCCACGGCGACCGGCGGGTCCGCGAGACCCTGCCGGGCAGCCCCGACGCCGGCCACCACCTCATCCTCCTGGCAAGGGACATCGCGGGCTACAAGAACCTGCTGGCCCTCGCCACAACGGCGTCGCTCGACGGCTTCTACTACAAGCCCCGCATCGACAAGGCGGTGCTCGCTGAACATGCGGAGGGCCTGATCGGCCTCTCAAGCTGCCTCCAGGGCGAGCTCTCGGCGCGGCTGCTCTCGGGCGACGTGCCGGGCGCGCGGCGGGCCCTCGATGAGTACCGCGGGATCCTGGGGCAGGATAACTTCTACGTCGAGCTTCAGGACCACGGGATTGACGAGGAGCAGCGCGTGCGGCCGATGCTCGTGGCCCTGGCCCGCGAAAGCGGCACGCCGCTGGTTGCCACGAACGACGTCCACTACATCACCGCCGACGACACGCGGGCCCACGACGTGCTCCTTTGCATCAACACGGGCAAGCTCCTGTCGGAGCCCGACCGCCTGCGGTATCGTCCGCGCGAGTTCCACCTGAAGACGCTGGCGGAGATGCAGGCCCGCTTCGCCGACGTGCCCGAGGCCCTCGCGAACACCGTCGAGGTGGCGCGGCGGTGCCAGCTCTCGCTCTCGTTCAAGGAGCGGCACGCGCCGATCTATCCCACGCCGCCCGGCACGACGCCCGAGGCGATGCTGAGGGACCTTTGCGAGAAGGGCCTCACGTGGCGCTACGGCACGGTCACGAAGACGCACCGCGAGCGGCTGGAGCACGAGCTCAAGATCATCGAGTCGAAGAAATTCTCGAGCTACTTCCTGATCGTGTGGGACTTCGTCCGGTACGCCCACGAGCACGGCATCCCGTGCGGGGCCCGCGGCTCGGGGGTCGGGTGCATGGTGGCGTACCTGCTGGGCCTTTCGACGGCCGACCCGCTGGCCTACGGCCTGCTGTTCGAGCGGTTCATGGACCCCAGCCGCAAC
The DNA here is from genome assembly GCA_003170085.1 of Planctomycetia bacterium. GTDB lineage: Bacteria > Planctomycetota > Phycisphaerae > FEN-1346 > FEN-1346 > FEN-1346. The sequence continues at coordinate 24,483 of PMZT01000270.1, read as the reverse complement.
GAGATGCCTGATCTGGATATCGACATCTGCCAGGACGGGCGCAAGGATCTCATCCGCTACGTGCGCGAGAAGTACGGCGCCGAGAACGTGGCCCAGATCATCACGTTCGGCACGATGGCCGCCCGGGCCGCGGTCCGCGACGTGGGCCGCGTGCTGAATCTGCCGCTCTCGGACGTCGACCGCATCGCCAAGAAGATCCCGGCCCTGCCGCTGCACATCACGCTGGACCAGGCCCTGGAGCAGGAGCCCGAACTCAAGGCGATGTACGACCGCGAGCCGGTCGTCAAGGAACTCATCGACATCGCGAAACGCCTGGAGGGGATCACGCGCCACGCGTCGGTCCATGCCGCGGGCGTGGTCATCGGCGACGCCCCGCTCGTCCACTACGTTCCCCTGTGCCGCGTGAGCGACGACGTGACGACGCAGTGGGAGATGCGCGGCATCGAGAAGGTGGGCCTCCTGAAGATGGACTTCCTGGGCCTGCGCACCCTCTCGACGATGCAGCGGGCCGTGGACCTCGTGAAGAAGCACCGCGGCATCGAGATCGACCTCGAAAAGATCCCGCTCGACGACCCGAAGGTGTTCGGCGTTTTCCAGCGCGGAGAGACCGAGGGCATCTTCCAGTTTGAATCCGCGGGCATGCGGGATCTCCTGCAGAAGCTCAAGCCCGACAAGGTGGGCGACCTCATCGCCGCCAACGCCCTCTACCGCCCCGGCCCGATGGTCATGATCGCCGACTTCATCGAGCGCAAGCGCGGCCGCGCGACCTACGAGTTTCCGCACCCGGTCCTCGAGGATGTTCTGGGCGAGACCTACGGCATCATGGCTTACCAGGAACAGGTCATGCGGCTCGTGAACCGCCTGGGCGACATCCCGCTCGAGCGGGCGTACAAGCTCATCAAGGCGATCTCGAAGAAGAATGTCGACATCATCAACGCCGAGCACGACGCCTTCAAGGCCGGCTGCAAGAAACACAAGGTTCCCGACAAGGTGGCCAACGAGATCTGGGACCTCATCACCCGGTTCGCCGGGTACGGCTTCAACAAGAGTCATTCCTCGGGCTACGCGCTGGTGGCGTACCGCACGGCGTACCTGAAGGCCCACTTCCCGATGGAGTTCATGGCGGCGCTCCTGACGTACGAAATGGGCGACACAGACAAGGTATCGGAATACATGGACGAGTGCCGGCGGATGGGCATCCCGGTGGAGCCGCCGGACATCAACGAGTCCGACTCCGACTTCACGGTCGTCGGCGACCGCCTCCGCTTCGGCCTGGCGGCCGTCAAGGGCATCGGCGAGCGGGCGGTCGAAGCGATCGTGGCGGCGCGCCAGAAGGAGGGCCGCTTCCGCTCGATCTTCCACTTCTGCGAAACGGTCGACACGACGCAGGTGAACCGCTCTTGTTTCGAGAGCCTCATCAAGTGCGGGGCGTTCGACTCGACCGGCGCGCGCCGCAGCCAACTCGGGGCCGTTCTCGATCGCGCGCTCCAGGCCGGCGCCGCCGCGCAGGAAGACCGCCGCCACGGCCAGATGAACTTCTTCGACGCCATGGCCTCGGGCCAGCCGGCCGCCGAGCCGGCGCTGCCCGACCTGCCCGAGTGGCCCGAGGCGCGCCTGTCGGAGTGCGAGAAGGAGTCGCTCGGGTTCTACGTCAGGCATCACCCGCTGGCGAGGCTGGCGGCGGAGCTGCGGCATTTCGCGACCGCCACGACGGCCGACCTCGCCGCCCTCGGGCAGGATGCCGAGGTTGTCCTGGGCGGCCTTATCAAGAGCGTTCGCGTCCTCATCACCAAGACCGGCAAGAACGCCGGCTCGAAGATGGCCATCTTCGACCTCGAGGACCTCGCCGGGTCGGTCGGTTGCGTGATCTTCCCCCGCGATTACCTCAAGTTCCAGGAACTCGTGCAGCCGGACCGCGTGGTGTTCGTGTGCGGCACGGTGGACCGGCAGCGCGAGGAGCCGCAGATTCGCACGTCGGAGATTCTGACGCTGGAAGACGGCCGGCGGCGCCTGGCCCGGGCCGTCATCCTGCACCTCGACCGGGCGTCGCTGACCGACGGCCTCCTGGCGTCGCTCCACGGCGTGCTGGTGAAACACGCGGGGTCGCTGCCCCTGTACCTTGAGCTGGAGAGCCCCGGCGGCGGCCGCACGCTGATCCGCGCCGCCAACGAGTTCAAGGTCTCGATGGACGGCTCCTTCCGCCACGACCTTGCCGATCTCCTCGGCGACGGCCACGCCGTCCTTGCCGCCAACTCGCGCGGCCGCACGGTCAAGGTGTGATGGCGTTCGGTGAAAAGGTCCCCCGTGCCGGGTGCCATGCTTTCGCGCCGTTGCGAAAGCATGGTCGTTCGAGGTCCGAACGCACGTCGCAGGAATCATTCTCTCGCTTGCGAGAACATGCTTTCGCAACGGCGCGAAAGCATGGCACCCCAGACCCCCCCCTGGCCTCCCCGTATGGAATAATACGGGATTTCCCCTAGCCCCAAGAGCGGGGGGTTCCCGATAAGCGGACCTTCATTATTTTCCGCCATTCGACGATATTGTTCATAGGATAAAAGGGCGCAAACCCCCACAAAAGGAAGACGCCATGAGGAATACACACGCGACGGCAACTGCGACCGAGGCGACGAAAGCGTGCGGCCTATCCGCAGCCCCGTGGAGGCATGAGGTCAGGCATCTCGTGCGGCGAATCAAGCGGATGCCCGAGATTCGCGCCGACAAGGTGAAGCACGCGAAGTGGCTGATCCTCACGGGAAAGCTCGAAACGCCGGCGCGGATCGACGAGACCGCGCGGCGGATCATGAAGGAACTGGGGCTGTAACCGGCATAGCACGGGGAAATCGGGAAGGGGTCGGGCGCCTTGGCTACAAGGCTCCTTACCCCTTCCCGCACTGTGCGCCTACCAGAACTTCTTCGTGACTTCGATAAGCTCGGGGTACGGCTCATCGGAGTCGCCGACCGCGTCTTTCAGCCGCTTGAGTTCGGCCTTGAGGTCCTTGACGACCTGGGCGTACGCCGGATCGGCGTACACGTTCTTCATCTCGTGCGGGTCCTTTTCGAGGTCAAAAAGCTCCCACTCCGGCTCGGTCGGCGTCTTGAGAGACCCCGACGTGCCCAGCGGCAGGCCGTAGTAGAACGCCATCGTGTACTTCGGCGTGCGGATGCCGTAGTGGGCGGGAATATGGTGATCCGCCAGGTGCATCCAGTAACGATAGTACATGCTTTTGCGCCAGTCGGCGGGCGTCTTGCCCTGGAGGTTCGCCCGGAAGCTGCGCCCCTGCATCTCCGACGGCGTCGGCCGGCCGGCGAAGTCGAGGAACATCGGGGCGAAGTCGCAGTTCAGCACGATGTCCTTGCTGACCGTTCCCGCGGCAATCTCGGGCGGATACCGCACCAGGAACGGCATCCGTATCGACTCCTCGTAGATGAAGCGCTTGTCGTAGAACCCATGCTCGCCCAGGAAGAACCCCTGGTCCGACGTGTAGATGACGACCGTGTTCTCGGCCAGGCCCTCTTTGTCGAGGTAATCGAGCAGCCGCCCGACGTTCTCATCCACGGCCCGCACGCACCGCAGGTAATCCTTGATGTACCGCTGGTAGGCCCATTTGCGGAGGGCGTCGCCCTTGAGATCGGGCGGGATGTCCTCCTTCACGTCGGTCTTCGTCATGTTCTCGCCCACCTTGTTCTTGGCGTTGGCGGCGGCGTGCGAGCGGTTCTCGTAATGGTCGTACAGGCTCGGCGGCTCGGGCATCTCGATATCGGCGAAGAGCTTCGCGTGCCTCTCAGCTGGCTGCCACGGCCGGTGCGGGGCCTTGTGGTGGCACATGACGAAGAACGGTTTGGCGGGGTCGCGCTTCTTCAGGAACTCCAGCGTCATGTCGGTGATGATGTCCGTGACATACCCCGTGTGTTTCTGCCGGCCCTTGTCTTTCTCGATGAACCCGGGGTCGTGGTACACGCCTTGCCCCGGCAGGATGTTCCAGTGATCGAAACCCGTGGGGTCCTTGTGCAGGTGCCACTTGCCATAGATCGCCGTCTGGTAGCCGGCCTGCTGGAGGTACTTGGCCACGTTCGGGCGCTCGGGGTCCAGCGGGTCGGCCAGCGTGTACACGCCGTTCTTGTGGCTGTACTGGCCGGTAAGGATGCATCCGCGGCTGGGCGTGCAGATCGAGTTGGTGCAGAGGCAGTTCTCGAGGCGCATGCCCTTGGCGCCGATGCGGTCGATGTTGGGCGTGGGCGCGACCTTGGCCAGGAAGTCGCCATAGGCGCTGACGGCCTGGGCCGCATGGTCGTCGGACATGATGTACAGGATGTTCGGCCGGCGGCCGGCCTGCGCTTCGGCCAGGAGCCCGCGCGGCAGGAGGATCGTGGCGGCGCCAAGTCCGATGGTCTTCAAAAAATCGCGGCGAAGTGGCATGGCGTTCTCCCTTTGTGCTCAGATCCCTCGAAAGGTAGAACCCGCGTAAAGGGCGGTTGTTCTGTAAACTTACCACAGGTCGTGTCGCGGTGCGAAGGTCTTTTCCGTTTTCCCCCGCAGTAAGTCGTTTCCTTTTTTCTCTGCGTTCGGAGTCAACCCGCCGTGGCGGGCGGTCTCTGCGGTGAGATTTTCTGTAGAGCATACGGCGGGGCTCCGCGCTTGCTCGCCCCCATGCCCCGCGTTATCATGCCCCTCGCAAAGAGCGGAGCGGCCGGAAAGGAACTCGATCGATGAAGACCCTTGCGCAGGTGCTCACGGCCTTCAAAAAGCCGCTGGAACTCCAGGAGTTCGACCTTGCGCCGCTCGCTCCCGGCGAGGTCCTCGTCAAGGTCACGGCGGCCGGCGTGTGCGGATCGGACCTCCACATGGCCGGCGGCGAGGATCCGCGGACGCCCCTGCCGATCATCCTCGGCCACGAAGGCGTTGGCGAAATCGTTGAGATCAAGGGCGCCAAGGCCGATCTCCACGGCCGCCCCTTACACGTCGGCCAGGCCGTGCTCTGGAACCGCAGCGTGGTCTGCGGCCAGTGCTTCTGGTGCACGCGCGGCGAGCATCACCTGTGCCCCAAGCGATTCGTCTACGGCATCCACCGCTCCTCGGCCGTGCCGCCGCACGTGAACGGCTGCTACAGCCAATACCTGCCGCTGGACGCCCGGACCGACATCCTCTTGATCGACGACGTGCCGGCGGCGCATCATAAGACGCTGGTCACGGCCTCGTGCACAGGCTCGACGGCGGCCCACGAGTTCGACTTCTTCCCGCCCCGCCCCGATGAGACGATCGTGATCCTGGGCGCCGGGCCGCTCGGGTGCTTTACGGCGGCGCTGGCCCGCGACCTGGGCGTGCAGCGGATCATCATGATCTCGCGGTCCGAGGGGCGGCTGGAGGCGGCGCGGCGGTACGGGGCCACCGACGTGTTGACGATCAATCGCACCACGCCCGAGGAGCGCAAGGAGTTCGTCCGCTCCGCCACCGACGGCCGCGGGGCCGACGCGGTTTACGAGGCGGTGGGCAAGGCCGACGTCGTCCGCGAAGGCCTGGGCCTCGTGCGCCAGGGCGGGCGGTTCATCACCTCCGGGTTCGGCCAGCCCGGCGGCAAGATGGAGTGGGATCCTTTCTGGGACCTCACGCGGCCGGACCTGAAGTACGTGGGCGTGTGGGTCAGCCACACGAAGCACACCCTGCGGGCGCTGGACCTGATGAAACGCCACCTCGACGATTTCGCCCTGATGGTCTCGCACGCCCTGCCGCTGGCCGAGGCGAACCAGGCCCACGACCTGATGCGGCGCGGCGAGGCGATGAAAACTGTTCTGGAACCGTAAAGGGGGTTCCTGTCCCTGAAACATGACGTTATAATTGGTTTGCCGAATGCCGATCTGTATGACAAAGGGGAAAGGCAATGCCGTTCGCAGTGGCTTCAATTCGTGAACTCCGAGGTACGGCAGATGGAGCGGGGCATGCCTCAATACGTTAGAGCGATGGTAGAACCAGAGTTGCTGGTGTGGGCCCGGAAGAGCGCCGGCCTTGAAATCGCCGAAGCTGCCAAGAAGGTACAGGTGGCTGAGGAGAGACTGTTCTCTTGGGAGAGCGGCACCAAGAGCCCGACCCTCAAGCAATTACGCAAGCTAGGCGCAGTTTACAAGAGGCCCTTGGCCGTCTTCTACTTGCCAGAACCGCCACGCGACTTCAAGCCAATGCAGGACTTCAGACGCTTGCCCGGCGGAGCACAGCCAGAGTACTCGCCCGAACTCAGATATGAGATCCGCCGCGCGTATGATCGACGGGAACTGGCAATCGAAATGTGGGAGGCAACTGAGGGAAAGCCGCCGGAGTTCCCGCTTGCGGCTTCTTTGGACGAGAACCCCGAGGTCGTGGGTACGCGTATTCGCGAGTGTCTTTGTATTACTTATGAGAACCAAGCGAGTTGGCCCGGTGCGTACAAGAGCTTCAACGGTTGGCGCAATGCCATTGAATATCTTGGCGTGCTCGTCTTTCAGGCGACCGACGTGGACTTGAGCGAGATGCGGGGCTTCTCCATTGTGCAGCAACCTCTGCCAGCCGTTACGGCTAACATCAAGGATTCACCGCGAGCCAGAACGTTCACCTTGCTTCACGAACTCGCACACATCATGTTGCACCGCGGCGGCCTTTGCGACTTAGAAGAGAAGGCAAACCCCAACTCAGAGGACGAGAGGATGGAAGTGTTCTGCAATATGGTTGCCGGTGCCACATTGGTGCCAGCCGCCGATCTGTTGCAGGAGCAACTAGTAGTAGCCAAGGGACGCAACCCCGTCTGGTCAGACGATGAAATACAAGCCCTGTCCCGCAGGTACGGCGGAGCAAGCAGAGAGGTGATTCTGCGGCGGTTGCTGATCTTCGGGCGGACGACAGAAGCCTTCTATCGCGCGAAGAGGGAGCAGTTCCGCAAGGAGTACCTCGCCCAGAAGAAAGAGGCTCCGGGGTTTGCGCCACCCGATGTCGTGGCCCTCGGCAGGGCCGGCAGGCTGTTCGCCCAGCTTGTCTTGAGTAACTATTACCTCGACAGAGTTACAGCCAGTGACGTTTCCGATTTCCTCGAAATCCGACTGAAACACTTGCCGAAGATCGAGGCTGAGTTGCAGGCTCATCTATCGTAAGAAGGGCTCCGGCGTGGCCAAGTACAGCATCGATACGAGTGCGATTCTTCATGGGTGGCGCCGGCACTACCCGCCCGAGGTGTTCCCGTCTCTCTGGCACAACATCGAGAGGCTCATAGAGAACGGAGATCTTCTCGCAAGCGAGGAGGTGTTTTTTGAGTTGGAGAAGAAGGACGATGAGGTGTACGCCTGGGCCAGGAAGAACTGCCGCATGTTCGTCAAGACCGATGAGCGCATCCAGATGGTGGTTAAGGACATACTTGCAAAGTACAAGAGACTGGTGGACACCAGGAAGAATCGGTCGGCTGCGGACCCGTTTGTCATAGCCCTGGCCTCAGTTGAGAAGTGCGCCGTTGTAACAAACGAACTCCCCGGCGGAACTGCTGATAGGCCTGGTATTCCCTACGTTTGCACGAATTCCAGAATCAGGTGCATGAACTTCCTGAGTCTGATCCGAGAACAAGGCTGGGTCTTCAAAGATTGAGTTCCGCAATTTTCCAGATTCCGGATGGGTATCAAACGCAACCCGTTGACCCGTGCCCCGCCTGCGGATACATTAGCGAATCCACGGAACCCGCTAGAGGATGCGCACTTATGGCAACCGAGTTGGCTTACGCAATGATCACGCCGTACAGCCTCCACAAGAGCCGCACGGGGGGCATCATCGGGCGGCTGCTCAGCCTGTCGAAGCTGGACCTCGTGGGCGTCCACATGTACGCCCCCACCAACGCCTGGGTCGACCAATACCTCGACCTGCTGCGCCGGTCGGACCTCGATAACCCGGTGCGCGGCCAGTTCATCGAGTACGTCGATGAGAACCTGCGGAAGTCGAACCCGATGGGCCTCTCGAACCGCTGCATGGTCCTCGTCTTCAAGGGCGAGAACGCCCTGAACCACCTCGTCGATGACGTCGTCGGCCACGCCAGCCCCAAGGTCGAGGGCTACACGGTGCGCGGCACGTACGGCGACTTCCAGAACTATCCCGACGGCCGCATGAAGTACTTCGAGCCGGCGGTCATTTGCGGACCCGACCCGGTCACCGTGCGCGAGGAACTCCAGTTCTTCGCCCGGACGGCCGCCACCGACGGCGGCATCGTCGAGGGCGCCGCCACGTTTCCGCCCACCGCCAGGAACGTGCAGACCGAGCTCGTGATCCTGAAGCCCGAGAACTTCGAGAAGCGCAGCCGCCGCCCCGGCAACATCATCGACGTCTTCGCCCGCACCGGCCTCTTCATCGTCGGGGCCAAGATCCTCTCGATGAGCGTTGCCCAGGGCGAGGCGTTTTACGCGCCGTTGCTGGATGTCTTCCGCGAGAAGCTCCAGTTCCTCATCGAGAACACGATGCGTAAGCGCCTGGCCGGCGGCTTCGATTACGAGATCCCCGACGAGTTCTACAAGTCGGCCAACCACATGCTCTCTGATCTCAATGCGAGGACTGAGTTCGCCAAGATCGTTCAATATATGACGGGCGTGGACCCCCGCAAGGTGAAGGACGAGGCCGAGCGCACCAAGCCCGGCCCGGTGCGCTGCCTGGCCCTGCTGTACCGCGGCGAGGACGCCATCGAGAAGATCCGCCGCTGGCAGGGCGCCACCAACCCCGACAAGGCCGAGGCCGGTACCGTGCGGAGCGACTTCGGCCGCGACCTCATGCGGAACGCCGCCCACGCCTCCGATTCGGCCGAGAACGCCGAACGCGAACGCAAGATCATCGGCATGTGGCAGACCGAGACGGAGCCCGGCATCAAACACCTCCTCGAAGATTACCTGGCCAAGGGAGCGTAGGATGCCCGACGCCCGCCCTCAGCCGCCGACGTACCCGCACCGCATGACCCTGCGCGTCCGCTACCCCGAGGCGGACCCGATGGGCCGCGTCCACCACGGCGTGTACCTCCAGTATTTCGAGATGGGCCGGACCGAATATATGCGGGCGCGCGGCGTAACGTACCGCGAGATGGAGGCCGCCGGCCACTTCATCGCCATCGCCGGCGTCGAGGTCAAGTACCGCGCAGCCGCCCGCTACGACGACCTGCTCATTATCGAGACGTGGGTGAAGGAGGTCCGCGGCGCGCGGGTCTTCTTCGCCAACCGCGTCTTGCGCGACGACGGCGGGCGCGAGACGCTCATCGCCGAGGCCGTTGTCGGCGGGGCACTCCTCGTGGCCGGCGGCCAACCGCGGCGGTTCACCGAAGAAGAGGCGGCCGTCATGCTCGGCCCGCCGCAAGCCCCCGGCACTGCCGGAAGATAAGCCCCCGGCACCGCCGGGGGATAGAGAGAGCGAAGACCATGACCGAGCCGTCTCTGACCACGATTATCGAGGCCCTGCTATTCGCCAGCGACGAACCCGTCAGCCCCGAGCGCCTGGCCGCCGCCGCCGGCGAGGACGTCACCGTCGATGCCGTGCGCGAGGCCGTCAGGCAACTGGCCGACGCGTATGCCGAGAGCGGCCGCGCGTTTGCCCTCGCGGAAATCGCCGGCGGGTTCCAGTTGCTCTCGCGGCCGGAATTCTCGAAGTATCTGCGGAAGCTCGTGCGGGCCCGCAACGAGGCGCGGTTCACGCAGGCGGCGCTCGAGACGCTCTCGATCATCGCCTACAAGCAGCCGGTTACGCGGGCCGAGATCGAGGACATCCGCGGCGTGGCTGCCGGCGATATGGTCCGCACGCTGATGGAGAAGGGCCTGGTGCGCGTGACCGGCCGCAGCGAACACATCGGCCGGCCGCTCCTCTACGGAACCACCAAGAAGTTCCTCACGGCCTTCGGCCTCGCGAACGTCAAGGACCTGCCAAGCGACAAGCAACTCGTGCAGCCGTAGGCGACTTACTTCGCCTCGCCAAGAATCTCCGCAACGGCTGCGATCATCTTCTCGCGGAGCGCCGCCGCCCCGTCGCGAGCCGCCGCAATGAGGTCCGGCTCGGTCAGGCGCTCGAACAGCCGCCGGCGGAGATCGTCCGAGAGGCCCCTCGCCTGGATGTCGCGCCGCAGGTCGTCCATCACGTCGCAATAGACCGCGTACTCGGGGCCGAACTCGCGCTCCAGCCGCTCGCGGATCTTGCGGGCCAGGCTCGGCGCCGCGCCGCCGGTCGACGCCGCGATCACCAGCCGGCCCCGCTCCACCACCGACGGCACGATAAAATCGCACAGGGCCGGCGTATCCACCACGTTGACGATCGCCCCGGCGGCCCGCGCATCGGCCGCCACGCGGGCGTTCACCGCGGCATCATCGGTGGCGGCAATCACCAGGAACATGCCGGCCACGTGCCCGGCCGCGTAGGCCGCGGCCACGCAATCGAGGCGCGTGTCGGCCGCCAACTCGGGGAGCAGCTCGGGGGCCACCACGCGGACCTTCGCCCCGGCGTCGGACAGCGTCCGGGCCTTGCGCAGCGCCACCCGTCCGCCGCCGACCACCAGCGCGGGCCGGCCCACCAGGTTGAACATCATCGGATAGGAGAATCGTGGTTCGGACATACCGCGAGTATACCCCGCCGCCGCCCCGGCGCCTATCTCTTCGGCCATTCGGATACCGCGGAGAAAAACGGCAACGGATTCACCGCAGAGGCCGCTGAGAACGCAGAGAACAACAAAAACGACGGACGGATTGGGGAAAACGGCAACGACTTACAGACTCGGGGAAAACGGAAAAGGCCACTGTAGATCACGCTGTTGTTTCTTGCCCTCTTATCTTTCAGTTTTTCTCCGCGTTTGGAGTCAACCCGCCGTGGCGGGCGGTCTCCGCGGTTAAATTCTTCGTCTTGGTCTTTTTGTTTTTCCCCCATCCGTCCGTCGTTTTTGTTGTTCTCTGCGTTCTCTGCGGTGAAATTGTTCGTTACTTCTTGCCGTCGACATACGGCAACACGTACGGCCCGTGGGGCATGACGGCGATGCGGGCCTGCGGGCCGTGCTTGGCCAAGGCCCGCGCCAGGCCGTCCTGCAGCGTTGGAACGCTCGTCACGAACATCCGCTGCTGAAGGCTCTTGGGCAGCTTGTCGGACCAGAACATGATCTCGCCGTGGCGGGCGGCCTTCGCAAGGTTCTCAAGGGCCCACTGGTCCTTGATGACCACCGCCCCCGGCGCCGTCATCGCCGCCATCGCCTCGTCGAGCGAACCGTAGCGCATCACCATGTCCGTGAACTCGCGCTGCCCCAGGCCGTCCTCGCACGCCGCGGCAAACAGGAACGTCCCGCCGCGCTTCAGGATCGGAAGGCCCGTCAGCAGGCCCTTCTGGCACTGGTAGTAGACGTGATCGAGCGGCCAGCCGCCGTTGGTGGTCACGAGGATGTCGCACGCCTCCGGCACGGGCCGAGATACGTGCCCGCGCAGGAACTCGACGCCGGCCGCGTGCACGCCGCGCATGTCGCCCGCAAAAACGCCGGTCAGGCACGCGCTGCGGTCAACCGTCACGTTGACCGTGAAGTGCGGCGGGGCGAAGTCGGCCACCGCCAGCGCCTCTTCGTGCTCGGGGTTGCCCTCCAGATACCCCGGCAGCGTCCGCTCATGTTCGAGGAACCGCGGCGAGTGCCAGGCCCGGACCGTCTCGTCGGCGGCGATGCCCGGGCAGATGGCCTTCCGCCCGCCGGAAAAGCCCGGCCATCATGTGCGGCTCGATGACGCCGGTCGCGATCCGCAGGTCCGCCTCGACCCACTCGCGATTGAGGACCACCGGTGTGCCGGCGGGCGTCTGGCCCAGCCGCGCCAGCGTAACCGGCCGCTCGCCGAAATGGTTCACCACGCGGTACTCCGCAACGATCTCGTGGCCGAGGAGCCGCCGCGCCGCGTCTCCCGTGACCGGGGCGTGGAGGCCCGTGGCAATAAGAAGGGTGATGCACTTGCGGGGGATGTCGGCGTGGCTGAGCGCCGCCAGGATCGGCAGCAGCACGTCGCGGTTCGGACACGGTCGGGTGGTGTCGCTTACGATGATGACGGCGTGGAAATGGCGCCAGTCGCGCCGCCACGTCAACGTCCCCTTCGAGGGTGCCATGCTTTCGCTTGTCGAAGATCCGCTGTGGCGGGCGAAAGCATGGTCGTTCGAGCGCCCCACGATCCGCTCCGACAGGACCGCCGCCAGCGGCAGACCCGTCACGGGATGCGAGAGCGCCTCGGTCCCCGCGGCCTGCGGCTGCGCAAGGACCGCCGGCCACGCCGGCTCAACCACCGCCGAGAGGTTCCCGTCCGGCACGTCGATGAGAGCGCCCGTGCGCCCGTACGCCAACTCGATCTGCATGGTGCGCCGATGGCCTTTCCGCTTTTGCGTGGCCGTGCTTCTTCGGCCGTTCGATTAACCGCAGAGCACGCAGAGACCGCAGAGAAAAACGGAGAGATAGGAAGGGAAAGAACAACGGCGTAAATTGCCTTTTCCGTTTTTCCCCAATCCGCAAGTTGTTTCTGTTGTTCTCTGCGTGCTCCGCGGTCTCCGCGGTTAGATCCTTGCTTACGGATGCCCTGCTTTCGTTTGAGGGTGCCATGCTTTCGCGCCGTTGTGAAAGCATGGTCGTTCGAACTCCCGATGCTGCCGCGTCGAAGACCCGCCGTGGCGGGCCATTAAACCACACCTGTCCAACGGCGCCTACGGCTTCACCGCGCGAACCTCTCGTTGATCCCCGGCAGCGCCGGGAACGGCACGTGCGGCAGGCGCTGGTACCAGTACGCCGTGGAGGCGATGTCGTCGGTCAGCGGCTGATACTTGCCGCCGGGCCACCAGCCCAGGGCCTGGATCGTCACACGCAGGTCCTTCTTGAAATGGATCGGGTCCATGATGTGCCAGCGGTACAGGCTCCAGAAGCTCGGCATCTCGGCGCTATCGCTGGCGGGCAGGGTCGTGCCCGTGTAGGGGCCGCTAAATGGCTTCGGGAATCCATAGCTGCCGCAGAAATAGTCCTCGGTGCCCGTGCCGCAGTACGTGGGGTGAGCGGAGTCGCCGTCGATGAAGAACTTGACCTCGCCCTCGCCCCACCATCCGCCGGAAAGTTGCGTCCACGCGATGTAGGTGCCCACGTAATGCCCGCGGCCGCGCACGCCATCGAGGATCACGTGCTCCGGCTGCGCGCGCGTCGTCAGGCTGCGCCGCCACTGGGCGTGCAGGTACCCGGCTTCCTTGGGCATGGCGGTCAGGGCGTAGTCCACCTGGTAGAAGAAGCCGCCGTGGTCCTCGTGGTAATCGTTCGTCACGGTGATCCGGGCGTGCTTGCGGAACGGCATGGGCCAGTACGCGTTCATGCCGCCGCTGGGGCAGACCGCGACCGGCAGCGACACGACCGTCGTGCGCAGGCCGTGCCCCAGGGCGAAGAAATCGCCCAGCGGCACCTCGATCGAGGGCGCCGCGTCGCCGTCCCAGTAGAACCGGAGGACGCACGACCGCAGCGCCTCCGGCCGCACGGTGATCCAGAGATGCCGGATGACGCCGGGGCCCTTGATGTCGGCCAGCGTTGCCGTCTCGCCCGCCTTGAGGGTGATGCACGGGCGGATCTTCCAGCCGGGGCCGAGTTCGCGGCCGGGGTTCGTGGCCTCCGGCACGGCCTTCGCCCCGCCGCCCTTGGCCCCGTCGGGGTTCTCGGCCGAGATCGAGCGGGTCTCGGCGTCGGTGATCAGGGGCAGCGCGCCCAGGCCGAAGGTGAGGCCGTCGGGAAGCGTCATAGAGCTATCTCCTTGAATGTCGAAGATCCGCCGGAGCGGACGGTGCGAACGATGCGGCCGTCCCGTTTCAGTACCCCGCACCGGATCAACCGGGTTCGGCAGCGACCGGCGCCGCCGGGCCTCGACCTGAGGATAAGCGATCCACCGGCCATGCTACAAGGTGGGCAAAGCCTCTGCCACGCAAATCGCGGTTAAGCGGTTACGTCTCCTGTTGTGTTCGGGCTTGAAAACGGCCCGGATGTCGGCTATAGTCTGCGGGTCGTATCGGCTGGCGAGTGGGCGTTTAGCTCAGTTGGTTAGAGCGCGTGGATCACACCCACGAGGTCGCAGGTTCAAGTCCTGCAACGCCCACCAGTTCTGTAGATATGTTCTCGCACTGAGCCACATTGCCTTGCGAAGAGCCACAGATCGCAAGGTCGCCCGCCTCGCCCGGTGCGGGTTGTGCAACCGTGTGGCCCCCTGTGATATCTGGCTGCACCGGATTTTGCACCGCCTGCCGGAAGTGTTCGTCCGTTACCTGCAGGTAGTGCCTTATGGCAACGGGTTGTGAGTTGCCGAACCACGCACACACCACGTGCAGCGGGAATTTGTCGGCCAGTTCTGTCTGTCGTGTCGCTCGTAGATTCTGGAATAGTTTCGGCCAGGGCGTCAGACTCGCTCGGCGAAGGATACGGCGTAACTGTGTTGAAAGGTTCTGGTTGGAGTGTCGGTAACGGGTAATGACGTACTCCGTCCCAGGCTCAGCCTGCTCAAAGACTTCCCGTAGGTGCGGCAACAACTCGGGGAACAGAGGCACCTGCCGAGATGCCCCCCCGGGATGGTGTTCGGTTTTGGGACTGTGGACTGTGAAGCGCCCCCCAGCCCAATCAATGTCCCTCCAGCGTAGCCCCAGATGCTCGGACGGGCACCGCAGGCCCCCGTAGCGGCTCAGGGCAAACAATAGCCGCCACTGAGCATCATGGCAGGCGTCCAAGACTTTCTGCGTTTGGGCTTGGCTGATATAGAACTCCCGCGCCGGGTTCGCCAAGTTCGCCGATTTCAGGTCCGTAAACGGGTTACTCGGCAGGTGGCCCTTGCGGACCCCGGCCCTAAAGAATTGCTTGGCCACACCGCAACGCCTGCGGATCGTGGCTTCGGCCAAGCCCTTGCTTGCCAGGAACCGCCGCCATTCGTCGGCATCGCCCGGCCGAATGTCGCGTAGCGGCTTGTCGGGGCCGAAAAAAGCCGTCAGGTAGGCCACGGTTTGCCCCAAGGCTATCCTGGTGCTCGGCTTTAGGTCCGTGCGGCTTGTCATGTAGGCATCAAGGAAGGGCTTGAGGGTCAACCGCTGAGCCTGCTCCGGGGCGTCAATCAGGCCCACAGCCGCCAGGCGCTTCCGCAGCATGTCGGGCAGGGCGGCAACCCACCGGCTTGTTTCGTCGGGTGGGGTGTGCCCGGTGATCAGGGCTGCAACAAGGTCTTCGACGTAGCCCCTGACGGTTTCCGCCTGTCGTTTGTTAACTTTCCCCAGCCGCAGGGATCGCCGCTTACCGTCCATACCGATGAACTGTACCGTGCGTCGTCCAGTTTTTGCTTCTCTTGAAACGCTTGCCACGACTCCCTATCCTTTCTTCCGCTTAAGTTTTCCAATGATAATCCGCAGGTTCAGCACTGCGGCCAAGGCATCCGGGCTCGCAAAGGTCAACCCCACCTTACGGGCCATAAACTTTGATAGCACGTCCTGAATACCTCAGGACTTACCGGGTGTCAAGTACCCGGCTGAGTACCCGGCTGAGTAATCCCCGTCTCACCACAGTTGCCCGCGGTATCCGGCCCATGCTGATGGCTCCGCACCCAGCGACGTAGGGCATCTGGCTGGTAGAGTACCCGACGCCCCAGACGCACGTACGGTACCCGACCTGCATGCGTCCACTCGTACAAAGATCGCTCTGAAATTGCCAACGCCCGCGCCGCATTACGTTGGCTGAGCAAGATCGGCTCCGCAAGACCATTCTCTGGTCCCTGCGGGAACGGGGTGTCGGTCAGACTGCCTCGCACTCCTGAATCGCTCGTTCTTGGGGCCTTGACATGCATCCTTTGCCCGGATTCTGGTTCAGCAAAGCTAATTGACATGTGTCACCTCCCCCAACGCTTCTTTAATGGCGCGGATATCCCCCTCTGTGAACAGTTTCCGGCCAGGAACCTTTGCGCTGGCTCCAGGAACCTGCCCCCGTTCAATCAAGTACGCCAGTCTCCAACGGTTAATTCCCACCTCACTCGCCACCTCACCGATCGTTTTCATCTTCTCGTTTGGCTTCATTGGAACCTCCTTTGGTTAGGAAACCATCTTGTCACCCTGTTGGGAAAAACTTGGAAAATACCCGGCGGGCAGGTTACCTTTCTGAAGGGGAGGGCTGAAAATGGCGAACATCGGCACGCTAAAGCTTCGTAGTCCCACGGAGGAAGAATCAAAAAGGCTCTCTCGTATCCTGCGTGGCAAAGTCGGGATTGCCGAGTGGCTGGCCCCCGGGGGGGCTGAAGGGGTATCACCCGTTCGGTTTCTCGTGTTACCCACGCCCGAGGGTCGGCGGTTTGACCTGATAGGGTGCCTGAACGGGTGGAGATCACGCCAGAAGGCCGTCGAGGATATGTGTAAGCTGGGCCTTCAGATCCTGGAGGTAAATGGCCTGGAGCCCCCCGACGAGGTCCTGCGAGACCTGGCCTTACTGTTCCTGCATATGGAGGAAATGCCACACCTGAAAGAGTTCCGTAGCCGAGCGTACAGGTACGTCCTTGAATACAAGCATCCTACAGCCGAAGGCATTGGCTTGATGCCGCAGTGGTTCCTTGATCCGCTGGATGAGGCGTCAGTCGGGGGGGTTATCGATCGGAAGGCACAGCTTGAGCGGGTTACCGAGGAGGTTTTCGCCCACCGTTCCGCCGTAAGCCTTCTGTCACAGTTGGCCCTCTACGCAGCGGACTTTACGAAAGCCCCGGAATTGCTGGATTCAGACGGTGTCTGGGAGGTTGTGACGGGCTCTATCTTGGCTGGCGAGGTCAGCCAGGAAGAGGTTGAAGAGGCCCGGACCAGCCGCTCGACCGAGCGAATCCTGGGCCACATGGAGAAAGTGGCTCGTCAGGAGCAGAAGGACCTCACTAAAGTCTTCGACCGTCTCAGGTCCCAGGGCTTCAGGGACCTGGCTGAGGCCGTTAAAGATGGTGGACCTATTAATAGGGATGAGATAAGGCGTAATTTTCTGTGTATGATGGTCGCCAGTTTCTGGCGCCTCTCCAAGCTATGGTGCGCGGCCCTCCAGTCGGTCAAAAACCTCATTTCACCGCCACTGGAGGGCCTGGAAACACTGATGTTTGACCGCATGTACCTACCCCAGGACTATCTGGCGGGCCTTCCCGCGTATCTTCTTTGGCCCCGCGAGGACATCATCATCCCGCTGACCTTACGATTCCTCACCAGTAGCCCCGAGGAATCGGGGCGCCTCTACATGATTCCGCATTGCCTGAAATCGTTCACCGAAATGGATGATTTCATCAAGGACCGGGACCGTAGACGGCACGGTCTCGGGGGTAAGCTGATGTCCCAGGAGAATGCTCCCGAACAAGGCATTGAAGATGTACCCCGTGAGGTGGACGTGGAGGTACTCAACGAGCTTCTGAGTCGCCTGGCCGACCTGAAGTGTCCCCAGTGTGGTAAGACAGGAAAGGGGGAAGCCCTGCGTGACCCCCCGAGGACCGGCAAGGCCATTCTTAAGTTGTCGTGTGGATGTGTCATCCAGATCTCAGATTACTTGGATCCCTTCTAGACACACCCTCCGGTTCACCCACGACGGGCCCAGCCTACTTTTCAAAAGCAGTCCCTCCACGTTAAATCCCCCTCTTTCTTAATGTTTCAGGTCATTCTGGCCAGTTCCAAGCAATTCCCAACAGGGCGGAAGCGTTCACTGGCCAAAAAAAGAAAGGCCTGGCGGACGACGAGTTTAGGCCGCTGAACTGGAGCTCTCATAGGCCGTGTGGACTTACGGTGGGCTTCTGCTCGGTGGCTGGGCGGTGAAGCTTGTGGGCTCGTACGGTGTATGCCGCAGCATCACGGTTGCAGTAAAAGTGGCGGTGCTTGCAGGCGTGCGTGGTGCACGAGGTGGGTTCGCCGCTGATGTAAAGGAAAACCGTTTATTAGGAGATGCAAAGATGAGTAGTGTCTTGGGAACGCAGGATCCTCAGGTTCTGCCGCACGTTGCGGCGGCTGAGGCGACGAATGTCGTAGTACCGGTGACCTCAGTCACCAAGCAGGAGGCCGGTACGTCCGCCACCACCCCCTCCGCGGCGTCACCAGGTGGTTCCGTGCCGGCCATGCCCCAGTACCGGCGTCTCGGAACAGAACTGGGGATAAGGAACGTTGTAATGTGGGATATTGAGAACGCAGTTGAAAACGTTGGTGGATTGTGCACGGTTGCCACGGACGTGGAACCGTGCCAGATTGAGGAGGAGGAGGAGCCTGGTAAGGCTGCGGCTGAGCCTCAAGCTGAAAAGATTACACCCACCGACGTTAATAAGTCGCCGAGGCACGGGTGGGTCAACGAACTCCCTTCCTGGATCCTCGAAGACGGGGGTTATGCGCACCTGCGTCAAGGTCCCCGCCACACGCTGCAGACGATCGCCAACAGATGTGACGCTCCGCCAAAGCATCGGGACGGTCCTCAGCAGGGAGAGCTGGTTGGGTCAGGGGCCTTGTTCGTCTGTTACGGCGGGGACTTACTGATCAAAACGTGCGGTTGCAGCAGGTCAACGTTCTGGACCCATCTCAGAAAGCTCGTTGAGATCGGGTTCGTCGTCCAGCTGGCAACGGGTGATGGTCATGCGGCAAACGTGTATGGGATACCTGGGTTCTTCGGAGAACTCGATCCGTTCAAAGTAAAAAACCCTGGATCGGTGAAGGAGACCCGTTTATGGACCAGGGAGAAGACGGCTGAGCTGAAATCCTTACTGTCAGTCAGACCCGCAGATGAGTCCTTAGCCGTCCAGTTTTCGGAGTGCAGCCGTCCAGTTTTTGGAGTGCAGCCGTCCGATTTTCGGACTCTACCATCTTCTTTACCATCCCTTGAACCAGCACCATGCATGGGTGGTGGTGCTGCAGAAGAACTGAACAACAACAACGACACCCCCAGCGGGGCCCTCGCTGGCAATGAGCAAGGGCATCCCACGGCTTCGCCGGACCATGCCAATGCTGACAGCCGGTTGGGCATTGCGGGGGTTCTTCTCCGGGCTGGGGTATCCCTTAAGACTCTCAAAAAGCATATCGACATCGCCATTTCACATAATTACACCCCTGATAGCCTTAATATTTTATGGGAATCCGTCAAACTCCAATCAGGAATCAGGTCCCCCGTTGGCCTCTTCCTGATCAAGATCTCGTCTGGAGAAAGAGCCAGCTTAACCTCCGACATTACCTTTGAGGGTCCTGACGCTGACCTTCACCAGGCATTCTACAACGCCGGTATCCTTCAACCGGAACGCGACTCCCTCATCTCCGAGTCCAGCCCTCAGTTGAGAGCCCTGAACGCCGAATACGGCATCCCGCCGTCCAAGGCAATCCGGGAGTGCCTTGATCTGTATGCCGGTGACGAGCCCAGTATTAATGCCAAACTAAAGGCCCTGCACCTGCACTTGAATAACGTCTGCGGCATACTTGCAGACAACGAAGAATGTATGCGTCAGACCACGAAGTGGACTGACATCATTAAACTTGAAGAACCACTAACTACAGGAGCCATAGCATGATTGAATTGCAGCGTGAAGAAAAGCGATTGATGGTCCTCTATTTTGCACTCGACGAGACGTTTCAGAACTGGGTCTTGAGCGTCCCTTCGGCAACCAAGGGATGGAATCCCGTACAGGAATGGCCTTATCGTACACTCTGGAAGTCTATCGAGCAGATATTAATAAGAGGCGGTAAGCGGGGACCGTTATCCAAAGAAGCCCTTCTGGCACAGCTTTGCACTGATCCTGAAGACGCCGAGGCGTTCCGGAACAACTTCACGTGGCGCGATGAAGTCGTTCTCCTGTTGGACGTAATGACCGGCTTTGATCGAACCCTGCTGCCGGCATCGCGGGAGCTAGTCAGAAAGGTGTTACAGAAGTTCACGGATTATCGCGTCGCACTTCCCGAAACCCAGGACCAGGAGGGCGAGGACCTGAAGGTGACTGCGGAAATTCTATTAAGAGAAGTGGTAGCCAACCGCCCGGCGACGATTAACGCGGCCAACTTCATGAACCCCGCCGCACCTCTTCCTGACGGCAGGCTGGATCGCGTCCCCTTCGGTATCGACTGGCTGGACGAGTTGACGGAAGGAGGGATGGCCTGCGGAGATGCGATGCTCTTCGTAGCACCTTCAGGAGGCGGAAAGACGACCTTCGGGATTCAGCTTGCCCATGCATGCGCCAAGCAGGGCCGGCATGCCGCCTACTGCTCCTACGAACAGGAAGTGGACACCGGGGACATCCTCACGAGGTTCCTGGCGATGGCCACGGGCATGCCAAGAAAAGAGTTTGAAGGAAAGGCCCTGGCCGAGATGCCGCCGAACGTCCAACACGCCTTTCAGAAGGCGAGGGAATGGTACGGGATCTTCCTCCACCCCTACGACATGAGCCGCTCGGACCAGGGGAACCATGGCGTCTCCGATTACGAGGAGATCATCCGCACCGAAGATGCCGCCGGGCGTCGACCCACGCTGATCATTGTCGATTGGCTCGAGACGGCCGTCCGCAGGAGCATGACGGCACGCAATACTCCCGAGGATCGACTGACAGCGGAGATGGAGAGGTTCGCTCAACAGTTCGCGCTCATGTGCCGGGATAACAAGGTCCAGGGCGTGCTCCTCCAGCAGATGCAGGCGGCGAGCCAGGCGAAGCGTCAGATCGAGGCCCACCACTCCCTGGCCGCCCGGTGCAGATCCCTGGCCAACTACTGCCGCTTTGCCCTCGGCCTCGCCCGACTGAGTGAGGAAGGCATTGGGCGCATGCAGTTGACAAAGGCAACGACCAGTTCGCTCGAGAACAAGGAGCGGCTCGTCCGCCTCAACGGCCCGATGAACAGGTTTGAGGCGGCCCACGGGATCGGGTTCGACAAGGCGTCCAATAGGTACTGCCGCACGTCGGAAGAGAAACCGAAGAAGGTCTTCGACTACTCCGCCGTGCCGTGAGCACGATCGGCACGAAAGCACCGCGGGTCTTCCCGATCACACGGGAGGACCCGCACATCTTTACGGAAAGTATTGTGAGAACCAACGACTTGCACAGAGAGGCCGGAGATCACCTTCGCCTGGGTCATGCACCTTGGGGAGCGCCCTGG
The DNA here is from genome assembly GCA_003170085.1 of Planctomycetia bacterium. Lineage (GTDB taxonomy): Bacteria > Planctomycetota > Phycisphaerae > FEN-1346 > FEN-1346 > FEN-1346. Next base: position 3,401 of record PMZT01000270.1, on the reverse strand, counting down.
AGCGCCCCAGGATGCCCCACATGGCGCGTCGAGGAGGAGGGTGGCGCAAGACGCCATCCTCCTCTTCCGCAGGGCGCTACGGGCGCGCCAGACCCTCAGCCAGGATCCCGGTAGGCTTTTCTTAACAACCCCCCTCCCCTTCTACCCAGCATTACGCAACGAGGAAACCTGTAGGTCCTTAAGCCTTAAACCAGAGATCGATCTCCCTCATTACCTGTTACCGCTGTAGCTCCCTGCTCAAGCGACTCCTCACCTGGCTGACCATGACACCACCTTGATTCCAATCCAGCGTCCTTTCCCCCAGCCGTAATACCAACGCACATCCCTGGTGCCTGCCTCTTACTGAGACGCACCATGAGGGTCTTAAGAAAGCCAGGGAGTACCAGATCGAGTCTCTCACCCCTGCCCTTCCCACGAGGAACTATCCTTCGACCTTTGCGTTAAGGGTAACCCCAAGGTCTACAACGGTAAGATGCATTAATATTCCCCGTCACCCATGAGAGCAGGAATGTCGGGTAGCAAACCAGGCTTCCATTCAACCCCACCGTCCTTAAACGTGCCAAGGACCTTGCAACCCTCAGGTGAGTAACCCTGTCAACGCCAAACACCTTCTCAGGATCAATCGGGCCAAGACTCGATGACCCCTCTATTCTCGTTGCAACGGTTCAGAGCCCTCTTGAAGTAAGGTCCCACCATTGAAGCCTCAGTCAGACGGTCAGCTATCAACAGTGCGAGTTGATCGTCTCCAGCTGAGGAAAAAGAAAGCGTTGTCCTGGGTGATTCAGGGGAGAACGAGATGAAGGGTGCTTTGAGGACAGGGTTGGGACTTACCGGGTAATGCATTTGCTTGGTGTAAGCCACGAACCTGTTAAGGGTCACATGGGTAATGGGATAAGGAAGAGGTTTGATGATTTGTTAATGGACATGTTGGGGAGCAGGTCAAGGAAGAGACCAGCCTGGGACAAGGGTGAGTGGGGGTCTCAGGGGAAGAGAGGGATTGGGTGTTAAAGGAACAGGAGACGGGCTGGAGAGAAGGAATTAAGTGGGTTATTAAGGAGATCAGGTTCGCTAGGGCAACGGAGATGGCTCATGGTATGCAATGTTAATAACGTATTAGGAGGCCNNGCAAGGAGCCGCCTACGCCTTCGGCGTGGCGCTACGGGCGCGCTGGAGCCCTTCCCCGGAGGATAGAAGGGGTATTAATATCGTCCCCTATGGTGATCGTCTATCGCTGGCGCGGAGATCCGCGATGTTCGCACAGCAGGGCGACGAAGGTGGCCAAATCACGGCGTGGCCCCCTTCGGGCAGGTCAGTAGCCCAGTAGGTACAGCAGAGGCCTGATTTCAAGGCTTTTCGTGAAGGTGCCCGTAGATGGCCAAGGCAACGCGTCAAAGGCGGGTTGGCCATCTACGGACGACGGATACTCAACGCGGAATACCCGGTCGGGTTCACCAGCACGGGGGAGGCTCAACTGGAAGATGGCGTTCTTAAGAAACCAGCACTCCAGGTTCAGCTACCACACCGGCTTACTTGGATAGAAAGGCAGGCTGGCCAGGCTACCGGGTGAACCAGAGCGGGGCTGACGACGTAAGACACGCCTAGACACGCGTGTTTCTCTATTGTACGCGTGGAAAAGTAAAAGGTATTCAGAAGGTAAAGAGGGAGACTATATAGTAGAAGAGTACAAAGGACAGTCACGCGTGTCTAAGCGTGTCTTGCTGGCTGCCTCATTACCCATGTAGGGTAAGGCATATTATGCCCCAGTTTGGCAGATTTGGCGGAGAGAAGCTGTTGAGGTGGCTGAGGAGATCAGGTCCGCAACCCGGGATGTCATATACCCACTGGGATGCATTGAAGCGCTCCAGGATCCCCCTGTGGCGCAACGATGTGTCCTCTGGCGCAAGGGAGCCTTAACGCCTTCGGCGTGGCGCTACGGGCGCGCCAGAGCCTGGGCCGAGCTCTAAGCGGGGATGGCATTAAGATCCACTCTCCACCTCAGTAGCAGAACTGCAACCTCCGTAGACCTGTCAGAGGCTTTCAGCCCCATCAGTCGTAGAGCTGCTTCCCAGACAAGCATCCAAGGTGATCCCATTAACACCTCTCCACCTTACCCATTAACTCCCCACTACCCATCTCCCTTACCCAGTCCCCCACGGTCGTTGAAGTGGGACGTACCCGGTAAAGGAACCCCACGTCATGTATTAAGGCATTAAGAACCGACCCCAAACTCATTCTTGCCCTGCCCTACCTTCCTTGAAATGAATGAAGCTTTAGACCTTCAACCCTACGGCTAGCAACCTGAGTTTACCGAGGGTAGGAAGTATCTGCCAGAACCAGTGAACCGGTACGAGATGGTATTAAGACAAACCTTTTTGCCAAGGACGATAAGAACACGGTGGATGGCGGTTTGTTGAAGCGGACCACGTATGACGCACACTGAATGGGTTTCTGAAGCCCACCCAGATCCCCTTCCTCACCTTAAGGACATCCCGGGTAGGTGTTAAGATTCCCTCTACCCCTCTGAGAACTCGATCATCACACCTTCCCGGAAGAAACCTTAAAGGCTTAAAGTCCGTTGACCTGCCCGTGACTCTGGGTGTCGATTCGGCTTATCGAGTAAGACGCCCTTCAAGGAAGTTCAGAGGGGTAGAATCTCCTGGAGTCCATTAAGAGGATCAAGCCCAACCGAAGCCCAGGTTTGAACCCTACCGAGTATTAATAAGCCTCGACTGACCCGAGTCCCATATGATCTTGGTAGTGATAGTGCTGGGTAGGAAAGCTCAAGTCATGCGTTGGAGTATTAATAACTGATCCATTATCCCTCAATCCTCTCCCCTACGTTCCCTGGAATGAATGAAGCCTCGACTGACTCTTCACCCGAGTCCACAAGATCGTAGTAGGGGTAGTGCTGGGTAAAGGAAGCTCAGGTCATGAGTTAAAGTATTAATAACTGATCCATTATCCCTTCATTCCCCGACCTACGTTTCTTGGAATGAATGAAGTCTGGCAGAACCCCTATTCCTCACCGAGCCTTCTATGATCCTTCTAGACCATCGTGCTGGGTAAAGCAATCCAAGTCATGAGTTAAGTATTAATAACCACCCCATGATCCCTTCCCGTTCTTCCCTGCGTTCCTTGGAGTGAATGAGGCCTGGAAGAACCCCTATTCCTCACCCACTCCTCTATCCTCCTCCCAGACAGACGTTCTGGGTAAATGAAGCCAACCTTATGAGTTAAGGCATTAATACCCACCCTATAATCCCTTCCAGGCAAACATTCTGGGTAAGGCAATCCAACCTCATGGGTGAAGTATTAATACCCACCTCTTTATCCCTTCCTCCGCTTCCCTACGTTCCCTGGAGATTAATAAGCCTCAACTTGTCACGGGGCGCTTCAAAACC
>PMZT01000204.1 GCA_003170085.1 Planctomycetia bacterium | reverse complement strand
CTGGCCGACGAGATCAACCGTACGCCGCCCAAGACGCAGTCTGCCCTGCTCGAGGCCATGCAGGAGCACCAGGTCACGGTGAGCGGCACCACGTACCCCTTGCAGGAACCGTTCTTCGTGCTGGCCACGCAGAACCCGATTGAGCAGGAAGGCACGTACCCGCTGCCCGAGATCCAGCAGGACCGGTTCATGTTCAGCCTGATCATCGACTACCTGCCGAAGGATCTGGAACTGGCGGTGGTGGTCGCGACGACGGGCGCGGTGGTTGAGGATATCGTTACGTGCATGGATGGGCATGAGCTGCTGGCATATCAGCAGATCGTCCGCCAGGCGCCCGTGGCCGAGCCGGTCATCCGGTATGCGGTGATGCTGGCGTCGCACAGTCGGCCTGGCGCGGCCGGCGCCCCCGACTTCGTCAGGGATTACGTGTCGTGGGGCTCGTCGATCCGCGGGTCGCACTATATGATTCTGGGGGCGAAGGCGCGGGCGGTCCTGGCCGGGCGGCCGTACGTGTCGGTGCAGGACGTGCAGTCGGTGGCGCTGCCGGTGCTGAGGCACCGGATCGTCACGAACTTCCGGGCCGAGTCCGAGGGGATCACGAGTGAGGGCATCGTCAAGCGCCTCCTGGAGACCGTGCTGCCCCCGAAGTCCGGTCTGTGACCTTGACCCGTTAGCCGCCCGCCGCGGCGGGCGCATTTTTGCGGCGGGTTGGAACATCTGCCGCGCTGAGGGTGAACGATGGCCGTCAGCAGTTATCTCGATTTCGATGTCCTCGCCCGCATTCACAATGTGCAATTGCTGGCGAAGGTCATCGTGGAGGGGTTCATTCTGGGCCTCCACCGCAGCCCGTATCGGGGCTTCAGCGTCGAGTTCGCCGAGTACCGCCAGTACTCGCCCGGCGACGAAATCAAGCACATCGACTGGAAGGTCTTCGGCAAGACCGACCGGTACTACGTCAAGCAGTTCGAGGAAGAGACGAACCTGGCGTGCTACCTGCTGCTCGACGCCTCGGGGTCGATGGGATACCGGTCGACCGAGAACGAGAAGGGCCTGACGAAACTCCAGTACGCCTCGTACATGGCGGCCTGCCTGGCGTACCTCATGATGCGTCAGCACGATGCGGTGGGGCTGCTGACGTTTGACAGCAAGGTGCGGACGGTCCTGCCGCCGCGGGCCCGCCAGTCGCACATGAAGCACATCCTGTCGACGCTGGACACGATCGAGCCGGGCGGCGAGACCAGCGGCGCGGGAGCCATGCACGACCTGGCCGAGGGCCTCAAGCGCCGCGGCCTCATCATCCTGATCTCCGACCTGCTGGACGATCCGGCCGCCGTGCTCTCGGCGCTCCAGCATTTCCGCTTCCGCGGCCACGAGGTCATTGTCTTCCATGTGATGGACCCCGCGGAACTGACGTTCCCGTTCGACACGATGACCGAGTTTACCGACCTGGAGACGGCCGAGAAGACGATGGTGTCGCCCGACGGCATGAGGCCGTACTACCTGGAGCGGATGAAGCAGTTCCTGGCGACGTATGAGAAAGGCTGCGCCGACCTCAAGGCCGACTACCGGCTGTTCGACACCCAGCGGCCGCTGGAAATCGCGCTCAGCGAGTACCTGTATCGCAGGGGCAGGATGGCCTGATGGCATTTCTTAGTCCATACTATCTGATCGGCCTGGCCGCCCTCGCGGTGCCGATTCTGATTCACCTGCTCACGCGCGACCGCGTTCGCAAGGTGGCGTTCTCGACGCTGCGGTTCTTCACCCAGGTCTCGAAGAAGGTCCTGCGCCGCAAGAAGTTCCGCGAGATGCTCCTCTTGGCGATGCGGGCCGCGGCGTGCGGCCTGTTGGCGCTGGCGTTCGCGAGGCCGCTGCTTCGGGCCGGCGGGGCCGACGACGGCCGGCCGCAACTCGCCACGGCTCGGGTCCTGCTCGTCGACACGTCGGCGTCGATGGCCAGGGCGGGCGTTGCCGTAGCGGCGCGCCAGGCCGCCGAGGCCGACGTGGCCTCGCTCTCGGCGGGCGCCGACGCGGCCGCCCTCATCACCTTCGCCGACGCCCCGCGCGTCGAGGTTCCGCTGGGCCAGGACTTCTCCGATATCCGCAAGAAGGTCGGCGAACTTGCCCCCGGCCACGGCGGCACCGACATAGTTGAGGCCCTGCGCAAGGCCGACCTGGCGCTTCGCGGCGTCTCGGCCAGGCACAAGGAGATCGTCCTCATCTCCGACCTCCAGCGCGTGGGCTGGCGGTCATTCAAGGGCGACTGGAAGCTGGCGGCCGACACGCGGCTGACGGTGCGGGCGGTGGCCCCGACATCGTCCGCCGCCGACCTCGCCATCGTCGAGGCCGATTACCCGGCGTCGACCGCCCTCGACGGCCTGCCGCGCACCATTTCGGTCCGCATTGCCAACTTCTCGACGACCGAGCGGCGCGACGTGGCCGTGACGCTGACCATCGGCGGCCGGCAGATCGATTTACAGAAGGTCCACATCCGCGCGGGCGAGAGCGTGCCCGTCCGGTTCCGCCACGTGTTTACGACCCCCGGCAACAATCCGGGGACGGTGATGATCGGCCTGGCCGACGCGGTGGCCGAGGACAACGTCTATTACTTCAACGCGCGGGTGATCCCGCGGATCCAGGTGACGGTCATCGGCGGGCGGCCGGCGGGCCTGGCGCTCGTTGCCGCGGCCGAGGGTTCCGCGCGGGTCGAGGTGTACGACGCCGCGTTCTTCATCGAGAAGGCCCTGGCCCCCACGGCCGACTCGCCGTTTGCCGTCAAGCGTGCCGCCGCCGCGACGGTGACGCCGGCCGACCTCGACGGCGCAAAGGTGGCCGTCCTGGCCGATGTGAAGGAAGTGCCCGCGGGCGTCGTGAAAGCCCTGCGCGACTTGCTGGCGCGCGGCGGGGGCATCCTGTTCTTGCCGGGGCCGGAGGTCCAGGCCGACGTCTTCAACCGCGTCTTCGGCCGTCTCGCGCCGTGCAAACTCAAGGGCATCCTGCGGCCGCCGGTCAAGGCGGGCGCCGCGGCGACCGGGTCGGCCCTGGCGCAGATCAACTTCGAGCATCCCGTGTTCGAGGTTTTTCAGCATCCGCACTTCGGCGACCTCTCGATTCCGCGGTTCCGGCTGTACTGGGAGGTCACCGATTCGCAACTCGCGAGTGTGCCGGCCCGCTTCGACGACGGCAGGCCCGCCGTGCTGGAGCGCGAGGTGGGCGGCGGCGTGTCGATGATGCTCGCCAGCCCCGCGGACCTGCGCTGGAACAACTTTCCCCAGCGGGCCGTGTTCCTCCCGTACCTGCACCAGACGGTGCGATACCTGGCGGTGCGCAGCGAGAAGCGCACCGGCTACACCGTGGGCGACACGCTCCCCGTGCCGGAAGGCGCGAAGGTGACCGACCCCAGGGGCGAGGTACACGCCGCCGGCGCGCTCGTCGCGGCCCTGCCGGGGTTCTACGTGGTGGGCATGAAGGACTCGGCCGAGACGTTCCAATATGCCGTTAACCGTGATCTGGCCGAGGCCGATCCGTCGGTGCTGGCCGCCGATGAACTGGTCGGAGCCGTGCAGGAACCGGAAGGCGCCATTGCCGAGGTCCTCCAGGCGGCCGGCGCTTCCGACCGCGACCGCGAGAAGGACGACCACGGCTTCTGGTGGTATCTCGTGCTGGCGGTCACGGTGCTGACGGTGTCGGAGTTGTACGTGGCCAACAAGACCCTGCGCCATTAGCGCGGGGCGCTCGTTGCAGGGTGCAGGAGCCTGCTGCCATGACTGAATACGCTCGACTTGCGGCCCAACTGGCTGCGGTCCGCCGCGCGTGGAAGCGCAAGGCGGCCCTGGCCGGCTTTGCGGTTGTCCTCCTGGAGTCGTTGGCGATCTTCACACTGGTGTTCCTGGTGGACTGGCTGTACCAGCCGACGCCTTCGCTACGTATCGGCCTGTTCGTCGTGGCCCTGCTGGTCATTGCTGTGCTGCTGGTGAAGCACGTGGCGGCGCCGCTGGTGCGGAAGATTCCCGACGAACAGCTCGCGCTGTACGTGGAAGAGCATCGGCAGGACTTCCAGGGCGCGCTGATGACGGCCGCCGAGTTCGGCCGCAAGGAAGGCGCCTCGCCCGAGCAGACTCGCATGGTGGCGGTGGCGATCGACGCCGCGGTCGCGCGGGCCTCGCAACTCAACCTGCCCCGGTTGGTCCACCTCAATCGCCTGCGCAAGTACGGATGGATCGCGGTCATCCTGGTGGTCGCGTACGCCGGCATGTGCCTCCTGTTTCCGAAGACGGTGGGTCACCATGCGTCCCGGATTCTGGCGCCGTGGCGGATGACGGCCGAGGACATCGCGGCCATGCAGGGTCCCGGCCGCGCGGGCCGGCCGTTTGAAGAGGCGATGAAGCAGCCGATCACGTTGACGCTCTCCCGGGGCGATGCGCGCGTGGCGCGCGGCGGCGAGCTGGCCGTGGAGGTCACGCTGTCTCGCCCGTCCGAGAGCCCCGTGGTCCTGAAGTTCCGCCCCGTGGCCGAGGGCGAGAAGGGCCTGTGGCGTGAACTCAAGATGACCGAGGTCGATAAACTCAACGGCTTCTCCGCCGCCCTCAAGGACATCAACGAGGACCTCCA
>PMZT01000245.1 GCA_003170085.1 Planctomycetia bacterium | reverse complement strand
GTTTTGAAGCGCCCCGTGACAGGGGGTGAGCGGGGAGGTTTTCAAAAAGGACCGAAGTTTTCTTTGCCGTATGGCAAATAGGCACCGGGGGAGCGAAAGCTCCGCCGGTGCCTTTTTCTGTTCCTGGGACAACGTGGCATAGGAGTGGACCGCAATGGGGACTACGGGGATACGGCTGGTTGCCGCGGCGATGGCGATGCTGGCAGCAGGGGGGGCGGCGTTGGGGCAAACCCACGCCCCTTGGCCCACAGACTGGAACAACTGGAATGATGCGGCCCTGTGGGCCAATGTGGGCAACGCGGGCAATGCGGGGGAACTCTCTGGCGCAGGCGCGGGCGGTTATGGCGCGGATCGCATTTGCGGAGCCGTGGACTACAACTACAAGATCGGCAAGTTCGAGCTAACGGCGGGCCAGTACACACAGTTCTTGAATGCCGTGGCCAAGACCGATACCTATGGGCTGTACAACGCCAATATGGCCCTTGCGAACTCGACCACCCAGGGCTGCAACATCACGCGAACCGGTAACTCGGGCAATTACATGTACAGCGTGGCTTCCGACTGGGCCAACCGCCCGGTGAACTACGTCTCCTGGGGCGACGCGGCACGTTTTGCTAACTGGCTGACCCATGGGCAGCCTTCTGGCTCGCAAAACCTTTTGACCACCGAGGACGGGTCTTACTACCTCAACGGCGCGACAACGAATGAGGCTCTGGTTGCCGTGACCCGGAAGTCCAACGCCAAGTACGTGATTCCCAGCGAGGATGAGTGGTACAAGGCAGCCTATTACGACCCGAACAAGCCTGGAGGAGCCGGGTACTACGATTTCCCGACGGGCAGCAACAGCATGCCGAGCAACTATCTTATCAGCCCCGACCCGGGCAACAACGCCAACTTCTACGTGGCCGGATATCCGCACTTGAACTATTACACTATCGGCAGCCCGTACTATCGGACGCCCGTTGGCGAGTTCGAGAACTCCGAAAGCCCCTACGGCACGTTCGACCAAGGCGGAAACGTTTGGGAGTGGAACGAAGCGGATGTAATTGGGTACTATCGCGGCGTGCGTGGCGGGTCGTACTACAGCAGCGGCGGCCACGGCGGCGGCGACGGCGCCGGCCTGCTCGCGACGTATCGGGACTATTTAGACCCGGTGTTCGAGAGCGGCAATATCGGATTCCGGATCGCCGAGGTTCCCGAACCCGCGACGCTTTCGCTACTGGCTCTGGGCGGGGCGGCGCTCCTTGCGCGGCGGAAGAAGAACTGATATACAGTTGTCTGTACATGCCTTCAGCCCCAACGGGGCGAAGGGGTGTAGCCACGGGTGGAGCGGCGTGGCCGCGCTGCGGCCCGACGCGCAACCCGTGGAAAGCGTAGACAATCATATATATTCTTTTCTTCTTTTCGCCCCGGCGGGGCGAAGGAGACGTCCGAATCAGCGGAGAAGCCCGCCGCGGGGTAAGCCGCGCATTACGGATATCTTCTCCGTGCCCACGATTCCTCCGCCCCGCTGGGGCGGGCGTGTCGATACGGCGCCTTTTCCACGGGTTACGCTCCGCCCGCTTCCAGCGGGCCGAGCTCCACCCGCGGCTACACCCCGTCGCCCCGTCGGGGCTGATAAGGATAAGGTACGCGGCCGGGCACGCGGTTTCCGGTTCGCGGCGGGTGCGGAGACCCGCCGCGCAAATTGTGACTTGGAAACTATCCCAGAACGGCCTTTGTTTGTGGCACAGCCCCGAACAATCGGGGCTGTGCTTTTCCGCTCGTTCGCACGGCCGGACAAGGCCGGCTCCGCCACGTCACAGATCCGCCGGGGCGGAGCGGATCTTCGACGTGGCACGCGGATCTTGAGCGGGCGGCCTACGAAGTCTCGGCGCGGCGGGTGCGGAGACCCGCCGCGCAAATGTGGGCGTGCCGCCCGGCGCTTCGCCGGCAGGGGCGCGGCGGCTACACGTCGAGGTCGGCGGGGCGTTCCTTGGGCGTGCGCGGGTGGCGGACGTCGCGGCCCTGCGTCAGGTAGATCACGTCCTCGGCGATGTTGGTCGCGTGGTCGGCAATGCGTTCCAGGTGCCGCGAGATGAAGATGAGGGCGATGGCCCGCTCGATCGACCGGGGATCGGCCATCATGTAGGTCAGGAGTTCCCGCAGGACCTGCTCCTTCAGACCGTCAACCTGGTCATCGGTCATGATGACGGTCTGGGCCAGCAGCGGGTCCTCGCCGACGAACGAATCCAGGCTCTCGCGGACCATTTTGCGGGCCAGGTCGGCCATGCGCGGGATGTCGATCAGCGGCTTCAGCGGCGGCTGCTGAAGCAGGACGTGGGCGTTCTCGGTGATGTTCATGACGAGATCGCCGATGCGCTCCAGTTCGCTGTTGATCTTCGTGGCCGCCACGATGAACCTGAGGTCGGTGGCCACGGGCTGGCGGGTGGCCAGAAGCGTGAGCGCGGCCTCGTCGATCTCGATCTGGAGGCGGTTCAGCTCTTCCTCGTAGACGGGCACCTTGTCGGCCACCGACTCGTCGCGGCTGACGAGCTCGGAGATGGCCTTGTCGATCATCGTCTCGGCCAGGGCCGCCATGTGGATGAGCTTCTTCTTAAGCTCGTCCAGTTCCCTATCGAACTGCCGTTGCTTATCCATACTTGCGCTCCTCAAGAGGAAGCCCTTGAACCTTTCATCTTAAACCCTATCCGTACCTGCCCGTTACGTAATCTTCCGTCCGTTTGTCTGAAGGTTTCGTGAAGATTTGCGTCGTGGCGCCGAACTCCACGAGGTTCCCCAGCAGCATGAACCCGGTCTCCCGCGACACGCGGGCCGCCTGCTGCATGTTATGCGTCACGATGATGATGGTGTACTGGCGTGAGAGGACCCGCATGAGTTCCTCGATGTGCTCGGTGGCGATGGGGTCGAGGGCCGAGCACGGCTCGTCCATCAGAAGCACCTCGGGCTCGACGGCGATCAGCCGCGAGAGGCACAGGCGTTGCTGCTGCTCGGCCGAGAGTTCCAGGGCCTGCGTCTGGAGCCTGTCCTTGAGCGTGTCCCAGAGCATCGTGGCGCGCAGGGCCGACTCGACGGCCGCCTCGAGGCCGTCGGGGTTCGCGATCCCGTGGACCCGCCGCCCGTAGGCCACGTTGTCGAACACCGAGAGCGGGAACGGGTTGGGCCGCTGGAAGACCATGCCCACGCGTTTCCTGAGCAGCGTCATGTTCGTATCGGCATCATAGATGTTCTTGCCGTCGAGCACGATCTCGCCTGAGATGCGGACGCCCCGGATAAGCTCGTTCATCCGGTTGAAGCAGCGGAGGAGGGTGGACTTGCCGCAGCCCGACGGCCCGATGATGGCGGTGATCATGCGCGGACGGATGGCGATGTTCACGCTTTTGAGGGCGTGAAACTTGCCGTAGTGCAGATTCAGGTTGCGCGTCAGGATTTTAGAGTCCACCGTTGGTCTTTCCTTACGACATCAACGTTTGCTGCCGTTCGAGGGCACCCACATGGGGGTGC
>PMZT01000235.1 GCA_003170085.1 Planctomycetia bacterium | reverse complement strand
GCGGCGGGTCGGGAGACCCACCGCGCAGCGTCAGCTACAGTCGCGCGTGAAATGCCCTAGGCGTCCTTCTTGCAACCCGGCGGGGGGACATGCGGGCCGGAGGGGCGGGCTTCGAGTTCTTCGATCCGGGCCTTGAGGGTCGCGAGTTCGTCTTCGTGCGGCTGGCGGACCTTCGAGTTGAACTCCGGGTTGAACAGCCACCAGTCCATGCCGATTTCCTTGGCCTTATCGACCGAGGCGATGATCAGGCGGATCTGGATGGTCAGGAGTTCGATATCCACGAGTTTGACCTTGATGTCGCCCGCGATGACCACGCCCTTGTCAAGCACGCGCTCCAGGACGTCGGCCAGCGTGCTACTGGCCACGGCGTGCGTCATGCTGCGCTGTTCGGCGATCATCGGTTCCCGTCCTTAAAGGAGTTTGCCCAGAGGCCCCAGGTCGATGTTGAGTTCCTCGCCTTCCAGTCCGAACTCTTTTTTGAGGCGTTCGATTTGCTCGCCCAGGCGTATGAAGGTCGTCCCAATCCTTTCGATTTCGGCGTCGGTCAGGGAGCCGGCGTCCATCCTGCGGATGGCCTGGCGTTCCAGGAGGTCGCGAAGCAGGGCGACGACCGTGAGGACCAGTTTGCCGAGGCCGGTCTTGACATCGGCCGGGTCGAGGGCGATGCGCCGCGGGGCCAATGCCTGCGCGGGGGCCATGACCTTCGCGAAGTCGCTCAAGGCCGGGGACTCCGCCGACGGTGTCTTCGTGGCGATCATGTCAGGCTCTCCGCGTGGAGGGCAGCGGTCTTCGCCGCCCCGCTCTTCCGGCGCCGGGCCGTCTCCACCGACGTAAGGACGAGGTGAAGACTCAGGTAGATCAGGTCGATGTCGGCGACCGAGATGACCACTTCTCCCACCACGACGACGCCCTTGTTCAGGACGCGGTCCAGGACCTCGCACAGGGAGACACGGTCCTCATCGGAGAGGCCGGCGTGTGTCGCGTCGTCCGCCCTGACGCGTTCAGAGCAGCCGCTCGTAGATGCTTCGTGCCAAGTGGCCTTTGCCATCCTTTTCGTGCCTTTCAGCGATCTTCAGGAGTCGTTCGCACGCCAGCCCGGCCTCGGGGGTCGATTGGTGCTGTTCTACAATCTTCAGGTATATCTCCATTGCCTGCCACAAGGCGCCCTGGGCCAGGTAGCCGTCGGCCATCTTGAACAGGTGCGCGAGCAGCGGCGAGGCCGGATCGGCCGCGGGCTGCGACAGAACCTCGTCGAAGGACGGCGCCGGGGCCAGGGGGGGAGCCACGTCGGTCGCCGCCGAGGGGATGTTCTCCGCAATCATTGCTTTCTCCTTTGTGTCAAGTGGACTCATGCCTGGTAAAGGGCGCGGCCGAGCTGCGTCAGCCGGTCGGCGCCCCGCGGTTCATCACAGCGATACACGAGGCACTGGTGAACCTCTTTGAAGACGGTCTTGAACCGCGCGCGGACAGCGGATTCCGCCTGAAAGAGGCCGCGGCACACGCCGCACGCGCTGTCGGGCGTGGCCTGGTTCAGGAACAGGGCCGGCACGTGGACGGCCTCGCGGCGGCAGAACTCGAACAAGTCGCGGGTCTCCTCGAAGGCCATCTCGGTCAGGATGCTGACGGCCACCAGTTGCCCCTTTTCCGGGTTTGCCAGCAGCGCGCGCAGGAGGTGGATCTTCTTCGACAGGCCCACCAGGAACTCCGTGACCTTCGGCAGGCGGAACAGGTCCTTATATTTCAAGAACAGGCCGAACATGACCTGGAGCCAGTCCTGGACCAGGGCAGGCATCTCCAGCAGCCGGACGAGGTGGCCGGTGGGGGCCGTATCGACGACCAGCAGGCGGCGGCCGGGCGGTTCCAGCAGCGCCACCACCCGGGCGACAGCCATCAGTTCGTCGAGGCCGGGCGGCGATAGGTCCAGGATGCGTTCCAGCACGTCCCGCTCGAACTCCAGGTCGACCATCCGCGGCCCCGCCAGGAGGCGGTCGAAGAACCCGGTGACTTCGTCGATATACTGCCTTCGCAGCACGTCGAACTCCACCTGGGCGTCGATTTCCATGGCCGTCACGCGAGGGGCCACGGCCGTGCCGCGGCTGCTGACGCTCACCCCAAGACAGTCCGAGAGCGAGTGCGCGGGGTCGGTCGAGATGAGAAAGACTTCCCGGTCCGGATACTCCTGGGCCAGACGCAGCGCGGTCGCGCTGGCCAGCGTCGTCTTGCCCACCCCCCCCTTGCCCGCGAACAGCAGGAGAGAAACGTTGGGGTGCGGCAGGGCCGCGACATGCTCCACGCGCGGGGGGCTCGGCGCAGCCGCCAAGGGCTCTTCAACCGGCGTTTCGAGCGGGCAGACGTTCCGCCAGAACCGGCGGAGGCCTTCCTGCCCTTGCACTTCCGCGCCCTGGAGCGAAATGGCCCACAGCCGATGGCCCGGAAACTGCTTGCGGAGCAACCGCACCTGGGTCTGCTCCTCGCGTCTCGCGCCACGGCAGACAGGGCAGTCGCCGGCAGCGGGGCGGAGCCGGTTCACCAGGATGTCCGAGACGCGAACGTGCATGGCCTCGAGCCGGTCGACCAGGCGATCCGTCTCGCTAACGCTCAGGGGCTCGGCGATCACGACCGGCACGAACAGGCAGCGCTCGGGGTCCGCCAGCAGCGCTGCGAGGTGCGAGAGAGGCGCCTGGAGCCGCTCGAGGAAGATGTCGATCTCATCCTTGCGGTACATGCCGCGGTACAGTTTGGCCATGTAGCGGTGCTTCGCGAGCATGGCGTCGAGCGCCTCGATCCACTTGCCCAGAATCTGGGGGAGTTCGAGGAACCGGAGCGTGTGGCCGGTGGGGGCCGTGTCCACGATGACACACGAAAACTCGCGGCGGTCGACCAAGGCGGCAACCTCTTCAAAAGCGATGACCTCGTCGAGGCCGGGCATCGACAGGTCCAGGAGCCGCGCCACGTCGTCGTCGTCCAGGAAGGTGCCCCGAAGGGCAATCTCCCGCAGGTACCGCGAATGGGCGGCCTTGAATTCCTCGAGGCGCTGGCGGGCGTCGACCTCGAGAACCTTGAGGTTCGACGGCAGCGGGCACGCGGCGAAACTGTCAAGGAGCGAGTGGGCCGGGTCGATCGAGACGACCAGGAAGAGTTTGTCCGGCTGCTGCGCCGCCAGGTGCAGGGCGGTCGCGGCGGCGCAGGTGGTCTTGCCGACGCCGCCCTTGCCGCCGAACAGGAGCAGTTCCGTGGCCGCCGCCCCAAGAAACGGCGGGAGCGCGGCGGCGCCCTCGGCCGTTCCCACGGCAACACTAGGCGTCTGGTTGTGGGTCGTCGTCAGCATCCGTGTCTTCTTTCTCCAGCCGGGTCAGGCGGTCAAGAAGCGTCGCCTCCCGTGCCGTGAACTCTTCCTCGGTAATCTGGTGCGTCTCGAGCCTCATGTACAGTTCGCTGAGTTCGGCCCGCAGGTTGTCCGACTCGTTCGCCTGCTCCTGCTGGGCCGCATGCTGGATCTGCCGCACGATGAAGCCGAGGCCGTGGAACGGAGACATCAGGATGTCGTCGATAACCAGCATTCGGTCCGAGCCTCCGCGCGTGCGTCAGGTCTGCAAGTGAACCTCAACGAAGTTATAGGGCGGCCACGGGCCGCTGTAGTCAAACGAGAAACTATCGTCGAAACGGCCGGCCGCCTGGAAGATGGCCTGCTCGAACCGTTCCTGACCGTCGCCCGCCACCAGGCAGGCCAGGTTCATAACGCCGGATTCGCCGCGCGCCGGGTTCTCCTTGATCTCGGCGCAAAGCGGGGCCAGGCTCTCGACGACCTGCTGGGTGAGTTCCGCGCGGTCGTCGCGGAGGATGCGGTCAAAGAGGCGGCCCAGTTCGATCTTGTCGTCCTCGGACGGCTGGCGCCCGCCCCCGAAGAGCTGGTCGCGGAAGGCCTTCAGTTCCGGGTGCGTGCGGACGAAGTACTCGAAGATGTTGGGGACGTCGTACTTCACCACCAGGGACATCTCGACCTTGCCCCCGACCCGCCGCAACTGCCCGACGAACGCGTCCCGGTTCAGGGTCAGGATGCGGCGGACCTCGTCGGGCCCGTCCGCGATGACGCCGAACGACATCGGCAGCAGCGCCCCCTCCTGCATCAGGCGCTTGTGGACCGCGTGGTGGGCCGCCATGTGGCGGCGCTCCGGCCGGAGCCGGGCGTTGGGCACATCGCTGACGATAGCGGCCAGTGGGCCGTCCGGGATGGAGTAGACTTCCCCCCCCTCGATGCCGATCGGGCCATGGCGGCCGCACCCTTGTGAGTGGGCCACAATGGCATAGAGGTAATTGCAGACCTTGGTTTCTACGTGTGGGGCCATGGGGCTAAGACTCCTTGGGAAGAAGCATCACGTGTTCGTGGCCGGAGGAGAGACCGTTGATCCTCACGAGGTCACTCTCCTGTTTCCACGGCGTCCCTGAGTCCGTAAGTCGTAACGTTTCCCTGGGCGTCCAGCCTCATGAGGTAGGCCTGGCGATCGAGCACCGGCTTCTGTGTCGGCAGGCCCAGGGCCTTGATGGTCGCGTTCGGCACCTGGACTTCCGCCTCGGCCTCCCATTCTCCCTTTTCGGGGTCCATGAGCGCCAGTTTGATGATGCGGATGTGCCTGACGTCCGGCACCATCTTGTTCAAGAAGTCGATCACGGCGTCTCTGGCATCTCCAATCGGCGGCACGCTGCGCCTCGCTTGCGCACCGTTCGCGGGGGACACCCGCTCGGCCATCCTGACGTTATCCAGAACGCTGGCCATCTGACCCACCTTTCGGTTGGAGGCCGGGCTTGCCACGGCGTCGCCATCGGCCCGCGTCCGCTCGCGCCGCGCCGCCGGGTGCCTTGCTAGTACTTGAACTTGAAGCCTCTGCCGCCGCCGGGCGAGTTGCCCGCCGACGGGTCGCCCGACGCCGGGGCGGGCCCCTGCCCTGTCATGCCGGACAGGAGATCGCGTTTCTCGGCGTCGATCTCGCGGAACCGTTCCTCAACGAGCTGGACTCGCTGCATCGCGCAGCGGCGCTCCTGGCCCCGCCGCTCTCGCTCCATCTCGAGACAGGCCATCCTCAGGAAGACCTTGTGGGGGAGGAACTTCTCGTCGGCCCTCCCGGAAAAGGTCCGGATGTTCTGCGAGCCTCGTATCGTTCTCTTGGAGGGGACCATGGTTCGACCTCCCTACTGGGTTACGGGCTGGGCCTGGCGCACCGCCCGCGCGGTGGTCCGGCCACAGACCTTCTGGATGACCTCCTCGATTTTTTGGGGCATGAGGGACTCCCCGCCCCGCGTCACCTTGGCGGTGTCGAGGCTGAGCACGTCGCGGCAGACCCAGAGCAGCATGGGGTCGGCGAGACGCGCGTGGGCCTTGCGGTTCGCCAGGATGCGGGCAATGGCCGCGCAGGCCCGGACGGTCGGCCTGTGGTTGTTCACGCCCACGCCGCGCAGTTCCCGGACGATGTCCACAATCGTCTCGGCGTCGGCCCGCGAGATACCCGATTTGGCCATGGTGATCGCGATCTCGGTGTCACGGTCCAGTTGGCGCAGTTGGATGGTGATGAGCCGGTCCACGAGGGCATCCTGGGTCTTGTGGGTCCCGGCGTACTCCTCGGGGTTCGAGGTGAAGAGGGCCCGGAAGTCGGGGTGGACCTCCAGGTAGCCCTGGCCGGACTCGCGCAGTTTGGGCAGATTGAGGATCCCCTCCGAGAGGATGCTCAGCAGCGCGTTGTTCGCCTCGGGCCGCGACCGGTTGAACTCATCGTAGATCAACGTATATCCATTCTGGCACGCCGTCGTCAGGCGGTTGTCCACCCAGAGGCTCTGCATCTCCTCCTGGGTCTTCGTGACGGAATGAATGAAGTTGTCGACGCACTTGGACCGGCGGTAGCCGTTGTCCCGGCCCACCAGGTCGGAACCCACGAACTCATCATCGCCATGGATGAGGACCACGGGCCGCCCGAGTTTCGAGGCCACGTGGAAGGCCAGGGTCGTCTTGCCGATGCCGGCGGGACCGGCGAAGTGCACCGGGTATCCGACCTCGGCATAGGCCAGCGCGTGCTCGGTGACCTCCTTGATGTAGTCGGTCTGGACGAACTGTTCGCTGGGCTCGGCCAGGATGCTGTCGCCGTTGGTCCGGACCCGCAGGGTGGCCGCCGTCATGCTCTCGCTCTCTGTGTTCGCCATGGAGATCGCCTCCTTACCGCGTTGGAGCTGGTGTCGCATAAGACCCGGCGCCGGGCTGGTTCGCGGACCAGACGCGGCAGCCGGGGACTTCACCATGAAAATCAGGGCCTTGCACGGCGCCCGACAGTCGGCGTGGGCGCCGGCCGGCCGGGATAAGAGCCCGTTGGCGGCCGCACGCCCGGGTCACGCGCGCTTGCCCCTGCCACCGGCACCGTGCCGGGTGGCGGACTTGCCCTTGCGGGCGCCGTCGCCGCCGCGCCAGGCACGCCGCGCGCCCTGGCGATCCGAGGCGAAGTCCTTCTTCAGGCTCGCCACGGCGGTGCGGATGTGGTTGACGGCCTTGTCCACACCGGCCAGGAACGTCGAGCAGTCGGCGTGGGTCCGCCTGGCCATCTGGAGATTCGAGGCATGGAAGCCCTTCAGCATGACGGTGACGCCCTGCTTCAGTTGCGTCGTGCCCTGGACGAGGTCCTGCATGAGAGATTCTCGCATCCCGTGCGCGGCATCGATCTCACCGCGTAAACGGCGCATGTCTATGGTTAGCACACCCATGGTCATTTCCTTTCTTGAATGTCCGGGGTTCCGGAGTCGGGTTCCTGCCGGGGAGATGCCGCGAGGCGCCCCCCCGGCCATGGATACCCTTTTGCGATCCGGACTTAGGCCGGGGTCGCGGCGTTGGCGGTCAGGCCGATCGCCTCGGCGTACTTCAGATACGTCTCGACGGACGCGATGACGACGCGGGCTTCGATCGAAAGAAGCTCGATCCCGACCAGCGACACCTTCGCCCAGGCATCGATCACGATGCCCTTGTCCAGAATGCGATCCACCACCTCTGCCAGACTGCTACTGTCGGTCGACTTCTGTACCTGTGCCATTGTCCTTCTCCTCTGTTGGTTAGGGGTTCCTTACCGACCACTCACACCATAGGATCCGAGACGGTGTGGGGGCACCCATCCCTTCACCTCCACGCACCAACGGTAGCTACCGTTGCTGCAACGCCTTCAGCCCGCCGCGCTAGCAGGCTGCTACCTCCTGCGTAATACAGTTGCGAAAGAGCATCCCAAACTGCGCGTCTTACCTATATCCCCATAGTGCAAGTCCCGTGCCAATCGCTCCGAAAATCCTTATTTCCGCGACGAACGCGTTTACGGCATCGGAAATGCGGTTTACGGGGGCCACGCCGACCCGGCGGAAGCCGCCGCGGGTCGCCGATGCCCCTTCGCCTCTATGGAACTGATTCCACATATGTAACGACCTCCGCAGTTCAGTCCCGCTCCGAGTCGAAGTCCCGACTCGGCGGGCGGCCGTCCAGACACGAACTGTCGCCGGCCGCAGCCGTGCCAGGGACGAAGTTGTAGGGCGGCCAGGGTCCCGTCAGGAGCATCTTGGCCAGAGTCTCCTGTTGAAGTTGCCCGAACGCCTCCCGAAAGCGCTCCACGTTCTCGCGCCGGACGAGGAAGAAGAGCGAAAGGACCCGCCCTAACGGACTGGCGGGCGCGCCGGAGCGCTCCGCGTGGCATTTCACGGCCAGGCCCTCGAGCGCCCCGCGGGCCTCGGCGGCGGCCCGGGCGGCCAACGCTTCATCGCACTCCTCGGCGGCGTAATGGGCCCGGCGGCCTTCGAGGAACTCCCTGCCGGTGCCGCCCGCCGCCGCCAAGGCCATGGCGGACAGGCCGGGCGCCACGCGGGCCGGCTGGGCGCACGCAAGCCCCGGGCTGGTGTGCGAAGAAGAGGGTGGGTGCACAGCACCCACCCTGCATGGGTTCTTATGAGCCGTGTAGGGTGCGTGCTCCGCACGCACCGAGTGTTCGGGGCGGTTCTCAAGGAGGATACGCAGGCCCATCTCGTCGCACCCCCGCACTTCCTCAAGCGACTGAAGGAACTCCTCCCGATGCACCCGCAGGAGATCGAGAACCTGATCGCTGGAGTCCAGGAAGTTCCCGTAGCGGAAAGGAAGCACCGCGGTAACCGCGTGCAGTGCGCCAACCACCCCCGCAAAGGCCGTCGCGCGGGGCACGGTCGGCGTGGCGCAGCCGTCGGGCACCACGGAGCACGCCGCGGCGAGGCCGCCCTCTTCGAAGACCCGACGTGGCGGGGCCACCAGGAGAACCTGGGATTCCTCGACGCCCGCCGGCAGGGCATGCCGCCAAGGCCGGACTTCACACAGAGCACAGTACACCAAGTGCTTCATCTTGGTCCTCACCCAGAGACGGGCAGAAGTTGTACGGCGGCCACGGACCGGAAACCTCCAGGGTCAGCCCCTGCGCGGCGTACGTGGCGCCGACCCGTGCGACCTGTTCACGGAACGTATCGATATCGCTGCGCAGCAGGAGGTACGCGGCATTGAAGATCATGTCGGCGTCGCAGCCGGTGAGGTTCCTGGGCTGCGGCCGGAGCGGGCACTCATCCACCGCATGGGGCGCCAGCAGCGCTCGTACCTGGTCGATGGCCGCACGGCGCCACAATCGCGCGGCCTCCTCCGTCTTGACATCCAGCCGTTTCTGCTGGAAGTAGCGGGCGCCCGGCGCATCCGGTAACCGGCGACGATACTCGGCAAGAACAGGGTCGGAGGCCCTCAGCCACTCTTGCGCCCGGCCAAAGTCAACAAAGCCCTTCACGGCCCACTCCTCCTTGTCGGAGAGCCGGTCGAGGACGCAGGCGACCTCCCCGCTTCTCTCGACCAGGAACTTCTCCAGAATCTCGCCGGAGGAAAAGAGGGTGCCGAACCGCACCGGGAGGACCGGCCCTGCCCGCATCACCTCCTCGACCACCTGCTGGTGCCGGCAGGCCCGAGGGATGAGCCACTGAGGGTCCTGCGCCCCGTCGGGGGCCGCATCGCCGGAGAATTCGCGTAGCGAGACGGTGCTGAAGACGGCGGCCGCCTCACCGGCTTCGAGCGTGGTCACCGTGCCGTGCTCGTCAACGCCCGCGGTCTTGATCTCCCGAACGGCTCCGCGGCGTGTGAAGCAGTACAGGTATACTCCCTGCGCGTCCATGGCGAGGCTCCTTCTCCGCATCCGACGTATCCGACGGCTGCGCCCGGCCTGGGCTGGTACGACAACGCAGCTCTCCAGGTTCTGCGCGGCGGGTCTCCCGACCCGCCGCGTCGAAGAGCCGCCGTGGCGGGCCGGCTGCCGCTAAGCTTCGCGAACATGCGAAATTTCCGCGCGGTGGGTCGGGAGACCCACCGCGCAAAGTCACAAGTTGCGCTATCGTCCTAGCCCTGCGCCGAGCGGTTCGCGTTGACCTGGGCCAGGGCCTGCTCGACGTGCGCGCGGGTGATCAGGATCTTGGGCACGTCGCCCGGCTTTCCGCCCTGCTCGATCACTCCGCGGAGGGCCTCCATGGCCGCCCTGCGGCAGACCGCCTGGATGTCGGCACCCGAGAACCCCTCCGTCTCGGCCGCCAGGTCCTTGGCTCGCACGTCCTTGGTGACGGGCTTGCCGCGCAGGCCGATCTCGAAGATTTCCCTTCGCCCTGCGAGGTCCGGAAGCGGGATCTCGAGGATGAGGTCAAACCGTCCGGGCCTGAGGAGCGCCGGGTCCAGGATGTCGAGGCGGTTCGTGGCCCCGAGAATGAGCACGTTGCCGAGTTCCTCCACGCCGTCCAGCTCGGAAAGGAACTGGCTGACCACCCGCTCGGCCACGTGCGAGTCGGTGACGCCCGACCCTCGGGCCGGAACGATGGCGTCGATCTCGTCGAAAAAGACGATGCAAGGGGCGGCCTGCTTGGCCTTCCGGAAGACGTCGTGGACGGCCTTTTCTGATTCACCTACGTACATTGAGAGAAGCGCCGACCCCTTGATGGAGATGAAGTTGACCTCGGTCTGGCTCGCGGCGGCTTTCGCGAGCAACGTCTTGCCGCAGCCGGGCGGCCCCGAGAGCAGGATGCCCCGGGGCGCGGCGACGGCGGCCTGCCGGTACAGCTCCGCGTATTTGAGCGGCCACTCGACGGCCTCGATCAACTGGCGCTTGATGTCGGCCAGGCCGCCGACTTCGTCCCAGCGGACCTCCGGAACCTCGACGAACACCTCGCGGATGGCCGAGGGCTCGACTTCGCGCAGGGCTTCCAGAAAGTCCTGCATGTGGACTTCCAGTTTGGCGAGGGCCTCGTAGGGAATCTGGGCCGCCGCAAAGTCGATCTCCGGCATGATACGCCTTAGACAGATCATCGCGGCCTCGCGGCCGAACGCCTCCAGGTCCGCCCCGACGAAGCCGTGCGTGATGGCGGCCAGGCGGTCGAGGTCCACGTCGTCGGCCAGCGGCATGCCGCGCGTGTGGATTTCCAGAATCTCCCGGCGCCCGTTGCGGTCCGGGATGGAGATGGAGATTTCGCGGTCGAACCGCCCCGGGCGGCGCAAGGCCGGGTCGAGGGCGTTCGGGATATTGGTGGCGGCGATCACGATGACGTTCTGGCGCTGGTTCAGGCCGTCCATCAGCGCCAGAAGCTGCGCCACGACGCGCTTCTCGACGTCGCCGACGACCTTCTCGCGGCGGGGGGCGATGGCGTCGATCTCGTCCAGAAAAATGATGCTCGGCGCCTTGCGGGCCGCCTCCTCGAAGATCTTACGGAGGTTCGCCTCGCTCTCGCCGTAGAACTTGTGGATGATCTCCGGACCGTTGACCGAGAA
Source organism: Planctomycetia bacterium (assembly GCA_003170085.1). Taxonomy (GTDB): domain Bacteria; phylum Planctomycetota; class Phycisphaerae; order FEN-1346; family FEN-1346; genus FEN-1346. The sequence continues at coordinate 2,256 of PMZT01000235.1, read as the reverse complement.
AAAAGCCGCCTCCGTCTCGTGGGCCACGGCGCGGGCGATCAGCGTCTTGCCGCAGCCGGGCGGCCCGTGCAGCAGCACTCCCTTGGGCGCGTCGATGCCCAGCCGCTCGAACACCTCGGGGTACCGCAGGGGCAACTCGATGATCTCGCGGATCCGCTGGATCTCGCGTTTCAGCCCGCCGATGTCTTCGTAGGCGATGGGCCGCGACTTCTCCTTCTCGTCGGACCGCTTCACTTCCAAGGCCGTCGTGGGGTTGATCGATACGGGCCCCGCGGGCGTCGTGCCGATGACCTTGAAATCTGCTGCGCGCGTGCCGAAAAGCGTTGCGCGGAGGCGGTCGCCCTGGACGACCGGCAGCCCGTCCAGAAGGCTTCCGATGTAAGTCAGGTCCTTTTCACTCGGGGCCATTCCGATGGCCGAAAGGATGATTCGCGTGGCCGGCCGGGCGACGACCTTGCGGACCTCGACCATCTGGTCGAGGCTCGTACCGGCGTTCTCCCGGGCCACCCCGTCGATCTGTATCCGCGACTGGCCGCGCAGATCCTTGTAGGTCGGCATGACCTTGCCGACGGTCGACCGCTTGCCGACGATCTCGACGATGTCGCCGACCTCGACCTCGAGCCTGGCCATGTCGGCGGGGTCCAGCCGCGCCAATCCGCGGCCCACGTCCTTGCCCAGGGCTTCGACGACTTTCAGTTTCAGCGCTGTCCCGACGGCCTCAGTCATAGCGCGGCCTTTCCTTGCCTCACTTGATCAATTTCACCTTGAGAATGCCATTGCGGCAGGTGTGGGTCATCTGGGCGGCCGTGAAGGCCCGCGGCAGCAACACTTCCTTGCGGTACTTCGTGTCGCCCCTGGCGGCCGCGAGGGTCAGGATGTCGTCCTTGAGTTCGACGTGGACGTCCGTTTCGCTGACGCCGGGCATCTCGGCCACCAGAAGCACGTGGTCCTGCTCGTCGAAGACGTCGACCATCGGCTCGCGGACCTCCTGGACGACCGCCTGGCCCGTCGCCTCGTCCTTCCGGACGTTGCCGAAGGGCTCGACCTGCATGCCCTTGTCGCCCAGGCCGACCTTGATATTGAAGCCGTAGACGCCTCGCACCTTGCCGTCGGGGCCGCCGATCTCGCCCTCCTTGCGAAGCTCCTCGCCGGACTCGGCCAGCTCGCCGAGCTTCTCGAGGAGCGTGCCCAGTCCGCCCAGGAGCCCGCCGACGCCCAGCGAGGCATCCGGCTGGCCGGTGCGTGTCTTTCGAGCCTGCTTCGCCATGGTCGCTGCTCCTATTGCCTCTTGGGCTTTGCTGCCGTGTCCGGCATCCGGTTTCTGATATCTGGTATCTTGTATCTTGTATCTGGTATCTCAAATTTGAGATCTCAGATTTCAGATTACTCCCTCCCCCGCCCTGCCCTCTCCATGAACGGGAGAAGGAACAAGGGCCTGCCTACAGGGGCAGGATGCCGTATTCGCGAGTCTTCTTATGTATCGTCTTATAGTCTATGTGGAGGAGCCGCGCCGCCTGGGCCTTGTTGCCGCCCGTCTGCTTGAGCGCCCGCGAAAGCACCGCCTTCTCCATGACCTCCACGGCGTGGCGGACCATCTCCCTCAGGGGGATGCTCCCATCGAGCACGTCCTCCAGGTCCAGCGGGTGCAGGTCGGCCTCGTGGTGGGCCCCGAGCAGGCCCAGGTGGCGGGGCTCGACCTCGCCCTCCGCCAGGAGCACCGCGCGGCGAATGACGTTCCTGAGCTCGCGGACGTTGCCCGGCCAGCGGTAGTTGAGGAGCGCCTCCGTCGCCGCGGCGGAGAAGCCGTTGACCTGCTTACGCAGCTCGCGGTTCGTCAGCTCGAAGAACCGCTGCGCCAGGACGGGAATGTCCTCGCGCCGCTCACGCAGCGGAGGCACCGCGATGCCGAATTCGTTCAGCCGGTGGTACAGGTCGCGGCGGAACAGGTCCTCGGACACCAGCGACGTGAGGTCCTCGTTGGTGGCCGCGATGACCCGGATGTCGACCGCCGTCGCCTGGGTGGCGCCGACGCGCCAGATGCTTCGCTCCTGGAGGGCCCGGAGCAGTTTCGGCTGCACGTCCACGGCCAGGTTGGAGATTTCGTCGAGGAAGAGCGTGCCGTCGGCCGCCAGCTCGAACTTGCCCGGCCGGCTGCGGTCCGCCCCTGTGAAGGCCCCCTTTTCGTGCCCAAACAGCTCGCTCTCGATCAGCGACGGGGGAATCGACCCGCAATCCACCGGCACGAACGGGCCGCCC
>PMZT01000292.1 GCA_003170085.1 Planctomycetia bacterium | reverse complement strand
CGGTCGCGTTTCCATGTTCGGCGAGACCGGCGTTGACACGCTGACCGCCGATGCGTCCGGCATCTGCTCCATCGACGCCGGGTCGGGTCACGACTTCATCCACACCGCTGGCACGATGCTTTACCTGATTCACGGGGCCGACACCGACACGATGGTGTAGCACGCCGGTTGGCCGATGACAGAAAGAAGCCCGCGACTATCGCTCAGGATAGTCGCGGGTTTTTTCTGGTCACGATAGCGCGTGTCCTACGCTAATCCTTCAGCTTATGGAGTGGATCCGTCTTCGTCCGGCGACTGAGGTCCAGGAGCCGCTGGCGGACGGAGGCGGCGAGGTCGGTCGGTTTTTGGGGCTTCATGATGTCGCTTCCAGGTAAGGGCGGATGGGTGCGCTGTTGACCCTGGGATGCCTCGCAAGTAAGGTGTTCGCAGGGGATACGTCCGTGCCCCCACGGAGTCTGGGTGGATGAATCGCACGGTGATGCTGACCCTCTTCTCTGTCCTGACCGCCCTGGCCACGGGCACAATTCCGCCCCTCGCTCTGGCAGGCTCTTCGGAGATGGGTTTCCTCGTCGCACAAAGCCCGGGGGAGAAACTGACGCCCGAGGCGGACACGGCGTGCGAGTTGGCCCGGCGGCTCGTCGGCGCACGGGTCCTCTGGCCGGCGGGTGGCGGGACATTCGTTGACCGGGGCGGGCGGCCTGTAGCACTCGATCAGTTCGCGGCGATCTGGTGCCATCAGGGCGATGCCGCGATGGCGACGGGGCCGATCGCCGAGGGCCAGACGCTGTCCGCGATGCGCCAGTTCGTGGCCGAGGGGCACGGACTGCTCTTATCGGGCACTGCGGCGGGGCTGATCGCGTTGCTGGAACCCGGTGCCGTGCAGGTCAAGCCGCTAAACTTCGGCAACGACCGTGGCCAGGCCGGGCTGGTGCTGGTGCAACTCAAACACCCGGCCTTCCGCGACGTGGACCTCGAACGGGATGTCCTTTGGATGAGCAACGCCGTCTACCCCGCGTTCGCGCAGTTCCACCCGCCGCCGGTGAGTCCCTCGCGGGGCATCCTCCTGGCGCAGACGCCGGGCGGGCCGGAGAACCCGCTGATGGAATACGCGCTGGGCAAGGGAAGGGCGGTCGCCCTGGCTTGGCGGCTGTCGCCTCATTACCACATTGCTCCGGGCACGCTCCGCGCCAACTTCGAGCATCTCACCGTCAACCTCCTGAAGTACCTGGCCAGTGGCGAACCGTGGCACGTTGCGCAAACCCCCGAGAATCGCGACGCCGTGCCGGCCGACGAGTGGCGGGCACTGGCGATGGCTATCGACGACCTGACGGCCACATTCGGAGACCGGTATCCGCGCGGCCTGGAGTATCGCCGTCGGCTTGAGGCCCTGAAAAAATCGCACGATGCGCTGGTGGCCTTGGGCCACCCGGAAGCCGCCCTGGGTAAAGCCGTCGCCGAGTTCCGCCAGTTCCGCTCCGAGGCGCTGCTGGCCAACCCGCTGTTGGACTTCGATCGCCTGCTCCTGGTGAGGCGGCGGGCTGACAAGCTGGGCCTCCCCATGAACTACCAGAGTAACTCCAGCCTGGAACCCACGGGCTACGACAATGAGATCGCCATCCTGTCGCCGGTCCGCCCCGAAGGCAAGCGGACTACCCTCTTCCGGCCCGAGGGCGGGCAGTTCGTTGGCGATGTGGATCTCCACTTCGACGGCGACCGGCTCCTCTTCTCGATGCCGGTAGCGGGCGGGCGCTGGCGGGTGTTCGAGGTCCGCTCCGACGGCTCACACGTGCGCGTGCTGCCGCTCATCAATGAGCCGGACGTGGACAACTACGACGCCTGCTACCTGCCCGACGGCCGGATCATCTTCACTTCGACGGCGACCTTCACCGGCGTTCCGTGCGTCCGGGGCTCGGCCCATGTGGCGAACCTGTATCTCCTGGAGACCGACGGCCGCATCCGACAACTCACCGTCGAGCAGGATCACGACTGGTGTCCGACCGTGCTGCCCGACGGCCGGGTGCTCTATCTCCGCTGGGAGTATGCCGACCTGCCGCACGCCTTCTCGCGGATCCTGTTCCAGATGAACCCCGATGGCACCGGGCAGATGGAGTACTACGGCAGCAACTCTTACTGGCCGGCCTCGATGTTCTATGCCCGGCCGATCCCAGGCCACCCGACGAAGGTCGCAGCGATTGTCGGTGGGCACCACGACCTGCCCCGCATGGGCGACCTCGTGATCTTCGATCCGGCCAAGGGCCGCTTCGAGGCCGACGGGGCCGTGCAGCGAATCCCCGGCTACGGCCGCAAGGTGGAGCCGGTGCTGCTCGATCTGCCCATTGCGCAGACCTGGCCCAAGTTCCTCCATCCCTATCCGCTGAGCGAGAAGTACTTCCTCGTCTCCTGTAAGCCGGCGGAGGGCGCGCCCTGGGGGGTGTACCTGGTGGATGTCTTCGACAACCTCGTGCCCATCTGCGAAGAGCCGGGCTACGCGATGCTCGAGCCTATCCCGCTGCGGAAGGTTCCGCGGCCCCCCGTGTTGCCCAACCGGATTGACCCCGCCCGCCGCGATGCCGAGGTGCTTCTCGTCGACGTCTACGCCGGCCCGGGACTGAAGGGCGTGAAGCGCGGCACCGTCAAGGCCCTGCGGCTCATCAGCTACCACTTCGCCTACCAGGGGATGGGCGGCGAGCCGGACGCCATGGGACTGGACGGGCCATGGGACATCAAGCAGATCCTTGGCACGGTCCCCGTCCACGAGGACGGGTCGGCCCACTTTCGCGTTCCCGCCTGCACGCCGATTGCCCTGCAGCCGCTGGACGGCGAAGGGAAAGCCGTGCAACTGATGCGGAGTTGGTTCACTGCGATGCCGGGGGAGGTGCTCTCCTGTGTCGGCTGCCACGAGCCGCTGAACTCTGTGCCGCCGGCGCAGCACGTACTTGCGGCCGGTTCGCCTGTGGCGGAGATCCGGCCGTGGTACGGCCCGGCGCGAGGCTTTGACTTCCGCCGCGAGGTCCAGCCGGTGCTGGACCGGTATTGCGTCGGCTGCCACAACGGCAAACCTCGGCCCGATGGGCGGTCGATTCCCGACCTGACCGATCGCGATCCGGTGCCCACCATGGCCAACACGAACTCCTACAACCTCGCGTCTCGTTTCACGCCGTCCTACTACGAACTTCGGAAATGGGTCCGGACCCCGACGCGGGAGAGCGACATGCACCTGCTGCCGCCGTGGGAGTTCCACGCCGACACGACCCGCCTGGTGCAGATGCTCCAGAAGGGGCATCATGACGTGCGGCTCGACGCGGAAGCCTGGGACCGGCTTGTCACATGGATCGACCTGAATGCCCCGGCTCACGGAACCTGGACCGCCATCGTCGGACCCGCCCGGGTAACGCACCAATGGGAGCGGCGACGCGAGATGCGGAAGCGCTACACGGGCATGGAGGACGATCCGGAGGCCGTCGCCGTTATGCAGCGGCCGCCGATCGTGCCCGTGATACCCGAGCAGCCGCCGACGCGGACGGGGACCTCCGCGCCGGACTGCGCCGGCTGGCCGTTCGACGCGGCCGAGGCGCGGCGGCGCCAGGCGGCGGGCGGCGGGCCCGTGACGCTCGCACTTCCCCTGGCCGAGGGGGTTCCACTGGAACTGGTGCGCATCCCGGCTGGCGAGTTCATCATGGGGCAGGCCGACGGCTGTCCAGACGAGTCGCCTCCCTGCCACGTAAGGATCCCCACGGCGTTCTGGATGGGCCTGAGCGAGGTCACCAACGAGCAGTTTGCCCTGTTCGATCCCTCCCACGATAGCCGGCTGGAATACGGCGACTACATTCACTTCAGCCCCGGCGAGCGCGGCTGGACGCTCTCCCGGCCGAAGCAGCCGGTGGTCCGCGTCTCCTGGGAACGGGCGATGGCGTTCTGTGGTTGGCTCTCGAAGAAAACGGGCATGAGGTTCACGCTCCCCACGGAGGCCCAGTGGGAGTACGCCTGCCGGGCCGGCACGGCCACGCCCCTCTGGTACGGGACGCTGGACACCGACTTCTCCCGCTTTGCCAACGTTTCGGACGCCACCCATCAGGCCATCGACCCGTTCGGCTGGTCGGGCCGGCCGGAAGTGATCCCGCCGTGGCGCCCCGCGGACACGCGGTTCAACGACCATAGCCGGGTCTCGGCCCCCGCGGGCACCTACGAGGCCAATCCTTGGGGGCTGCACGACATGCACGGCAACGTGGCGGAGTGGACCCTTTCGGCGTACAGGCCGTATCCCTACCGCGGGGACGACGACCGCAACCAGCCCATGGCCGAGGGGAAAAGAATCGTGCGGGGCGGCTCCTGGTACGACCGGCCCGACCGTTGCCGGTCCGCGTTCCGACAGGCCTACGTACCGGAGCAGGGCGTGTACGACGTGGGCTTCCGCGTGATCTGCGAGCACGAGGTGCCGGCAGAGGGCTCCCCGGAAACAGACAGGGATTCCGGCCATCCCGCCCCGGCGCGCCGGGGTTGACTGTCCGGACAAACCGCCTCTCGTCAGGTTCTGTGTCTCCCGAGAACGCCGGCCGTCCCTGAAATCTGATTGGGGCCGTGCCGGGCGTGTCAGCACGAGTCAGTTGCCGAGACTCTCGCCGCGGATCAAGCGGGCAGGGGTTGCACGCCTCCTTGACCGTGAAGCCTCCGGGGTGTAGATTCTGTGGGGACGGTCGTCTTCCAGAATGGAGATCGGCGGCCACGTGGCGGTAGTTCTTGAGGGCGGTGTCGGGGTCTTCCCAGACGCCGAAGAAGTGGATCTTGCCGCAGGCCTTCTTGCCCTATTGGCCGTTGTGGTGAGGGGTAAGGGGAAGAACGATAAGGTTCCGAGGGCTTGCGTCGCGGTTATCGTCACTGCCATTGGCGACTTGCGGTCGTCCGTAAGGGGTTTCATTTGCTGAAGTCAGGGCCCTTAGCTCAGCGGTAGAGCAGGGGACTCATAATCCCTTGGTCGCTGGTTCGAACCCAGCAGGGCCCACCAAGCGTAACTCGCGCCGTTTTCAAGACTTACGACGCCACCGACTCACATGGGTGGACCTTGATAGCCTGCGTTTTGTGATCTTCTTTATGACCTTTTCTGCAAAGGTGAAAGCAGAGGGTATCCGAGGGTCACAACCTATGAAGCAGTGTGCGATAGTCATCGTGGCGGCAATCCTGGCGGCCGGCCTGTTCCCGCAGGCAGGCTGGGCGGCCGCAACCCTGGAGCCGAAGGGCCTGGATTCCGACGGCATCGCCGGCGCCATCCAGCAGGCGGTGGAGGGCGACACCGTCCGACTCCCGGCCGGGGTCGTCGAGGTCACCGGCTCGATTCGGCTCAAGTCGGGCGTGAAGCTGATCGGCGCCGGCCAGGACAAGACCCGCATTGTGTACCGGGGGACCAAGCCGCTGCCCCTGGTGAGCATCGTCGGTTGCAAGGATGTTGAAGTGGCGAACCTGACCCTCGACGGCCAGGACAACCCGCTCGTCCGCGAGGGTGTGGCCGCCGGCGACTCGCGCCGCCTGTCGCTCCACCATCTGACGATCTGCAACCTCGCGAAGAGCGACGCCTTCGGCCCTCATGGGATCCTGTTCTCCGGGCATAACCCGACGATGGAGCGCGGCGTGACCGACAGCACGATCAGCGACTGCCGCTTCGAGAAGATCGGCCTGGGTGCCACGTTCGGCGGCGGAATCCGCGTGAACTGGGGCTGTGTGCGCAACATCATCGAGCGAAACGTCGTCTCCGGCACCGGCCGGGGCGGCATCTTCGGCGACCACTCGGCCGAGCTCATCATCCGCAACAACCAGGTCTCCGGTTCCGGGGGCGAGGGGCTTGGCATCGAGATATGGGGCGGATGCCCGCGCTCGGTGATCGAGGATAACGTGGTCGATCACTGGATCAGCGTTGACGGGGGCAACCAGTCCGCGGTCCGCCGCAACATCGTTGGCACCGACGACGGAGCGCTGAAGGGCTACGGCATCGAGATCATCGCGCGCGACGTGGTGGTCACCGACAACATCGTCAAACGCGGAGCGAAAATCGGCCTCTCGGTCTCCAACAAGCCGGTCAAGAACAACGTTTACTGGGCCTGCAACACCGTGAGCGACTGCATCCAGTGGGGCGCCCAGCTTCAGGGCGAAACCGGCGGCATCGCACGCCACTACTTTTACCGCTGCGTGTTCGAGAACACCGCCGCCGGCGATGCCCGGTCCAACTACCCCAAGGATTCCGGCCACGGCTTCCGATTCAACGGGGCTTGCCGCGACCTGGTGTTCGAGGAGTGCACCTTCCGCTCTAACGGCGGATTCGGCGTGCAAATGGGCGGTAAGGATGTGGATGCCATCAGTTTCCTCCGCTGCGCCATCACGGGCAATCGCGGCCGCGCCGTGACCACGCCGGGGCAGTACACGGCCCTGGAGTTCGTCGAGTGCCGCGTGGAGGCGAACGGCGACAACGCGCTGCCCGCGGCCAAGCCGTTCTCCAGCGCGCCGCCCAAGGCGGACTTCAGCGTACCCGCGGTGGTCCGTGCCGGCGAACCGGCCGTGTTCCGGTGTAGTTCGACCGCCACCACACCTATAGAGGAACGGTTATGGGATTTCGGGCATGGCATCGCCGAGGTGGCGGCCGAACCCAAACACACCTACGAACGGCCGGGCAAGTACCGCGTTACCCTGGTCGTGTGGGACAAGGCGGGCCGCGGGGCACGGGCAGAGAAGACCGTCGAGGTGGTGCCGTAGCCCGGGAGGGCGGCAAGGCTATCGTGAGGATCGGCCGTCCTGCGGCTCGCGGAAATCACTCGAATGAGTGCGCAGCCAGAAACTCCTCGGGCGAAATCACGCGAAGGCCGGAGTCCGGAAAATGATCCACATTTCGCGTCAGCAGGCACTCGGCGTCGGCCCGGAGGGCGCTGTAGTACTGGATAGCATCCTCGAAGTCTGAAAACTTGGCGTCAATCGCCTGGTTCAGGATCTGTTCGTCGAGGGGCACCGCGGTGAATGTGTCCCGGAGCAAGGTCATCATGGACGCAGCCTTGTCGCCCCCCAGCATCTTGCGGACGACGTAGTAGATGTTTGGAAAACTCAGGGCCGATACCAGGCCCGCGACCTTGCCACGCTCAGCCAGAAACCAGACCTTGCGCGATTCCGCGACGAAAGGGCGGCGCTCAAGCAGGACGTCCATCAGGACGTTGGTGTCGATGAAGACGTTCATTTCTTCACCCCGTACTTCTCCATCAGCGCCTCCGAGAGAACGTCGCGCGGGGTCTTGCCCTTGGGCAGCGAGAGGATGCCTGTCACGCGGGCGGCGATGGAGTCGGGGGGAATATCATCGACCGCCTTGCCCGGCCCGGCGAGGCTTCGGACAAACCGTCCGAACATGGCCGACACACTGGTCCGGTTCCGCCGGGCCACCCGCTTGGCCTCACGAATAACGCCTTCCTCTGCGCTGAGTGTCAGCTTCTTCATGGGCACGCCCTCCAATACGTATCTAACGCCGGAAGTATACGTGCTCCGGGGAACGAAAGCAAATGCAAAAAGCGTCCGGCATCCGCTCGGTCGACGCCGCGCGGCGTCTTCCCGATCATCGGCTCCGGTTCCGGCACCGTCAGGCGTAAGAAGGCCCTTGAGATGATGCTCGACGAACCGCGGCACATCGAGTCCCAGGCGCGGGTCGTCACCGTGGAGTACCGGGCGCCCGCCCAACCATCCCGCCGATAGTCGGCCCAGCCGCGAGAGGGAAGAGGGCTACAGGGGTGGAAGGGTTCCGCTGTCGCCGTCACGGCCTCACCGAATGAGCGTGCCCGCGGTCCTGGCGGTTAGCGCAGGGCAGACGGTCACGCGCACTGCGTACGAGGACCGGCCGCCGGGGTCCACGCAGCGGAGTTCGTATCGGCCCGGCGGCAGTTCCAGCCGCGCGGCGTCGCGGGCGGCGGAGGGAGGGTCAACGCGCGGCGATTTCAGACCCTGACCCTCTGGGCTCCAGCGGCGATCCGATGCGCGCTTGGTTTGCGGGCCACGCCAGTGGGTCTGGCGCCGGCAACCTCCCGCACAATGTCCGGCCGCCGGTCTATCACCTGGAGGATTCGCAGGGCGGCGTCGCTGGGCTGGCGAATCCCCTGTTCCCAACTCTGCACGGCCTTGGCCGAGACGTTGAGCACGGCGGCAAAGTAGGCCTGCGACATCCGCAACCGCTTACGCAGGGCCGCGACCTGCCTTGGGGTCAGCCGGGGCGGAGGGGGCGGTGGCTCCATCGTAACAAGCGACAGCTCGCCCCGCGAGTAGGCCATGCTGTCCTCGAGGCCGGCCTTAATCTGATCGAACACGCCCCTCTGTTCTCGATGATTGCTCATGGTTTCATGCCGCCTTTCCGGGCTGCCGTCAATGCCTCGGCTTTGGCCTGCCGGGCCATCGACGCGAGAACCTTTCGCTGTTCGGCCGACAAATCATCCTGTTCGTCCTTGCCGTAGATGGCCAGGAGGTCTATGCGGAAGGCTTCCGGGATATGCAGGTAAACCACCCGAGCGCCGCCCCGCTTCCCTTTGCCGCGCCGCTGGTCCTCCACGCGGATCTTCCGCAGTCCGCCGCAACTCGGTATCACGCGCCCCTTCGTGGGGCTTGCCATCAGGGCGTTCTGGAACTCGCGGTACGCATCAGCGCCCAGGAATTCCTTCAGCCGGGCCGTGACCCTGCGGCTTTCGACGAAGATCATGGTCTATCCTACCTCGTAGTATAGAGCGTGGATCACGTCATGTCCAGTCCAACTCGGGCTTTTGCGCACACACTCACGAAGAAGCGAACCATCACGTACTGTTACTCTACAGAGAGCCTGGCCCGGCCGCCATCGTCACGGCCTCACCGAACGAGCGTATCTTCGGTCCTTGCGGCTATCGCCGGGCAGACGGTCACGCGCACCGCGTACGATGACCGGCCAGTGGGCTGCACGCAGCGGAGTTCGTATCGGCCCGGCGGGAGTTCCAGCCGCGCGGCGTCGCGGGCATCGAGCAGGCGGCCGCTGAGGAACCATTGCAGGTCGCCCGGCAGGTTGGCGAGCGGGCGGATGACGGCCTTGCCGCCCAAGGCGACGAACGTCTCGCCGTCGCTCGGCGCGAGGATTCTCAGGTCTCCGCCGGCCTCCGCGGGCGGCGGCAGCGGACGGCGCACCACCAGCGGCGCCGGCGACGGTGGCGGCGCAGCGGCCCGCAGGCGCGGCAGGCGGAACAGGTCGGCCACGAGCGGCTGCGCAGCCGAGGCGCCCACGAAATCGATCCTACCCGTGCCGCGGAACCGGCCGATCCACACGCCGATCGCATAGCGCGTGTTGTGGCCCACGGCCCAGGCGTCGCGGCGGCCGGCGCTCGTGCCGGTCTTCCACATGAACCACGGGCCGTCGGCCGGCGAGGAATCCTCCAGGCCGCCGGGCCGGCGGTGGCGGACGGAGAGGATCTCATTGACGGTCTGGCATGCGGCGGGGTCGAGCGCGCGGGCGGCGTCGGGCCGCTCATCGACGAACAGGCGCGGCGTGCTGCGGATGCCCCCGCGCCCGAGGGTGGCGTAGGCGTTGGTCAGGTCGAGAAGCGTCACGTCGATGCCGCCGACGGCCAGCGCCAGGCCGCCGCGGGCCTCGGTGCCGGGCGGCAGGCGGACGCCGGCCGCTTCCAGCACGCCGCAGCAACGGGCCAGGCCCACGCCCTCGGCCACGAGGATCGCCGGCACGTTGAGCGACCGGCGCAGGGCCTCGGCGGCCGGGACCTCGCCTGTAAACGTATGATCAAAATTCGATGGCTTCCAGCCCGCGCGCTGGATCGGCACGTCGTAGACCGTCGATTCGGCGTTCAGCCGCCCGGCCTCGAACGCCGCCGCGTAAATGAACGGCTTGAGGGCCGACCCCGGGCTGCGCAGCGCCGTCACGCCGTTGACCTGTCCCTCCACGGGGTCGCGCGCATCGGCCGAGCCGACGAGCGCCACGATGGCCGAATCGGCGATGTCGATCACGACGACGGCCTGCTCGCTTCCGTCGGGCAGCCGCGGGCGGTGCTCGTCGGCCAGGCGCTGGACCTCGGCTTGGATGTCGAGGTCGATGGTCGTTCGGCCGCCGTGGGGCCGCTGCTGGAGCGCCAGCCACGCGGCGTGCGGGGCCGGCGGCGTGCGCGATGCCGGCGAGAGGAGGATCGGGTCGGCCCCGGCGTGGCGCTGCTCGTCGGCGGTGATGAGGCCGGCGGCGGCCATGCGGGCCAGGACGACCTTCTGGCGGACGAGGGCGCCGGCCAGGTTCCTGTCGGCCCGCAGACGGCTGGGCGACTGGGGCAGGCCGGCCACGAGCGCCGCCTCGGCCAAGGAGAGGTCCCTGGCGTGTTTGCCGAAATAGGCCAGCGACGCCGCCTCCACGCCGCGCAGGTTGCTGCCGTACGGCGCGGTGTTGAGGTAGAGCGCCAGGATATCGTCCTTGCTCTTCAGGCGTTCGAGTTGCACGGCGCGGAACGACTCGACCAGCTTGGACCAGAGGGTGCGCGGCCGGTCGTCCATCATGCGACAGACCTGCATATCAAGCGTGCTCGCGCCCGAGACGATGCGGCGGGCCAGGAGGTTGCTCGCGGCTGCCCGCACGATCGCCACGGGGTCGACGCCGGGATGCGAGTAGAAGCGGCGGTCCTCGGTGGCCACGGTGGCCTTGGCGAGCCACGGCGATATCTCCCGTAGGGGCACGGGCAGGCGCCACTGGTCGTCGCTCGCGACCAGGCTGAGCATCGGCCGGCCGCGCACGTCGAGGACGCACGGGCTGGCGCCCCAGCGGTCCAGGCGCTCCTCGGGAAACGGCAGCAGCCACGAGGCGATCAGCCAGGCCAGGGTCATGGCCGCGGCCGCGGCGAGCACGCCCCTCAAGAGCCGCCTGAGAGGGCGTGCCCGCCGGCGCGGTGTCTTTGGTGTTTCCGAGTGAATCACTTCTGTATCCTGACGCGGCCCGCCTTCGCGGCGGCTTCGGCGGACAGGCCCGTTTCGCCCAGGCAGGCGGCGGACGGATCGTACATGCACGACGCTTGGATCGGCGGCACGTCGAACTCGCCGGCGGCAATCACGCGCAGGGCGTAACTGAAGACCTGCGCCTTGGGCCCCACGCCGCAGAAGAGGACGACGCGGTCATCCAGAAACTCCACGTGATCGGGCCGATCCAGCTTGGCATGGGGCGGTTGCGGCGCGTTAGAGTCAGTTGCGTCGGCGTCGGCCGGGGCAGCGGCGTCGCTGTCCTTCGACCGATCGGAATCGTCGGGCGCGGCGTCGGGCAGCCCCTTGGCCGAGGTGGCCAGCCGCGGGTTCTCGACCTCCATGCCGCCGGGCAGGGCGTCGACGATGGCGATGTTCTTCACTTCGCGCGGCGACGACACGGTGATGACCACGCGCACGAGGTCGCCCACGCGCAGCTTCAGCGGATCGACGCGCTTGCCGTCGGTGCCGAACCAGCGGCGCTCGACCTTGAGGTCGTGGCTGTACGGCTTCAGCGCCTCCTTCGTGGCCAGGCCCTCGGCGCTGACGGAGATGTAAATCGTGCCGGTGCCGCTGGAGACGATCTCGATCGGCCCGGCGACGCTCGCGAACTTGTGGGAAACGGGTTTCGTGTGGTCGAAGGCAACGGGCGTCTCCTGGCCCAGCCGGATCGTGCCCGAGAACTCCGGCTTCTCGGCGCCGGCGGCCGCCTGATACCGCGAGAGCGCCGCAATGGCGCCGGCGTTATCCAGCGTGGTACCCCAGCAACCGTTGATGCGGGCCTTCTCAAGCCGGGCGGCCAGCGGCCCGACGAGCGGATTCTTTGGATCGATCTCGAGGAGGACCGACAGGAGCACCGCGTCCTGCCGCACGGGCGAGATCAGCCGCCCCTCGGTCGTGATTCCGGCGTCCTTGGTCGGCACGGTGCGCGGCAGGAGCGCCAGGGCGCGGTCTTTGCGCCCGGCGGCGAAGAAGGCGGCGGCAAGGTGCGCGCGGCCGGCCACGTCGAGCTTGTCCTCGTGCTCCGCCAGGCGGGCCATCCAGCCGTGCGGCGGATCGCCGAAGACGGCCAGCACGCGCGTGATCAGGGCCTTGGTGTTCTCGTCGGCCTCGCCGTCACCGGTCGTGTTGTCGCCCTGGCTGTTGAGTTGCGCCGTCATGTACTTGACAAGCTCGCGGGTGAATCGCGGCTCGACCGTGTGGCCGGCCATGCGGGCCTCGAGCAGGCAGGTGGAGGCGTAAGCGGTGCCCCAGAGGCAGGGGTGGGTGTCGCCGGGCCAGTAGCTCAGGCCGCCCGAGCGGGTTTGCATCGACCACAGCCGCGCGATGCCGGCCTGCACCATCTGCGAGATGGCGTCGGCGCGGTCGGGGCCAAGAACGCCCGGCGCGTACACGAGCGCCAGGAGCTGGCTGCTCGTCTGCTCGACGCAGCCGTACGGGTAGTGAATGAGCCGCTCGAGGGCCGGCCCCAGGTGGACGCCCGGCCGCGCGCTCACGTCAACCGTGGCGCGGACCGTGCCCTTGACGAAGTCGCCGGACGGGGCGAAGGTGAACTTCTCGCCGGCGGCGAGCGCCGTCAGCTTGACCTCGCCGTGAAGTGCCGTGGCGGGGCGGACGGCGAAGCTCGCGGTCGTGTGGGCCGAGAGCGCCGGGTCTGGCGCATCGGCCGGGGCCACCTCAATGGTCGTCTCGACCGGCCCCAGTTCCTTCGCCGTGACCTTGAGGAATCGCGTGACCGGCTCGCCCGGTTTGACCTCCAGGCGGTCGAGCGCCGCATCGGGCGCCACCTGCACCGGCCCGGTGATCTTGACGGCGGCGCGCACAGCGATCGGCCGGTCGGTGGAGTTGAAGAGCTTGAGCGGCACCTCGAACGTGTCGCCGGGCGCCGCGAACCGCGGCCACGTGGCCTCGGCGATCAGCGGCTGCGTAAGCGTGACGGGTTTCTCGGCGCGGCCGTAGCGATCGTGATCGACGGCCACGGCCATCAGGCGCATCTGGCCGGTCAGGTCCGGCATCTTCATTTCGACGGTCAGTCGGCCCGCGCGGTCGGCGAGCGCCGCCGTCCGCCAGATCACCGCCGGTTCGCGCCGGCGGGTGGCCACGGGGCTGCGGCGGAGCTTATCGACGTTGAACTCGTCGCGGTCGGCGCCGATGCGGGTCATGCCGGCCGGCCGCGTGTAGTCGGGCAACAGGCAGAAGAAGAGGTCGGCGGTCTCGACGCCCGGCCTGCGCGGCCGCAGGAAGAACGCCTCGGCGTTGGGCGTCTGGTAGGCGGCGGCCAGCAGGATCCCCTCATCAACCGCCCACAGGTGCACCAGCGCCGGATGATCGGGGTCGCTCGGGGCGCCGGTCTCGACGGTGATCGACACGGCCTCGCCGGGCCGGGCCTTCGGCGGCGCGGTCAGCGCGAGCGGAATCTGCTGCGCGGTGTGATCGACCACGACCCGCGCCATGCCCATCGCGCGATGCGGCAGCCAGCTCGTTTGCTTGGGGTCAACGGCTCGGACGACGGTGGCGGTGATGAACGCGCCGCCGCGGAGGTCCTGCGGCAGGGGCACCTGGAGCTCGGCGCTGTTGGCGGCTACTTCCACTACGTACGGCGCGACGACCTTGTCGGTCTCGAGCGTCAGGAGGAGCGTTCCCGCCAGCGGGCTCCGCACGAGCACCCTCACGGTGTCGCCGGGCAGGTACTTCTCCTTGTCGAGGATGATTTGGAGCCGCTCGGGGCGGTTCATTTCGAGGCTCAGCGGCCCCGCGCCGCTCTCCGAGGCGTAAAAGTCCAGTTGCGATGCGCTGCCGGTCTGGCGGTCGGTCAGGGTCACGCGGTACATCCCCGCCGCCATGCAGGTGACCTGCAGGTTGCCCGCGGCTTCGCCCGGCTTGACCTCGCGGGTCTCGATCGGGTCGGTGCGTTCGACGGACTGCCAGACGTGACGGTCGCCGACCTTCTTGAGGACCGTGTCGTACTCCACGCGGGCCAGTTGCATATCCATCTCGCCCGGCGCCGCCGGCGCATCGACGCCGGTCACGCGGACCCACGCCACCGCGACGGGCGTGCCGATGCCTACCACCTGCCCGGCCGCCAGGCGCATGCCGATGTGCCGGTCAAGCTTGTCGAGGACCGCCGTGGCGTAGTCGCTGACCGACCGGCCGCCCGGCTCGGTCACCGTGGCCACCAGCGCGACGCGATAGTAGCCCTTGAGCGACGACTTGGGCAGTTCGACCTTCATGCTGCTCTTGCCATGCTCATCCAACTCGCCGGCAAGCTTCGGGAGCGGGAGTACCTTGGTTGTGGCCGATGTGCCGAAACGGAAGCCGGGGTGCTGCTTCGAGGCGAACGTGGCCGTGGTCAGAGAGCCGTCAACCGTCAGCGGCACCTTGGCGGCCGGCTGGTCCCACAGGTACCGGCCAGAGACCTCGATCTCGGGCGTGTCGGCGGGGCCGAACCGCGCCGCGGAGAGCTTGGCTTTGACCTCCATCCGCACGGGGACGAACGCCTCGATGAGCGCGTGGCACGAGCCGAGTTCCTTCTTGTCGCCGGGCAGGGTTACGCGGAATGCGTACTGCCCGGTCTGCGCATCTTCGCGCGGCGTGAACTGCACCTGGAAAACGCCCTGGCGGTCGGCCTCGGTCCGGGCGGCGAGGTCCGCCACCTCGCGGCCGTCGGGGCGCACCACCTTGACGGTCAACGGCAGCGGCGGCGGGACGTGCCCCGCGCCGTCGCGGAGGATGCCCGTGAGGAACACCGTGTCGCCCGGCCGGTAGACGCCGCGCTCCGGGTAGAGCATGACCTCGTAGGTCTCGGCGTACGGGCGGCCGGACTGGTCGACGTCGTCGAGCATCCACTGGTTGTCGTTCAGTTCGAGGTAACTGATGTCGCCGTCCTTCTCGACGATGACGGCCCACGGCGCCCCGTCGGGATGGTTGGCTGCGACGGCGAGGGCGGCGATGCCGTGCTCGTCGGTCTTGCCCGAGGCCAGAACCTGGTTGTTCAGGCTGACGGCCTTGACCAGGGCGCCGCCGACGGGCTTGCCCGTTTCCAGGCTGGTTACCCACACGAGCAGGCCGCTGCGGCTGCGCTTGGCGGTGATCGCCAGGTCAGTGCAGGTGACGATGGCCTCGTCGGAGGTCCACCGGCAGTCGGTCGCGGTCACGTTGACCGAGTAGATTCCGTAGCGATTCCCCACGACCTCCCGGAGGTCAAGGGCGACCTTCTGCGGAACGTCGGGCGGGAAGTCGAGCTTGACGGTCTTTTCGCCGAGCGAGCGCGAGGTGCCCTCGGTCCCGGTGCCGTGCAAGTGGGCCACCAGGTTATTCTCGTGCACGCGCGACGCCGTGATCTTGAGGGCCGACACGTTCACGACCTTGGCATCGACCAGCAGGTTGCCGCGCGGTGAGAGGACGCCGCGCGAGTGCGTGATCGAAATGGTGGGCTGGCGCTTCCCGATCTCAAGGGTGATCGACTTCTCCTCGCCGAGCGTCTTGCCGCCGGTGTCCAGCAGCGTGCCGGGCACCTTGAACGTGTAGGTTACGCCTGACTTGAACGGGCCGGTGACCTCCAGGTCGTTATCGCGGCGGTGGACCTGCACTTTCTCGACTCCCGCCACCGTGGGCAGCGCCGGTGTAATGGTCAGCGGCGGGAGTTTCTGCTCCGTGTTCAGCGTGCGGCTGAAGTGCAGGCGCACCGTAACATTGTCCTCCACGGCCAGGTAGTGATCGCGGCCGGCCGAGAGCAGCGTGAACGCCGGCGTGACGCTGAACGTCTTGACCACCTTCTCCTCCAGCGGCACCTCGGCCTTGTAGCCGGCCAGTTGTTCCTGGAGGACCATGCGGAGTTCGCCCGACGGCGGCCACGGCGACCGCACGGCCAGCTTCTTGTCGGCCGTCTGCGTCAGGCACTGTGGGTTGTGGAGCGGCGCGGAACTCTTGTCGTCAAAGAAGCTCAGGTGGCGCAGGAGGTCGCCTGGGTCGACCGGCTGGTTGAAGGTCAGGTCGAGCGTGACGTTGGAGTCGTCGGTGGCGATCACGTCGCAGCCTTCCAGCGCGAGCGCCGCGGTCTTGAAGACGATCTCCTGGTCGCCGTCCAGGCTGCGGCCGGTCCGGGCGGCGAACGCCGGGCCGCAGATGGCGTGAAACACGCGGCCCGGGGGCAGGGGCTTCTCCACCTGGTACTCGATGCGCTCGCGGGCGGTCCAGACCCACTTGCCGGGCCACGCCGGCTGGAGCCTGAAGAGTTCGACCGGCTCGGTCTGGCCGACGGCGGTCTCGGGCACGAGGCTGCGGTCGAAGACGAACGACAGCCGGTCGGCGGCGGCCGTGTTGGGCTCGAGTGTTGCCGCCAGCAGTCGGACCATGTGCTCCGAGGCGCGCTTCAGATCGTAATGGATCCAGACGACGCCCGCGGCATTGACGGCGACAAGAACGGCGGCAAGAATCCAGAACCTTCGGTTGATCCCCAACATCGCAAGCTCCTAGAGGTTTGGCACGGCGGGAAATGATCTGGGGCGCGACAGAAAGACATGACCATGATCCAACGTGCGTTTGGTTGCACGGCTCGCAATTGCAGGATGTACAGCTCGGGCAAATTCCTACGATATGCTGCCGACCGCGCCAGTGCAACCCTTTTCCGGAAACACTATAATGGAAAGCGTGGCGCGGACAACGTGCGGCGGCCGTACCCAAGGAGATTCCGGTCCATGGCAGAATCGATGACGGTGGGCAAGTACCTGATTCATCGCCTCCGCGAACGCGGGCTGAAGCACGTCTTCGGCATCCCCGGCGACTACGTCTTGAACTTCTACGACATGCTCAGCCGCAGCCCGCTGCGCGTCATCGGCACCTGCACCGAGGCCGGGGCGGGCTTTGCCGCCGACGCCTACGCCCGCGTCAACGGCCTGGGCGCCCTGTGCGTGACGTACTGCGTGGGCGGGCTGAGCGCCCTCAATGCGGTCGCCGGGGCATACGCCGAGAAATCGCCCCTGATCGTCATCAGCGGGGCGCCGGGGATGCGCGAACGGATCCGCTCGCCGCTGCTGCATCACCGGGTGAAGGACTTCAACACGCAGCGGCTGATCTTCGAGCAGGTCACGGTGGCGTCGGCGGCGCTGGAGGACCCCGCCCGCGCCCCCGGCCAGATCGACGAAACGATTGCCGCCTGCCTGCGGACCAAGCGGCCGGTGTACCTCGAGCTGCCGCGCGACATGGTCGACCGGCCGTGTGCCCGCCCCGCGCCGCTGCCGTCGGCGCCGGTCCCCAGCGACCCCGCGACGCTCCGCGAGGCGGTGGGCGAAGCCGCTGCCATGCTGTGCGCCGCCCGGCGGCCGGTCATCCTGGCCGGCGTGGAGGTCCACCGCTTCGGCCTCCAGGACATGCTGCTGCGCCTGGTGGAACGGAGCGGCTACCCCGTGGCGGCCACGCTGCTCGGGAAGTCGGTGATCTCCGAGCGTCACCCGCAGTACCTGGGCGTGTACGAGGGCGCGATGGGCCGCGACGAGGTCCGCAAGGCCGTGGAGCAGGCCGACTGCCTGCTGATCCTGGGCGAGTTCATGACCGACATCGACCTTGGCATCTTCACGGCCAACCTCGACGTGTCGCGGACGATCAACGCGAACTCCGAGCGGATCGCCATCCGCCATCACCAGTTCGAGGAGATCACGCTGCGCGATTTCCTGCGCGGCCTGATCGCGGCCCCGATCGACCGCTGTCGCCGGGCGCCGCCCGTGCCGCCGGCCCCGCCCAAGCCGTTCCATGCGCAGCCGGGCCGCAAGATGACCGTCCGGCGCTTCTTCGCCCGCATGAACGATTTTCTGGAGGACGAATTCGCGGTGATCTCGGACGTCGGCGACAGCCTCTTCGGCGCCGCCGACCTCGTTATCCACCGGCGCACGGAGTTCATCAGCCCGGCGTATTACACGTCGATGGGCTTCGGCGTTCCGGCGGCCGTGGGGGCGCAGATCGGGCGGCCGCGCCTCAGGCCGGTCGTGTTCGTCGGCGACGGGGCGTTCCAGATGACCGGGCAGGAGCTCTCGACGGTCGTGAAGTACGGCCTCAACCCGATCATCTTCGTGCTGAACAACAAGGGCTACACCACGGAGCGGTTCCTGAAGGATGGACCGTATAACGATATCCACGACTGGGCATATCATAAGTGGCCCGAACTCCTCCGCGCCGGGTGGGGCTGCGAGGTCCGGACCGAGGGCGACCTCGAGGCGGCCCTCGCCCAGGCTCGCGGCAACGCCGCCGGCTTCTCGCTCATCAACGTTCACCTGGACCCCTTGGACCGGTCCGACGCCCTGGACCGTCTGGCATCGCGCCTGGCGAAGAGCGCGGGCCTCCTCAAGGGCAGCCGGCGGAGACCGCGGCGGCGCCGTGCGTAATACTACAGCGCCCCTTAGCCCAAGTTACGCAGTCAAAAAAAATCTGGCGGCTTTGGGATGCCGGGAAGCCGCTTGGCGGGGTCGTGGGGCGGGGTCCGGTCTGAGAATCGCGTGTAGTGAAGACCTTACCCCTTGCGGGCCGGGCGTGTGATGGGTGTGATACCCGTCAGTCGGCGAACTGACGGGAGAGAGGCATGTTTCTGCGACGATGCGAGCGGCGTAAGGGGCGCAAGCGTCACACCTACTGGGCGTTGGTCGAGTCGGTGCGGACCGCCCGCGGCTCGCGTCAGCGGGTCGTGGCGTATCTGGGGGAACTGACGGCCCGCCAGGAGAACGGCTGGGCGACGCTCGCGCGGCCGACGGGCGGCCGGGCAGAACCGTTCGCCTGCGTTGCGTGACGGCCCCGGACGAGGGCCAGAAAGTTCTCTTGTCGCGCCTGGGCCTCACGCTTCCGCAACGCCTAAGACGTGTTGATGAGGTCGCCAAATGTAGTGAAGACTTTTCGCCCTGATCGCCCTTGACGCGGCCGCCAAGGCCATTCTCGGCCGCGAACTGCGTAACTTGGGCTAGAACCGCTGGAACCCGCCCCAACCGCCGGTCCGGTTGTCGCGACAACTGCTCCGACGGCAAGAGCAGGGGTTCAAAAAACCCCCGCTCTAACAGGATTCGGCTACCCCAGGCGCACGACCATTGAATCATGCACGCCTGATGATATCACAGACTTCCGCAGCGCGACCGTCAGCGCCAGCAGGGTGGAGCAGGGGGCGGTGAGTTCGCCAGCCGGCCGGCAGTGCCGGCGAAACCCAACTGACAGACCTCAGGCAAGCGATCACGGGCGCAGAACCGAAGTCTTCCGCCCATCCCGCCCGTTCGACTGGCTCATCCGCCTCGACGGTCACTTTCGGGGCGTCAGCTTTGCGAGCCCGGCAGCCAGCGCCTTCATGGCGGCGGCATCCGTCGCGTAGACCACCGACTTGCCGGTACGGGTGCCGATCACCAGGCGGCCCATCCGCAGCAGGCCCAGGTGATGGCTGAGCGTGGGTTGCTTCAGGCCCAGGGCGTCGCATAGTGCCGTGACGTTTTTCGGGCCCGCCGCCAGGAGCTTCAGGATCCCCAGGCGTGTCGGGTCTCCAAGAAAGCTGAAGCCGGCGGCCAGTTCGCTTAACGGTGATCGTGCCATTCGTGTGCTCCTTTTCTGTTTCCCCTCCGCAGAGATTATACATCGGCATGAAGATGATGCAAGCGAAATGCTACTATGGCCGCGGGGTTCGCCGCACGTCAGACCGCCTCGTCGCCCTTCGGGACCTGGTCGATGGGGTTCATGGCAGCGACGAGGTTGCGGGCGACGGGTTCGCGGGCTACAATGCGCTGCGTGGATATTTCGTCACTGCACAACACGCCCGAGTACATCGCCGCTCAGACCGCGGCCATCCGTCAGGCCATTCTGCGGGAGTCCGGCAACCTCAAGCAGCCGAACTTCGAGTGCCTCGGCACCGAGGACCTGGCCCGGCTTTTCGATCTTTATGACCGGGCCTTCTTCAGCGGACTCCTGGCCCAAGCGGCAAATGCGAGGATCGGCCGGCCGCTGGTCTTCCGCCTGTCCTCGACCATGACCCGGGCGGGCGGCAAGACTACCCTCTACCGGCGGCGGATACCCGGCGGCCAGGTGCAGGCCCACTACGAGATTGCGGTGGCCAGCCGGATGCTCTTCATGACGTTCAAGGATGTGCAGCGGCCCGTTGTCGTCTGCGGCCTGACCTGCACGAATCGGCTGGAGGCCCTGCAGCGCATCCTGGAGCACGAGATCATCCATCTGGCCGAGCTGGTCACCTACGGCAAGTCCGGCTGCGGGGGTCGGCGGTTCAAGGAACTGGCGGCCGGCATCTTCGGCCATGCCGGGACGAAGCATGCCCTCGTGACGCCGATGGAACACGCCGCCGCGCAGCACGGCATCCGCGTGGGGAGCCTGGTATGCTTTGACTTCGAGGGTCGGCGGCTGGTGGGCCGGGTCAACCGGGCCCATAGCCGGGCGACGGTGCTGGTCGAGGATGCCAAGGGCCTGCCTTACTCGGACGGGAAGAAGTATCAGAAGTTTTACGTGCCGTTTGGAATGCTCAGTGCGGCCTCTGCTTGTGGCGAGGGCGCACCGCAGATTGGCGAAGGCGAATCGGAGCGAGGCGATGAGAGCGCCGACACGTGACCTTGATCTCTTTCCTGGCCGATGCGCGGGTCAAGGCTTCCGGCGGCCCATCCCCACGTGTGGACACAGGCCAGCCTCGCCGGGGAGATGACGTGGAGCAGGGCGGACTTGACGTGGCGGCTCCAGTGATCGGGGAGAAACAGGTTCGGACAACCGTGGTTTTCAGGCAATCCGCCTCCGAAAGAAGTTGTGATTAGACGCCTCGGAGGCTACCATAAGTGTGGCCAAAGAAACAGGTTATGCCGTTAGGCGAAGGGCACGAAAAACGGTGGACCAGTGCCGTAGGGGGACATCGCCGCGGCAACGCGTGCCACCGTGCGGGCCGGGCGGTCCACACGTTTCTCCAGGAGGAGCCAAACCGGTGAGAGCCATCCATATCGTGGAACCCAGGAAAATCGCCTTCCTTGACGCTCCGAAGCCCGAGCCGCTGCCCGGGGAGGTCCTGGTGCAGTGCCGTTACGTGGCCCTGTGCGGAAGCAACATGGGCCAGTACACGGGCGAGGGCGTGTGGGGCAAGATCGATTTCCCCAACCCCGTGGGATGGGCGGGACACGAGAATATCGGCACTATCGTCGAATCTCGATGCGATGCGTGGAAACCCGGCACGCTGGTCCTGGCCCAACCCGAAGGGTACTACGGCTTTGCCGAGTTCATCCGGGCCAAGCCCCCGGGCGTTGCCGCGCTGCCGCCGGATGCGCCGGACGTGGCCGCGCTCATCGTGGCCCAGCCGCTCTCGACCGTCCTGCGTGCCCTTTCGCAAACGGGCAACGTCATCAACCAGCGCTGCGCGGTCGTCGGCCAGGGCCCTATGGGGCTGATTTGGACCCACGTGCTCGGCCTGATGGGCGCGCGGCAGGTCATCGCGATCGACAAGTTGGCGTGGCGCCTGAAGTGGTCCAGGCGATTCGGCGCCAGCGAC
Source organism: Planctomycetia bacterium (assembly GCA_003170085.1). Lineage (GTDB taxonomy): Bacteria > Planctomycetota > Phycisphaerae > FEN-1346 > FEN-1346 > FEN-1346. The sequence goes on along the minus strand of PMZT01000292.1, from coordinate 19,266 downwards.
GTCATTGATGCGTCGAAAGAGGACGTCGTCGAAAGGGTGAAGGAACTGACCGGTGGCGAAAAGGTCGACTTCTGCGTCGATGCCGCCGGCAAGCCCGACTCCATGGCCACGGCGGCGCATCTACCCAGGCGGGCCGGCCGGCTCTTCGTCTTCGGCATGCCGGACTACAACGACCAGCCGTTCCCGTGGTATGACACGTTCCGCAACGAGATCACTATTATCACGTCGGTGGGGCCGGAGTGCTCGGAGTTCTTCCAGATCGCGGTTGACAGGGTGGTCGACGGGCGCGTGGACGTGGGCGACATGGTCACGCCGCGCATGCCCTGGGAGAAAGCCCCGGAGGCCTTCGAGATGTACGCCACGTGCGCCGAGGGCTCACTGAAACTCACACTGGAGTTGTGATCGGGAAATGGCGGGGCGGATGATTGAGTCTACCGTATCAGGCGGCGTGTGCGTGCTCCGGCTTAATGCGCCGCCGGTCAATACGATCACCTTCGCGCTTCTGGATGAATTGGTGGCCGCCGTTCGCCGGGCCTGCGCGGAGCCCCGCGTCCGGGGGATCATCCTGACCGGCCGGCCTGACCATTTCAGCGCGGGCGCCGACTTGGCCCTGTTCCGGGACCTGTCGAACGCCGAAGAGGCGGTCCGGGCGTCGCGCGTGTTCCAGGAAGCGTTCCAGGCGGTGGAGGATTCCGCCAAGCCGGTGGCGGCGGCCGTGGCGGGGCGCGTCATGGGCAGCGCGCTGGAACTGGCCATGGCCTGTCACTACCGCGTCTGTGACAAGGCGGCCCGGTTCAGCATGCCGGAGGTTACGCTTGGTATCAATCCCGGGGGGGGCGGCACGCAGCGGCTGCCCAGGCTGGTCGGCGCGGAAGAGGCGCTGGGGATGCTCCTGACGGGCGATGCCGTTGATGCCCGCCGCGCCTGCGTGACCGGCCTCATGGATGCGGTCTGCGCGGGCGACGACCTTGTCGAGAGCGCCCGTGCCCTGCTCCAGTCCGCTGCCGCGCCGCGCCGGACGAGCGGCCGCACCGACCGGCTGAACGGGGCCGCCGACGAAGCCGCCTTCCGGAGCGCCCCAGAGCGACTGGCCGGCGTGCGTCCGGAGATCATCGCGCCCCGGATAATCCTTGAGGCGGTCCGGACCGGCCTGAAGGAGTCTTTCCGGGCAGGCCTGCGCAAGGAGCAGGAAGGCTTCGCCGAGTGCATGGGCACGCCGGCGGCGCGCAACAAGATATACCTCTTCTTTGCGGCGCGCCAGGCGGGTAAGATTCCGGCGCTGCCGGCAGGCCCCGCTGCCGACATAACGCGGGCCGCCGTGATCGGCATGGGCTCGATGGGCACGGGCATAGCGCAGGCCTTCATCACCTGCGGCATACGGGTGGCGGTTCTCGACCAGGACGATGCGGCTCTTCGGAAAGGGGCGGACCGGATACGAAGCAGCATCCGCGGCCGAGTCGAGCAGGGCGACCTCAAGCCGGAGGCGGCGGAAGGCATACTCGGCCTGCTTTCCACGACGGCGGACTGGGAGCAGGTGGCCGACGCCCCGCTTGTCGTTGAGGCGGTGTTCGAGGAGACGGCCGTGAAGCGCGCTGTCATCGGGCGGATCGAGGCCGCCTGCGGCGACGGCACGATTATCGCCACGAACACGTCCACGATCTCGCTGGACGTGCTGGCCGCTGGGCTGCGGCGTCCCGAGCGGCTGGTCGGCATGCACTTTTTCAACCCCGCGCACCACATGCCGCTCGTGGAGGTCATCAGGAGAGACGCGACGGCAGACAGCGTTGTGGCGGCGGCGCTCGGGTTCGTCAAGTCCATCCGCAAGACGCCGGTGCTCGTCAGGAACCGCGAAGGTTTCCTGGTCAATCGCCTCTTCATTCCGTACCTGAAGGAGGCCTTCTGGCTGCTGGAGGAGGGGGCGGATGCGCCGGCCATCGACGGCGCCATGGTCGAGTTTGGGTTCCCGATGGGGCCCCTGACGCTGGTTGACATGGCGGGGCTGGACGTGCTGGTGCTCACGGACCGTGTGCTGAGCCGCGCCTTTCCCGCCCATGGGCTGTTGTCGCAAGTCGCCGTACGCCTGGTGGAGCGCGGGTGTCTTGGCCAGAAAAGCGGAGCGGGGGTGTACAGATACGAGAAGGGTGATCGCACGCCGTACCCGAGCGCCGAAACCGCACAGGTCATCGCGGAAGTACAGCAGGCCGCAGGCCGCGCGCCGCGCCCCGTGGGCAAGGATGAGATCACGCGGCGTCTTGTCCTGCGGATGGTCAACGAGGCATTCTACGTGATGGAAGAGGGCGTTGCGCAGCGGGAATCGGACCTTGACGTTGCCCTGGTGCTGGGAACGGGGTTTCCCGATTTTCGCGGCGGCGTGCTAAGATATGCACGCGACCTCGGCCTGGGCAACGTCCGGGCGGACCTTGACCGGCTGGCGGAGGAACACGGGGCGCGGTTCTCGCCCTGCCGGCACCTGAGAGAAATGGAAGGAGTGCGATAATGCCGTCACCCACGGAGCGAAAGGACCTTGCGGCCACCGCCAAGATGAAGGAGGTCATGGGAAAGTACTACATGGAACTCATGCGGGGGCGCGAGGAGCGAAGGAAAACGGCCTGGTGCACCAGCGTGGGCCCGGCCGAGTTGCTCCGCGCGATGGGGTTCAACGTGTACTTCCCGGAGAACCATGGCGCCATGCTGGGCGCCACGCGCATGGCCACGGACCTCATCCCGCTGGCCAACGCGCGGGGGTTCTCGCCCGATGTCTGCTCTTACCTGACGAGCGACATCGGGTCGTACCTGAAAGGCGAGAGTCCCTTCCAGAAGATGAAGATGCCCGGCCCTCCCAGGGCCGATTGTCTGGTCTACAACACGAACCAGTGCCGCGACGTCAAGGACTGGTTCCAGTTCTACGCACGCGAGTGGGGCGTTCCGTGCCTCGGTATCCATACGCCGCGCGCTATCGGCGAACTGGACGATTCCATCATCGAGGCCGTGGCGCGGCAGACCGAAGCGCTGGTCAAGCCGCTCCAGGAGGTCGCCGGCACGAAACTGGACCCCGCTCGCCTCAAGGAGACCCTCGACCTCGCCAGGCGATGCACCGTGCTGTGGAAGGCGGTGCTCGACACGGCGGCCAACGTGCCGGCGCCCATCACGTTCTTCGACGATACGATCCAGATGGGGCCGGCCGTCGTCCTGCGCGGCCACCCGGACGCCATCGCCTACTATGAGGTGCTGCTGGCCGAACTCCAGTCGCGCGTGGCCGGCAAGGTGCCGGCGGTCGAGGGCGAGCGGTTCCGCATCTATTGGGAGGGGATGCCCATCTGGGGCAAGTTGCGGGACCTTGCCACCCAGTTCGCGGCCCTGCGGGCCTGTGTGGTGGCCTCGACGTACTGCAATAGTTGGGTCTTCGAGGACCTCGACCCCTCCGACCCGTTCAGGAGCATGGCCCGGGCGTACTCGAACCTCTTCATCTGCCGCAGCGAAGATTACAAGGAGAAGTACCTGGAACGCATGATGGCGCGATTCAAGGTCGACGGCGTGCTGTACCACGACGCGAAAACCTGCCCCAACAACTCAAACAACCGCTACCAGATGCCGCAACGCCTCCAGCAGAAAACCGGGAAGCCGTACCTCGTGGTCAACGGCGACCTGAATGACCTGCGGCTGTATTCGGAGGAGCAGGCGCGCACCAACGTCGAGGCGTTTGTGGAGCAGTTGGCGCAGGGGTGACGGCCGTCCGGGCCGCGCAGCGGAGCCGCGTTATGCCGTATTTCTGTGGAGTTGACATCGGGGCCTCGGCCGCCAAACTCGTCATCATTGACGAAAGCGGGCGGATAGTGGCCAAGTCCCTGCGCCGTTCCGGCGTGGACTACGCCGACGTCGCCGAGCGGTGCCTCGCGGAGGCCCTGTCGGCGGCCGGCCTGGAGCGGGGGCAACTTGCGGCCTCCGTCTCAACGGGCTACGGACGCGACAACGTGCCGTGGGCCGACGCCAGGAGGACCGAGATCGCCTGCCACGGCCAGGGCGCATGGTTCCACTTCCGCGGGAAAATGACGGTCATCGACATCGGGGCGCAGGACTCGAAGGTCATCCACCTCGACGACGACGGCCGCCGCACGGGGTTCAAGATGAACCGCAAGTGCGCGGCCGGGACGGGTTCGTTCCTGGAGGAGATAGCCCTGCGGCTGGACCTGCCGGTGTCGGCGCTCAACGGCCTGGCCGAACGCTCGACGAAAGAGGTCACGCTCGGCAGTTTCTGCACCGTGTTTACGGCGACCGAGATACTGGCGAGGATCCGGGCAGGCGAGAAGGTCGAGGACATCGTCAAGGGCGCGTTTCGTTCCGTCGTCAAACGCATCCTGGAGATGGACACCGTGGACGGCGCCCTGGTGATGACGGGCGGCGTCGTGGCGCACAACCCGCTGCTGGTCACGTTGGTGGCAGAGGCCTTCGGCCGCCAGGCGCTGGTGCCCCCCGAGCCACAGCACGTGGGCGCTTTCGGGGCGGCGCTTGCTGCCAGGGAAAGGGCACAGGAAGGGAAGCAGCTATGCTGATCAAGGACCCCCCGGCGGCGATCACGCCGCGACTCTGGATGCTCGGGACCAACGAGTATCCTCTGTTCCTCTTCAAGGGCGAGCGCGAAGGCACGATATTCGAGGGCGGCGTCGGCGCCATGGGGCCGCTCGTCCTGGAGCAGTTGCGCGCGATGGGCATCGGCCGCGGCTTCGTCAAGCAGGTCGTCATCACGCATGCCCATCCGGACCACGTGATGGCCGTGCCGATACTGCGCGAGGCGTTCCCGGGAGTCAAGGTCCTGGCCTCGGAGGCCGCGGCCAGGACGCTCGCGGCGGCCAAGGCGATCGCGTTCTTCCGCCAGGTGGACGATACGCTGACAGAATCTCTCGCGCGGGCGGGGCGGATCACCGAGGCGCACCGCCCCGCGCCTCTGGCCCAGGACCGGATTGCCGTGGACCGCCTCCTCAGGGAAGGCGACACGGTCTCGGTCGATGAGGGCGCTCTGTTCCGCGTCCTTGAAACGCCGGGGCACAGCGAGTGCAGCCTTAGTTTTCACGAGCCGGGCGCCGGCGTCCTGGTGATATCCGATGCCACGGGGTACTACCTGCCCGACCCTGATTTCTGGTGGCCGAACTATTTCACGGGGTACGAGGCCTACATGAATTCGATACGGCGCCTGGCGGCGCTCGGTGCCGGGGTCCTGTGCCTGAGCCACAATGCGGCCATCGCGGGCGCCCCGGCCGTTCGCGCCTATTTCGACGGGGCACTGGCCGCAACTCAGCAGTATCACGAACGCATCGTCAGCGAAGCGGGGGCCGGCCGCTCGGCCCGCGAGATCGCGGGGCAACTCGGCTCGGAGGTCTATGCGAGGACGCAGTTGCTGCCGCTCGATTTCTTCCAGAAAAACTGCGGACTTCTCGTAAAGCAGTCTTTCCGGTACGCCGGCCTGGAGCCGGACGAGCACGGGAACGTCCAGAGAGGTGGGGCATGATCCTGTCGCGCATTCTCGGGACCGGCCATTACCTGCCCCCGAAGGTAGTAACCAACTTAGACATCATGAAGAGGATGGAGACGACCAACGAGTTCATCGTTGAACGTACGGGTGTGCGCTGCCGCAGGTACGCCGAACCGGGCGTGAGCGCATCGGACCTGGCCGTGCCGGCCTGCCGCGCGGCAGTCCAGGACGCCGGACTCCGCATGGACCAGGTCGACCTTCTCATCATGAATACCATCACCCCGGACCACGCCGACCCCGGGTGCGCGTTCTTCCTCCAGGCCAAGTTGGGGTTGCCGGGCATTGCCGTCATGGATATCCGCCAGCAGTGCGCCGGGCTCATATACGGGCTGGCTATCGCCGACCACTTCGTCAGGGCGGGCACGTACCGCCACGTGCTGGTCGCGTGTTCCGAGGTCCTCTCGAAGAGGATTGACGGGTCTCTCGACGGGCGTAACATCGCCATTCTTCTGGGCGACGGGGCAGGGGCGGTCGTCGTGGGGCCGTCGGCTGACGGCCGCAAGGGCATCCTCTCGACCATCCTTCACGCCGACGGCGCAGGCGCCAAGGCCCTTTACACCGCGGCGCCTGGCAGCGCGCTGGGCCGCACCGAGCACATCACCAAGGAAGACATCGACGCCGGCCGCGTGCACTTCAGGATGGACGGCAGGGCGGTGTTCGACAACGGCGTCGCGCGAATGTCGGAGGCCGTCGTGGAGTCCCTGAAGGTCAACGGCCTGACGATGGACGCCATCGACGTGCTGATTCCACACCAGGCCAACCTGCGGATGCTGGAAGCCGTTGTCGCCCGCGTCGCCGCTCCGATGGAGAAGGTCTTCGTGAACGTTCAGGAGTACGGCAACATGGCGTCGGCGTGCCTTCCCATCGCGCTGGACCAGGCGCGGAAGTCGGGCATGGCGCGCGACGGAAGCCTTGTCCTGCTGGTCGCCTTCGGGTCGGGTTTTGTGTGGGCCTCGGCGTTAGTGCGGCTGTGACGCGGTCCTGGCCGCCGCCCTCTGGCGCAGCAGGTATCGCTTGATCTTGCCCGTTGCGGTCTTGGGCAGCGCATCGACGAATTCCACCCACCGGGGATACTTGTACGGGGCGGCGTTCTTCTTCACGAACTCCTGCAACGCCTCTGCAAGTTCCGGCGAAGCCTGGCGCCCGTCCTTCAGCACGACGTAGGCGTACGGTTTGACGAGGCCATCCTCGTCGGTGGCGGCCGCCACGCCGCTCTCAAGGACGGCCGGATGCGCCTGCAAAACGGCCTCCACGTCGCTCGGCCAGACGACCATGCCGCTCACCTTCATCATGTCGTCGCTGCGCCCGGCGTACCAGAAGTAGCCGTCCGCGTCCAGCCGGAACTTGTCGTGCGTGTTGATCCATTCGCCCAGGAACGTCCGCTGGGTGTGCTCGTGCTTGTTCCAGTAGCCGGCGGCAATGCTGTCGCCCTTGATGAGGAGGTTGCCGACCTCGCCGTCGGGGACTCGCTGCCCGTGCTCGTCCACGATCTTGGCCTCGTAGCCGGGGACGATCTGGCCGGTGCTTCCCGCCTTGGCGCGGCCGGGGCGATTCGAAATGAAGATATGTAGGATTTCGGTTGAGCCGATGCCGTCCAGGATTTCCACGCCGAAGCGGTCGCGCCATTTTTCGAAGATGGGTTTCGGCAGGGGTTCGCCGGCCGACACGCACATCCTGACGCGCCCCAAGGCGGTCCGGCCCTCCTTCTCGGCCGTGTGCAGCAGTTGGGCCAGGCTTGTCGGGACGCTGTAGAAGACGGTCGGCCGGTACGTGTCCAGCGTCTCGAACACCTTTTCGGGCGTGGGCCGGCCGGGAAGAAGCACCGTCGTCCCCCCGACGTGGAGCGGAAAGAACAGCCCGTTCCCCAGGCCGTAGGCGAAGAACAACTTGGCCACCGAGAAACTGACGTCCGATTCCTCGAGGCCGATCGTCTGCCTGGCGTACAGGTCCGCCGACACGATCATGTCGTGGTGAAGATGGATCGTGCCCTTGGGGAAGCCCGTGGTCCCCGAACTGTAGAGCCAGAAGGCGGCGTCATCCTTGCTCGTGTCGGCGGCCGCCAACGCGGGCGAAGCCCGGTGCATGGCGCTTTCCAGGTCCGGATGCCCTGCCGCCGCCTCGCCAGAGACCAACACGTGCTTCAGGTACCGCAGCCCGTCGCGAATGCCCGCGATGCGGTCCAGGAGCGACGCGTGCACCACCAGGACCGGTGCGCGGCTGTCGTTCAGAAGATACTCGTAATCGCGCGGCACCAGGAGCGTGTTCATCGGGATGGCCACCGCGCCCGTCTTCATGGCCCCGAAGAAGGCGAACGCGAACTCCGGACTGTCAGGCATGAGGATGGCGACACGCTCCTCCATCCGCACGCCCAGTTCCTTCAGAACGTTGCCCAGCCGGTTGACGCCTTCGCAAAGCGCGCCATACGTGACAACTCTCTCTTCGCACAGGATGGCAGGCTTGGCGCCTCGGCCCGCGGCAATATGGGCATCGACAAGCACCGTCGCCGCGTTGAGTCGCTCGGGAATCTCCGGGACCGGCATGCAACCCACCTTCCGTGGCGGAACCAAGCCCGCTTCTTGCTGCGCCAGTCAGTTGCGGCTAAGTATACTGGCCGTCCGTGCTGCCGTCAACGACTACGGAGGGTCGCTACGCCGACGGACAAACGCGGGCTGTCCTTGCCCACGGTTCGGGTCCAGTTGGAGTGAGACTTCTTCATCCTCTTCCCCCGTGTTTGGCGCGCAGGGCCTGCTTGCCGTCGGCACGTCGGGTCGGCTTGTACTTCAGGGATTCGCAGATCTCGCCGAAGACGTTTCGCAGGGGGCGGATGTCCCTTGGAATGGACTTGAGCGTTCCCTTGAAGGCGAGTAGGGTTCCCCCTGCGCCAGAGGCCACGTCGCCGCGCCATGGAGGGCATCCTACGGCGCTCTCATGCGCTCCCCAAGGTACATGAAGTTGGCATCTCCGTTTGTCCGGCGAATCTGACCTTATGGCGAATTTACGTTGTTGCGATACGAGGGCTGCCGCTCAGCGAAACCTTTGGCCGTTCGAGGACGGCATGGGCGATATCAAGAACCGCGGCTTCCGACGGTTTACGTGATGAGCAGGGGATACCGCACCGGATCCACCGGCGGATTTCTTTCCCCCGCCAGAAGGAGAAGAGCGATGGCATCCGGCATTCCGTACCACACCGTCTGGGGCGATCACGGCGTTTTCTTGGGCGTCGCCGGGTTGGAATCCAGGAGGCTCCGCGCTGTCTTGCGGAGATACTTATCGCAAGTCGGATCCTCCGCATAGGCGGCGATGGCTTTGTGGGCGAAGGTCAACTGCCCTCGGTTGGCGACCCGGCCCAATTCACGGATCAGCCGGTTCTTCGGCCAGGGGTCCGCCGATTCGAGCCAGGCGAGGATCGGTTGCTGCGCCACCTCCTGGTCGAGTATCAGCAGACTGACGGCCGCCGGGATGCTGGCGGAAGTATCGGCATCCGTCAAGAGGCATTTGAGGAGGGGGAGGTTCTTGTCGAGGTCCCGCGGACTACCGGCCGCCAGGTTCCTCGCGGCCTCGCCGCGCACCTCCGCACTCCTATCGCCCGCCAGGGTGCGATAGAAATCCTGTGAGGCCGCCGGCCCGATCTCGCCCACCGCATCGAGGATGTCCTGGGGTTTCAGGAGCGGTTCCTTCTCCGCCGGATTCGAGGGCCGCGGTTTCAGGGAAGCCTTGAGTTCGTCCCAATCGCCCGCCACGGCGTCCAGGCTGCTGAGGGCAGTGTACTGGTTGCGGATGACAGTGGCCGCCTGCGATATTCGATAACCGGCCCCGGCGCGGCGCGACTCGTCATTGCGGGCATCGACATAGAGTTGGGCCAGGACCGGCAGGGCCTCCTTGGCCTTCAGTTCCCCCAGCGCCCGGACGATACCCGCGCGGGCCAGCCCACTTTCCATGTCCAGGGCCTTGAGGAGGAAGGGAATGGACGACGGATCGCCGATGGCCCCGCAACCGCGCGCGGCATTGAAGCGGACCACGCGGTCGTCGGAGGACAGCGCCTGGTGCAGGATGGGCAACATGGGTTTGCCGGCGAAACGGAAGACGTCGCGGACAAAGTCCGCCTTCATCACGTCATCGGATGCCGCGCCAAGCAGAATCCCCGCCGCCTCGGGATGACGCCGGAGCGATTCACCCAATGGCGGAAAGACGGTTGTCTTATTGTCATAACTTCTGAGGTCGGGCGGATACTCCAGCAACAGCCGGAAGACCTGCGGCGTGGCGCGTGGAGCGAGCGCCTCGTAGACCGCCTGGTAATCTTCGGCGACACCCAGGGAAGAATCGGCGCCGAACGGCGGATTGCCGAAACCGGCGTTTCCCCGGTGAAAAATCTCCTCAAAGCAGCCCAGGTCCGGCTCTTCGCCGCGCTTGGCCAGTGCCAACGCCGCCATGGCTCGGATTAATGGCTCGCTGTCGGACAAGGCAACCTTCAATGGCTTGATGGCCGCGGGATCCTTGGTTTCCGCGAGCAGGCAGACCGCCGTGGACCGCACGCAGAGCACCGGATGGCCGACGCAGCCGGCGATGAGGGAGGTGTAGTCCTTGGACTCCTCACTCCGCATGGGGGTGTAGCATGCCGCCAAGGCGTTGGCCCCGATGTACGGGTTCGGATTCGCGAGCAGTTCCTTCAACTGGGCGGGTGAGATATTCTCGGGAATGCGGAACCGCTTGGCCTCCTCCCGCTGGGCGGCGGCAGGGCTGAGGGTCAGGATGGGGTCTATCCGGCCGATCTTCATCTCCGGCGCCGTCGGGCCGTCGAGGATCACCAGCCCGCGCGTGCCGCAAAGGAACGTTCTGTTCCCGATCACCTTCCTGTCGATGACGTAGCCGCCAAGGTACGGCATCTCACCGATAGGTTTTTTGGTCGGTGGGAGTCCTGCCTCAGGGTCGAAGATTCGCGGTTGGCCGGGTGGGGAAAAGTTCCCGGTGGACGGCGTGTAGGTCGTGGGAGCGTAGAGCCGGTAGTGGCCGCCGCCAGGGCCGTAGCGGAGGTACTGCACGCCGTAAGTCAGCTCGATGCTATCGCCCTTGGCCGCCAGCGACTCCAGGCTGTTGGTGGCCATTCCGTCGCGATCGAAGAGGGTCGTGAAGACCGACGTGGCCGGATCGAAGACCATCAGGCCGCCGCGCTCGTCATCCCACCGGCCGGCAAAGAACATCCGCCCCCCCATGGCAACCGCCGCCGAGACGCGGTTACCGAGCAACCCGTCGCGGTGCGTGAAGTTCGCGACCACGCGGCACTGCTCGTCCAGGAGGCTCACCCCGAAGCTCGTGCATAGCCAGATGCGCTTGCCGGCTTCGTCGGGGACGGCGGCAAAGACCGTGTCGCCGAGGATGGCATCGGTCCGGAGCCGGCTGGAGACGCAGCGGCTCTCGCCCTGGGGCGACAGGAAGTGCAGCCCGCCTGACCCGTCCGGCGTTTCGTAGACCATTCCCGCGAACGGCGAATCTTCCGATGGATACTGGTATCGCGGAGACCGCGAGTGCGCGCCGCCGAACGCGCGAGTCCCATCCGGCAGTTTCAAGAGCGACCACCGGCGCGCTCCGAACGGCTGGCCGGCCACCGTGTGCGAGTGTGTCGAATCGTCGCCGGCCTCCAGCACGCCGCCCGGCAGCGAGACGACCATGCCCCACCGCAGTCCGTCCGGTATGTCGGTCTGGAGGTTCTTGAGAAGGGCGCTCGCCTCTTCCCAATCCTTGGTGGGCTTCAGCTTCCCGGACGGGGCGTCATACACCAGCAGCGGGCTCTGCGAGGCCCGAAAGACGGGCCGATTATTGTACTGGCCGACATAAAAGAACGGCCCGTTTATATCTTGTACCGATTCGGGCTTGCGTTCTTCAATCAGGACCGGCGTGACTTTCAGCGTCCGGCGGTCGATGATGCACGGGCGCGCGCCGAGGGCGCCATTCACCCACACATCACCCCACAGCGTGTCGCCGACCAGGCCGATCACGTGAACGGGATGCCCTTCGTCGGGCGCCGCGGGGGCTTGCCACCGGTCCGCCTCAGGGTCGTAGCGGACACCCGTGATCCAGACGAATCGGCCGTCGAAGAAAAACGTCCCCACGTCGACGTATTCCTTGAGGCCCATGTCTTCGGCCGAATAGGCCTTCATCGCGTTGGTCTTGGTGTTGTAGGTGCGAATGTTGCGCCCTGTGGCGATCCACAGGAGATCGCCCTGCGCCGCCAGGCCGATGATGCGGGTCCCCCCTTGGCGCTCCGCCGCCGGTACGTCCTGATCGCACGACAGGCAGGAAACGTCCCACGTGGCCGGGTCGATCCGGTAGAGGCCGATGGGCGTGCCGACCCACAGCGCCCCGTTGACGGCGACCATGTGCAGGGCGGCCGTTTGCAGGGGCACGCGCGTCACGGGCTTACCGTCGAAATCGTAGATGGCCACGCCCCACGGCTGCCCCACGTAGAGGTGCTTGTCGTCACGGCAGAGGCTTAGCACACACTCATTGGAAGCGATGAGGGTGACGCCCTCGGGCGTGCCGGACCAGCCGAACGGCTTGGCATCCGCCGCCGGCTGCAGACCGCCGGCCCGGATGCGGGCCACCTGGGCCTTCGCCACTTCCCACGGCGACGGGGCGAGGGCCTCGGCCAGGGCCTCTTGCGACTTCGCATCCGTCGCATGGGCAATCGCCACCGCCAGGCAGGCCTCGCCCAGATCGGGAACGCCGTTGGATTCCCGCCCTGAGAATTGCTCGAAATCCGGATAGGAGAAGGGCTTCTTCCCCTGTGCCACGCGGAGCCCCAGCGCCAGGACCTTGTCGGTCTGGCCCGTCTTCTCGTAGAGCCGCATCAGACGGTACGCGAAGCCGAAACTGCTCTCGTAGTGCGCGGGGCCCGGGGAGTACGCGCGCCGGCGGCCGCCGTGCATGACCGCCTCCCAGTTGATCTCGAAGGCCCTGCTCTCCAGGACGCTCTCCACCATCGGGATCAGGACCTTGGGATCGGCCGGTCCCATCAGCTCCAGCAGTCTTATGGTCACCTGCCCATCCGTGGGCCGCGCCTTCGCCAGTTCCTCCAGGAACATCCGCTGCGAGGCGATGTCGAGCGTGGCGAACCGCTGCTCCCAGGGCTCGAGCAGGTAACGGTCGTTGTCGCCCAGCGTCTTGGCCCACGCGGCCACGGCCCTGACCGCCCCGGCCGTATCTTTCAGCGCCCAACAGAGATTCGCTTTGGCCTGGAGGCTCTCGACCTGGCCCAGGCGCCGGCGGGCCCACTCCTGGAACGGGTCGGTGTGGCCCGCCGCCTTGAAGGATGCCGCCGTCTGGTCAAACAGATCCGGATCTCCGAGGAGCGCCTCATCGACATCGAGTTCCCGGAGCGACAGGTCCAGCATCTTGTCGGCCATCCCCATCGCGGCGTAAAGGCGGCGCAGTCGGCCCAGAAGCTCGGTCTGAAAGGCGATGCGTGCCTCGCGCGAGCCGGGCGCGGGGAGCACTCTGGAGGTCGCGGCATGCCTCTCGGCGTCAACTACTTCCTCGTCCGGAGCAGGAAGCGCGAGCGGCGCATAGGGCAGGGCCAGCGCCTTCTCGTACTCCGCGGCCGCCTCGGGCAGCCTCCGGAGATCCTCGTAAACCGAGCCCCGGCGAACGGCCTGGGTCAGCGGTTCGAAGCCGGCGGATTGAATGTAATCCAGTTCCAGGGCGACCGCTTCGTCCACCTTGCCCTGGTGCAGGCGGATGCGGGCCAACACCCGCCGCGCGGCATTCCGGCCGCCTTCGATCTGCCGGGTCAAAGCCGTCACGAGGGCGTCCTCTTTACCCGACTCCTTGAATTGCCCGAATGCCAGGCGGATGAACTCCTTCCGCGAGAGCCCGAGAGGGCCGGAACCGAAGCCGATCCAGACTTCAGCGGATTTCCCAAGGCCCGGGTTGCGATCCATGTCTATGTGTAGCAGTGGTTCCTGAAGCACGGCCAGGGCGTTGTCGGGTGGGTTGCGCTTTTTGAGGAAGAAAGCGTAGTCGATGGCGAATTCCAGGCCGAGGGCGTCGAACTGCCCCTTGCCGGCCCTCACGCGGTGGATGGCCCAAATCCGCTCGAATTCGCCGCCGGCATCGTCGTAGGCCTCCAGGGCCAGAAGCCGGCGGATGAGCCAGTTGTCGCGGTGGCTGCCGCAGCCCAGCGTGAAAGGCAGCGCCGATCCCGGACGATACTCCTCGGCCGAACCGCCGGGAGGTTCCACGGGGTAATAATCCCGCGGCATGAAACCTTGGGTCCACTCCTGGCTTCCATCCTTCGCGATCATTCCGAGGACCTGGCGGTAACATGTGAGAGCACCGGCCTTGTCTCCGAGGGCCAGCAGGAGGTCGCCACGAACGAGGAGGGTGCGCGGCTGCGCGGGAGTCTGGGGCATCCCATCAAGTAGGGTCAGAAATTCCCTGGCCTTGTGGCGGGCCAGTTTAACCGCCGCAAATTCGCCGCCGGGGACAGCCAGAAAAGCCTTGAACGCCTCCGCTGCGCGTCCTTGGCTTTCCAATTTGCGGGCCATCGCGAACGGATTGCGCGGCTGTTCCTGTGCTTCGGCGCAGGCCGCTGAAACCGTGAGGGCCAGTGTCCACAACAGGAGGCCGGCCGTCGGGCGGGGTGGCATAGGCGTTTCCTTTCGAGCCTGTCTCTTTCCAATCGGCCCGCGTCAACAAAGGGGCCTTCAGGTGGCAAATGGCATTATACCGGGATTTTCCATTCGACCTTTGGCCTACGACTACCGTGGGCCTCTTGTGATGAGCATACCGCATCTCCAGGCCCTGACAAGCCTGTTCCTCCCGGAGAACGGCACGAGCATGAGAAGGATCTGGCAATGGGTATGGGTGGCCAGCCTGCGACTGAGGCAGGCTCGGGGTAAGGGGCCTGCCTGTTGAGCGACAAGGTCGTGCCTGCGGTCCGCGGTGTGTCTAGAGCATTGAGAGTTGGCTAGTCGAAACTTCGGTGCGAGGTAGGATCCCAAGAACTGCCGGCGGTGATCGTCAGCAGAAAGGCATCTAGTCATCTGGTTGATGTCGGATACAACTCGTGCGGATGGGCACGCAAGGCTGAAATCGGAATGTATTGGCAAAGGCCGAATGCGTCGGGTACACTTCCGGGTGACCCCTGGGGCTGAGTTTCAGGCGGCTGAAGGGACGCCGTCGGGGGCCTATCCATTGCGGCAAGCACCTGAGACCTCAGCCGCAACGGGTCCAGTGGGTTCCATCGGGTGTAAACGGCCGTCGGGTATGGCCTCAGGGGAATTCCGCCCAAGGTCGCGCCGCGGGGCAGGGCTGTGGGGGGAGGTCACAATGCTCGACCGTATCTTGAAATGGTCCCGGCGCATTCTGGCGGTGGTGGTTCTGGGAGTGCTGCCGCTGCCGTTCGTGACCATGCACGGTTGCAGTGCCTCCCACACGTACACAGGGCTTGAGGCCGTATCGAACGCCCCGTTACTCCTGAGTATCCCCCTGTTTGCGGTGGTTGTTATCGCCCTGACCTTCCTCAATCGCCGGCCGGCAACGGCGATTGGACGGCTCGTGCTTGCGCTGCTGAAGATCATCTGGGTTGCCGTCTGCTGGGGATGGACGGCGGTGTTCCTCGGTTGCCTTACGCCGGACCTGACGGCAACGGCGGAGATCGGCGGCTCGATTGTTATAGGCGCCGTCCTTGGTATCCTCGCGTGCGATTTCATTGAATCGCGTCAACGATGGATCGCGTGGCGACGATGGAGACGCGAGCACCCCATCCCTTTGATCGGCGATCCCCTGCTGCGGATCACCCGATGGGCAATCTGCCTATGGAGCGGTGTACTTGCCCTGGTGGCACTGGGGTACGGTATCGTGATGGTCGCGCAAAGTTGCCTGGATTTGCGAGTCCTGATGCTCTTGACCAGCCTGGTGCTGCTGTTCTTGGCGTGGCTTGCCCTGGCCGGACTGGCGGGCTGGGGGATTCGGCGTGGCCTCCGATGGGCGTATGTTCTTCAGCACAGTGGGTCGTACGCCGCTCTGGCCTGCATTGCGCCGAGCACTTGGGCCATCTTGGACTACATGACTTCGAGTTTCAGCAAACTGCGGACCGATGTTGAGCCTCAAGTGTGGCTGGTCGTCCCAACGGTGTTCTGGGCACTGGTGACGTGGTGGACGGTCCGTGTGGTGATGGGCTGGCGGCGGCGGATGTTCCCCGCGAGAAGGGTCCGTTGCCAGACGCCCCAGGGCACCCACAAGGTTCGTGTGCCGGCTTGTCCCGCGTGCGGCTCAAGGCTGTGGCTGAGCCTCGACGGCGCGCATCTGGTCTGCCGCCCGTGCGGAACAAGCCACGACGCGGCCCTGGCAGGAGGCGAGTTGGAGATCGCGGACACGGCGGGCTCGGCGAACCCGGCATGACCGAATGTCGGGCCAGAGGGGAGTGTTCCACCTTCGTGCGAAACCGACAGCGTGCGGGGGCAGTCATCTCATGCCGTCACGCTTCACCGTGATGGACCGCGTGAGGGCATGGACGCCGAGCCCCTTGTGGCCGGTCAGCCCGCCACGCAGGAGTTTCTGGCGATACCCGAGGAAATCATCTGGAGTGACATCGCTGACGAGCCGGCCGGGACCGACGAATCGGGCAAAACGCTCCAGGCCGACGCGGCAAGCGCGTTCGGCGCGGGTCTCCACCCGCCTGTGACCTCCGGTGCTGATAGGTCAGGTAGTGGTTGCAGATCTCCTTGACTGTAAGCCCTTCCGCCGATATGGTAGACGGGCGTGGTTCTCGGCCGGCATGAAGGGCTGCTGCCACGCGGAGGTAGTTCTCGAGCGCCGCCTCAGGCTCCTCCCAGGCGCCGAAGAAGCGAATCTTGCCATAAGTGCTTGTAATATAACGTGTTGCGTGTAGTGCGGAGAGGTGCCAGAGCGGTTGAACGGACCGGTTTCGAAAACCGGCGTGGCCTTTAATGGTCACCGGGAGTTCGAATCTCCCCCTCTCCGCCATTTTTTGGTTTTCCGCAAGTGCCTGTGATTGCGGCACTTGCGATTTTTTCTCGATTGTTGACGGGTCCACTGCCCTCAAAACGAAACTCGTCTGGGTCGCTTTCGGGGGCGTCCGCGTCAGGGTTTGAGGCCAGTGCCGTACTGTCTTCCGACACATGCTCTTGGCAACGTCACGTCCGACGATGTATACTGCGGCCGACGCGAACGTATATTAAACCGTCGGCAACGACTCAAACAAAAGACGTTGGCGCCTCGCCTTTCGGCACACACCCGGAACGCCTCACCGCCCGGCATGAGCGGAAGAAGGGCCGGGCGGTCCGACAGGCGGCGAAACTCGCGGCCATAGCAACATTTTGCTTGCATTTGCACCATGAAGATGTATAACGCTAGCAAGAGGGGGAAACAGAAAAGGAATAGCAAATGGCACGATCGGAATTGAACGAACTGGCTACCGGCTTCGGCCTTCTTGCGGACCCGACCCGCCTGGGGATCCTGAAGATCCTGGCGGGCGGCCCGAAGAACGTCACGGCGCTGTGCAACTCCATGGGCCTGAAGCAGCCCACGGTCAGCCATCACCTGGGCCTGCTGCGCATGGGCCGCCTGGTGATCGGCACCCGTTCCGGCAAGTCGGTGGTCTACGTGGCGGATGCTGCCGCCATGAAGGCACTGGCCGCCGGGCTTGCGAAGCTGGCGCCGCGGAAGTAGCGATCAACCGCGCTAGCCGGTCCTATCGCATGGCGAGAGCAGTCCTTGGTCAGGGACTCGCGCATGTCTGACGCCCGTGAGAATCGCTCCGACTCGCGCGTTCAGACGGCGTGCCTGCTCATTCTTGCGTTCGTGGCCGCGGGCATCGCCCTGTACCTGCTGCGCCCGGTGCTCGTGCCGTTCGTGCTGGCGTTGTTTTTCAGCTACTGCCTGGCGGCGATCGTTGATGCACAGGTGCGGCGCCTTCGTCTGCCGCCGGTCGTGGCCGTGCTGAGCACGGTGGTGCTGGGTCTCGTGGTTCTGGCTCTCGTGGGCTTCCTGGTGGCCATCTCGGTCTCCGAGATGCCCGGTGAGCTCAAGACCTACGGCAAGCAGGTCGACGTCATCGCCGACCGGGCCGCTCAGTATCTGCCGCTGGAGAGCCTGGGGATCACTCGCGATCCCACGACGGGCAAGATGTTCACGATTCCGCAGGAGACCGTGACCTCCGTCATTTCGATGGTTCTGGCGGAGGTCACGAGTCTCGTTTCCCAGGGTGCGCTGGTGCTGATCTTCGTGGTCCTTCTGCTGATGGGCCACAAGGTCGCCGCCGGGCGCAGCGGCCTCCTTGACGAGATCGCCGGCCATGTCAAGCGATACACGATCCAGATGGTGCTGCTCTCGGCCGTGACGGGAATACTCGTCGGCGGCACGCTGGCCATCCTGGGCGTGCGGTTCGCCCTTGTGTTCGGGTTCCTGGCGTTCCTGCTGAACTTTATTCCGACGGTCGGGGCCATTGTGGCCACGTTGCTGCCTGTGCCGGTGGTTCTTCTGAGCCCCGACCTTGGCGTCACGTCGCAGGTGCTGGCCGTGGCGATTCCCGGGGTGCTCCAGGCCGTCATCGGCAACTTCATCCAGCCGAAGGTCCTGGGCCGCTCGTTCGGCCTGCACCCGGTGGCGATCCTTCTGGCTCTCATCTTCTTCGGCATGATCTGGGGCCTGGTGGGGGCGTTCCTTGCCACGCCTATCACGGCCGTCATCAAGATCATTCTGGAGCGGATTCCCGCCACCCGGTTCGTCGCCGCGCTTCTGGCGGGAACCTATGGCCAAAGCCCCGCGCAACCTGACCTTGCCCGTCCGTAACCGTCTTGCGCAGCCCGTCTGAAAGTCGATCGGCGTCAACCCCGGTGCGCAATACATGCGGCGCCTCATGTGACGGCCCCGCCCCTCTACGGCGGGTCTTCGACGCGGCGGGTGCCACCCGTAGAAGCATCGAGGGCGGTCCGAGCGGCGGGCAGAAAGAATTTGGAAACCCACTGGCATGGGACGCGCTGGTTGCGTTACAGTATAAAGTATCGGAAGGGGTCGCCGCGGCGAAGACCCGCCGGGGTGGGGCGACCAACCTGAACCTGAGAACCCGCCGCGGCGGGCCGTAGGGCTACGGCTCGCAGGCGGGTCCAAGGACACAGCCAGATCGAAGGGCATACGGGGGCACTTACGCTCCCGCCTTTGCCAAGGCTTCGGCGGACGCGCCCGCCATAGCCTTGGCAAAGGCGGACTAGTCGCCGTACCCGGTATCGATGGCGCAAGAGTGAAGGGAGTCTGACATGGAGAAGAAAAACACCAGAGGGAACAGTAAGCCCGCCTTCGGCAAGGCTTCGGCGGACAAGCCGAACGTTTTCCTGCCCGCCACGGCGGATCTTCGACGCGTGGAGGACACGAAGCGGCCGGAGCAGGCGTCGGCCTTCGCCAAGGCTTCAGCGGACAAGCCGGTCTCCAAGCCGGCTGCCGCGCCCGCCCCGGCGGGTCTTGGAGCCGGGCCGCAAACGGCCAAACCGGTTCCGGCCCCGGCGGCCATGGCGTCGCTCCGGCCCTCGAAGCCCGCCTTCGCCCCCGCCGCGGCAGGCGGCGGCAAGCCGAAGCAGGCCGAGCCGACCCACGAGCAGATTTCGGCGCGCGCCAAAGCGATCTGGCAGGCCGGCGGCTCCAAGCCGGGCCGCGACAAGGAGAACTGGGCCGAGGCCGAGGCCCAGCTTCGCAAGGAAATGTGTAAGCCCCCGGCATGCCGGGGG
>PMZT01000100.1:22897-35609 GCA_003170085.1 Planctomycetia bacterium | reverse complement strand
GAGGCCGCCCTGCCGCTCGTGCGCGGCCGTAATGTCATCGCGGTCCTCGCGCATAACCCGCACGTGGGCACGCTGCGGCGCCCGCGGGCCACCGCCGGCCTGTGGGCCGACCTGGAAATGACCGCCGAGTCGGGCAAGGTCCAGAGGATCGTGACCGGCCGCACGTGGCGCGTCGTGCCGGCCGAGGACTTCAGCCGCCGCGCGCCGCGGGTGTACTGGACGGCCGGTTTTATCGAGGTCCGCGACCTCCGCCGCGAGCCGAAAGGGTGGACGCTGCCCAGGTTCTCCGACCGCCGCTGGGCCGAAGCCGACGAAGTGAAGCCGTCCGGGCCGGAAGGCGACGGGGCACCGCGGCCGCGCGACCGCCGCACGCCGCGCCTCGCCGAGACGTTCGTCCAGCCGCGGGAGGTCGTGCTCGTCGGCAAGACGCGCTGGCCCGACGGGGTTACGGCTATCCCGTTTGAGTTCACGGCGCCCAACCCGCTGCACGGCGAGTTCTACGCGGCAACGTTCGCGTACGCCAAGGCCCGGTGCCGCGCGCGGCTGACGTTCGATTGCGACGAGGCCTCCGCCGCCTACGTCAACAATCGGCTGGCGGTGCGGCAGGGGTATAAGGAGGAGTTCCTCCGCTGGCTCAACCCCGAGGAGCAGAACGACTACGCCGGCACCGGCATCCACCGTGGCCAGGGGCACCGGGCGGAGGCCGCCGAGGTCGAACTCGACGAAGGCTGGAACTCGCTCGGCGTGGTCATCTACGAGCCGGGCCTGTCGTGGGGCTTTGCCGCGCGGTTCGACGATCCGAAAACGGGCGAGCCGCTCGACCTGAAGTTCTCCCCCGACCAGAAGGCCGGCAGCCTGGCCGAGTGGCACATCGTCAAGGAGCAGTGTTGCCCGTGCGGCGACGGCTGGATTCCCGACACGCCCGGTCCGAACGCCCGCACGTTCCCCGATTCGGCGTACCAACTGGCGTGGGAAACGCGGACGCCCAACCGCCGGGCCGCCCGCGGCGCCGCGTCGCTCGTGGCCGGGGCCACGGCGCAGGGGAACCTGGAGCTTGGCGACGGCGAGTTCGCCGTCTACGACCTCGGCCGCGAGGCCGTCGGCTGCATCGAAGTGGAAGTCGAGGCGGCCCCAGGGACCATGCTCGACGTGGCGTGGTCCGAGATCCTCACCGCTGCCGGCGACGTGGAACCCGTGTGCGACGGCATGCGCCAGGTGGACCGGCTCATTCTAGCCGCGGGCCGGCAGACCGTCCGCTTCTTCAACCGCCGCGCGATGCGATACCTCGAACTCATAGCCCGCACCGGCGGCGATCCGCTGACGGTACACCGCCTGGGCGTCTGGGCGACCAGCGCCGTCGCCGTTGCGCCCGCGACGCCCCAGTCGGACGAGCGCGAACTGGGCGGCGCGATGGCGATGATCTCCCGAACCGTCGAGGCTTGCGTGCAGGATACGCTCGAAGGCGCTCCTTCGCGCGAAGGCGAGCAGAGCATTCCGGCGGCGTTCTTCCTCTCGCAGGCCGAGCGCATGTTTATGGGTCGCACGGACCTGGGCGAGGCGGCGCTGCGGGCGTTTGCCGCCGACCAGGCGGGCGACGGGTTCTTCCGCGCCATCGTGCCGGCTGGCACCATGCACGTCGTGCCCGACTGGAACCTCCTCTGGATCATCTGGCTGGCCGACCATCTGGCTTGGACGGGCGACCTTGCGCTTGCCCGCGAGTTGCAGCCGGTGGCCGAGCACGTGCTCGACTGGACCGCGTCGTTCCACGGTGCCCACGGGCTGCTGGAGAACAAGCCTGACCGGTCGCCGTGGTGGCTCTTCATCGACCTGGCGCCGATGGAGAAACAGGGGTGCGTAACGGCCTGGCAGGCGCTGTATGCCCGGGCGCTCCTTGCCGCCGCCGACGTGGCCGAGTTGGCGGGCGATGAGGACTCCGCTGCCCACGGTCGGGCCGAGGCCCAAACCGCCGTCGAGGCCGCCCGCAACCGCCTGTGGGATCCGGTGCGCGGTCTCTTCGCCGATAGCCGCTTGTTTGAACGCATGAGCGCCGGCGCCTCGCCGCAAACCAACTACTATGCCCTCTACGGCCGCCTGGCGACCGACGAGCAGGCCGAGCGGATCCTCTCGAACCTGTGGGAAGACGATCGGACCGAGACCGCCTCATGGGGTCCGCGAGAGAATCCGTTCGTCAAGTATTTTGCCCTGGAGGCGCTTCTGGAGCGCGGGCACGTCGAGCGGGCGCTTACCATGATTCGCACCTACTGGGGCGCCATGGCCAAGGCGGGCCTGGCGACCGTGCCGGAGGTCTTTCCGATTGCCGCGGCGCCCCGGCGGCGACCGGTGGTGGACGGATTCCTCGAAGGGCCTTACGGCCACCGGCCGCCCGTGGCGATGTGCCACGGCTGGGGCGTCCATCCGGCGGCGCTCGTGGCGAAGTGGGTGCTCGGCGTGCAGCCGGAACGGCCGGGCTTCGAGCCGATGCGTTTCGCGCCGATGCCGGGCGACGTGCGGCAACTCTCGGGCCGCGTCTGGACGCCCAAGGGCGAGGTCGAGGTCTCGATCCGCCGCAGGGCCGGCCGGCGCGAGATCACGGCCGTGCTGCCGGCGGGCCTGCGGTATCGCCTGGACCTCCGCCACCTGAACGCCGCGGACGCCGTGCGGATCACCGGCGGCATTCCCTCGGGGAAGTAGCTTTTTTCACGCCATCGAAGCGATTCCGGGGCTTTTTTTGCTTGCAGACGCTTTCATCGCGGCTAAACTCGGAGGCCCTTATCGCTCCTTCGCAAGCAAATCGCGCCGAAGTCGCAAACGTGCGGCCCTGGCGTGTGATCCGGACCTTCTGGCATGGAGGAAGTCCAATGTCCAAGCGAGTCCTCAACGTGGGCCTCATCGGCGGTGGCCGCGGCGCGTTCATCGTGAACCCGCATCAGAAGGCGATCCACATGGACGGCACGCGCCGCGTCGTCTGCGGCGCCCTCCACGAGGATCCCAAGATCGCGATGGAGGAGGCCGCCAACTGGCCGTACCCGATTCAGGGCTACCCCTGCTACGACGACATGATCGAGGCCGAGTCGAAAAGGCCGGTCGGCCAGCGCGTCGACTACGTGGTCATCGTGACGCCGAACTTCGTCCACTTCGACCCCGCCATGAAGTGCCTCAAGGCGGGCATCCCGGTCTTCTGCGAGAAGCCGCTGACGATCACCGCCAGGCAGGCCGAGCAACTCGAGGCCGCCGTGAAGAAGTACAAGGTGCCCTTCGGCATCGCCCACACGTACGTCGGCCACTGGTCGAGCTGGGTCGCGCGGTGGATCATCACGAGCGGCAAGCTGGGCGCCGTCCGCTGGGCCGATGCGTACTACCTCCAGGGCTGGCTGGCCACGCGGCTCGAGACGAGCGGCCAGCAGCAGGCCTCGTGGCGGACGAATCCGAAGATGGCCGGCGCGTCGTGCTGCGGCGGCGATATCGGCAGCCACGCCTACATGCAGCTCCGGTTCGTGACGGGCCTTGAAGTGGTGAGCGTGCGCGGCATCGTCGAGACGTTCCTCAAGGGCCGCCAACTGGACGATCACTTTACGACGTATTGCGAACTGTCGAACGGCGGCAAGGCGCTCGTCCGGGCCAGCCAGATCTGCATCGGCCACAAGAATGACCTGGGGCTGGAAGTGAACTGCGAGCGGGGCAG
This sequence comes from Planctomycetia bacterium, assembly GCA_003170085.1. Lineage (GTDB taxonomy): Bacteria > Planctomycetota > Phycisphaerae > FEN-1346 > FEN-1346 > FEN-1346. The sequence continues at coordinate 31,927 of PMZT01000100.1, read as the reverse complement.
CCTCGTGTGGCGGCAGGAAGAGGCCGAAGGCTTCATCCTGCGCCTGCCGGGCGAGCCCGACCGCACCTACTGGCGCGGCGAACTCAAGGGCAAGGATTCGTTCCTCGGCGACCTGCCGGACTGGGTCGGCGGCGAGGCGACCATTCCCTCGGGCCACGCCGAGGCGTTCCACGATGCGTATCGGCGGCTGCACAAGTCGTTCGAGGAGGACGTGCGGCTGTACAACGCGAAGAAGGCGTTCAAGTGCAACGGGTCGAAGTACGCCAACGTGCACGACGGCGTCATGCACATGCGATTCATCGAGGCGGCCGTCAGGAGCTCGAAGGCCGGCGCCAAGTCGGTGAAGGTGAACATTGCATAACCCAAGCCCGCGGCGGGCTTGTCCGCCGAAGCCTTGGCGAAGGCGGGAGCGGCGGGTTATTCACGAACGACGGCGAGATCACCCTTAAGGAGACACACGATGAAGCTCGGAGTTTTTATGGCGCTGTTTGGCGGGCAGCCGTTTGACGCGGCCCTCGATTACGTGCGGAAGAGCGGCCTCGAGGCGGTCGAAATTGGCGTCGGCAACTACCCCGGGAGCCCGCATTGCCCGGTCGATGAACTGCTGGCGTCGAAGGACAAGTGCGCGGAGTGGAAGAAGAAGATCACCGGCCGCGGCCTCGAGATTTCGGGCCTGTCGTGCCACGGCAACCCCCTGCATCCGGACGCCGATTTCGCCCGGAAGGACATCGAGGTGATGCACAAGGCGTTCAAGCTGGCCGAGTGCCTGGGCGTGAAGACCGTCATCGGTTTCTCGGGCTGCCCCGGCGGCGGGCCGAAAGACACCGTGCCGAACTGGATCACCTGCCCGTGGCCGCCGGACTTCTCCGACGCCGTCAAGTGGCAGTGGGAAGAGAAGCTCATTCCGTTCTGGAAGAAGGAAGTGGCGCTGGCGAAGGAACACGGCCTTCGCATCGCCTTCGAGATGCACCCCGGCTTCTGCGTGTACAACACCGAGTCGATGCTGCGCATTCGCAAGGAGTGCGGGCCGAACCTCGGCGCCAACTTCGATCCGTCGCACCTGTTCTGGCAGGGGATGGACCCGCTGGTCAGCCTGAAGGCGATCGGCAAGGGCGTGTTCCACGTCCATATGAAGGACTGCCGCATCGACGGCCCGAACACGGCGTTCAAGGGCGTTCTCGACACGATGCACTACGGCAACGAGAACGAGCGGTCGTGGATCTTCCGGACGATCGGCTACGGCCATGGCGAGACGTTCTGGCGCGATTTCGTCTCGACGCTGCGCGTCATCGGCTACGACGGCGCCCTTTCGATCGAGCATGAGGACAGCCTCATGAGCGTCAACGAGGGCTTCCAAAAGGCCGTGGCGTTCTTGAAGAACATTATCCTGTCGGAGAAGACCGGCGGGATGTGGTGGGCCTAGTATTTCGAGTTGTTTTCATCGTTCGAGCCCGCGGGGCATGCCCCGCGGGCTCGAATAACAATGGCTCGATCACTCGGCCGGGCCAGGCTCATCCGCCTCGACAAAGACCGGCCGGCCCTTCACCGCCCGCACCCATTTCGGCACGGCGTCGGCCACGATCACCAGGACGCTCGTCATGATCAGCCCCGTCAGCACGAGGTTCACGAGGCCCTGCAACCACTTCTCGGGGTTCGAGAGCATCGGCCAGTAAATGCCGGTGATGTTCATGGTGCCGGCCGTCAGCGTGGTCACGCCCACGAACGCCATCGGCACGAGCGTTACCCACGCGTAACGCGCGCGGCCGCGGTTGATGATGAAGCTGGTCCCGATCGTCAGGGCGATGGTGGCCAGCAACTGGTTGGCCGTGCCGAACATCGGCCAGATCGTCGAGATGCTGCCCGTGTAAATGAAGTATCCCCATGCCATTACAATGAGGGCGCTCGCGACGAGGTTGCCCGGCAGCCAGTTCGTCCGGCCAAACGGCGTGTAGACCTTGCCGAAGGCCTCCTGAAGGATGAACCGCGCGATGCGGGTGCCCGCGTCGATCGTCGTCAGGATGAACAGGGCCTCGAACATGATCGCAAAGTGATACCAGTATGACATGAGGCTCGAGAGGCCCGGAATGGCCGAGAAAATCTGCGCCATGCCCACGGCCAGCGAGACCGCGCCGCCGGGCCGACCCACGATCTTCTCGCCCACTTCCTCAGACAAGGCGGTGATGTTCGACGCCGTGAACCCCATGGCCTGAAGCTGCGGCAGCACTTTCTCGAACTTCGCCGGGTCCACGTTGATCATGAAGTAGTCCAGCGGCAGCAGGCTGGTGGCCGCAATGAGCGCCAGGATGCTGACCATGCCCTCGGCCAGCATCGCGCCCACGGCAATCGCCTTCACGTGCGATTCCTTCATGATCATCTTGGGCGTCGTGCCCGAGGAGACCAGCGAATGGAACCCCGAGACCGCGCCGCAGGCGATCGTGATGAAGAGGTAAGGGAAGAGCGTCCCCGGAATGATCGGCCCGCCGCCGCCCGCGAACGCCGTGACCGCCGGCATCTGAATGTTGGGCGCCACGACGATGACGCCGATCGCCAGCATCGCCACCACGCCCAGCTTCATGATCGAACTCAGGTAATCGCGCGGCGAAAGCAGCAGCCACACCGGCAGGGCCGAGGCGCAGAACCCGTACGCCGCCAGGAAGATCGTCAGCCACTGCCGGTCCCACATGAACCAGCCGGCCAGGGGCGAGTCGGGAATGTAGCGCCCGAAGATCACGGCGCCCGCCAGCAGGATGACGCCGATGACGGTGGCCTCGCCCGTGCGGCCCCTGCGGAACTGGAACATCCAGAGGCCCATGAAGATCGCGATCGGAATCGTTGCCGCGATCGTGAACGTCCCCCACGAACTCTCGGCCAGGGCGTTCACGACCACGCTGCCCAGGCCCGCCAGGGCAACCACGATAATGATGAGGATTGCCACCGACGCCGTCACGCCGCTGACCTTGCTGACCTCGCGGCGGGCGATCTCGGCCAGGCTCTTGCCGTCGTGACGGATCGAGGCCGTCAGGATGACGATGTCGTGTACCGCCCCGGCCACGACGGCCCCGATGAGCATCCACAGGAAGCCCGGCATGTAGCCGAACTGGGCGGCCAGCACAGGCCCCACAAGCGGACCGGCCCCGGCGATGGCGGCAAAGTGGTGCCCGAAAAGGACCCATTTCGACATCGGGTAATAGTTCTGCTTATCGAAAAGGCGAGAGGCGGGCGTGATGCGCGCGTCCCTGAGAACGCAGACCTTGGCGGCGACGAAACTGAAGTAGAAGCGGTAAGCGAGGGCGAAGACGACTAATGCCACTAGGACCAGGGGCATCGCGTTCATAGTATATCCTTGGCGCCGGCGTCCCCAGAAATCAAGGCGCTAACTATGCCGCGCCGCGACGGTTTTCGCAAGACCCTGCCGGGAGCCTGCCGTGCCACCCGCGCTGAAGTCTTTGCACCCATAACCGAGGGGTTATCCGCGTGCCGCGAAAGTCGTCGTGGACCTTCTTCGTCGCGCCGCTATAATGGCAAGCCCTCATGTGGCCCACCCGCCCTCGGGTGGGCAAGGCAATGCACAGCCCCGAGCAATCGGGACTGTGCCACAATGGCCGCGCGGCCGGCAGACGAGAGGATCGGCGATGACCAAGACGCAGGCGATCTGGGTGGCTGTGATCGGCGCAGCGACCGCGGCCGTTCTCGTGGTGCTTCACCTCCTGATGCCGATCGACGCCGGCTGGAAGGTCAATCGCATCCTGCACTACGCCTGGGACGCCGTCGTGGTGCTGGCGGCCACCGGCGGCGTCACGTGGATGATGTGGCCGCGCGCGAAACATCGCCGCCGCGACGTCGAGCGCATCATGGCCCAGCGCAAGGTTATCGGCGTGGCCGTGGTCGTCGTGCTCGCGGCCGGCCTGGTGGTCTTCAGCGAGATGACCCGCGAAATGGCCACGAAGCGCCAGTTGAGCGGCGCAGCCACGGACGACGTGCGGGCCATCGGCGTAGCACTCGGAAAGTACGCCGCGGCCCATGATGGGGCCCGCCCGCCGGCCATCGAGGCGCTGGTTCCCGATTACCTTTCTCGCGACGCCCTGTACTTCGCCTGCCGCGCCGGTCCGGTGGCGGTGAAACCGCCCGCCGGAGACGATGCGGCCGCCGAGCCGCCCTCGTTCGCGCTGGCCAAGCGGACGCCGCTGCCCGAAGAGAAGCCGCGGGCCGAGGATCGCATCCTGGCCTACCTGCGGCCGGGCAACGCGTGGGCTCCGATGACGGTGATCCTTGGGAAGGACGGCAAGGTCGATATCGTCAGCGAGGATTTCGTCCGGCCGTTCGAGGCGCAGTTCGAAAAGAAGTAAGGGTCCATAAAAAAACCGGGGCCAAATCCCTCCCGGATGGCCCCGGTCACGTCAATACTCCCCCGGCACGACGCCTACTGCAACATACAGGCACCTCTAGCGGCGCTCCACAACCCCACTGCTCAAAGCACGACCTTGTTAGTAAATGAGGAACCAACCCTCGCGATCGGCCTCCGGCCCAACGGACGCCAACCGTTCCGCACCCAGAGAGAATATAAAGCCAAATCTGCCCGAAGTCAAATGCCCTACGCCATTATTTGCAGCATTCTTCCGACGCGGCAACAGGCCGGCGTCTAGCGCGGGGGGGCCGGCGGGCCGTCGCCCGGTTCCTCGCCGTCGGCGGGCTTGCGCAGCGACCGCAGGGCCACCGCAGCCAGGACGAACACGACGATGCCCAGCGCGGCGTACAGCACCCACTGATTCCGCTCGACCCACGGCGGCGGCGTCCGGTCGGCCTTTGTTGCGATGAATCGCGGGTTCTCGCGCGGCTCGCCCAGGCGGACCTCGATCGCCTGGCCGCGGTCGATCCGCGGAAACACCGTGGCGTACTCGTACTGGGCGTCGCGGGCGTCGCGGTTGCCGTAGAACAGCCGGAACTGCTTGCCGCTCTCGAACGGGAAGAACACGTACCGCGGGCGGCCCTCGACGGTCACGCGCGAGAGGGGCAGGGGCGGATCGTCGCGGTTCAAGATCTCCAGCCGCACGTACCGCCCGAACGCCTCCGGGATTTCCAGCGTCAGCCGCTCTTCGCGGAACCGCTCCGTGCGATACCGGAAGATGAAGCCGTGGCCCGCGGGAACCCACGACTTGTTGTCGTTTCCCGTCTCCATGCCCACGGAGCGTGAGAAGTTCTCCTGCGGCGTCTCGATCGTGATCTTCCGGACCGGCAGATTCTTCGCCCCCAAGTCCAGCGTGACCCACGACGTGCGGTCTTGCTCCGTCTCGCTGCGGTTGCGGATGGGGTGGTCCACCAGCGTGGGCAACTCCGACTTCCGGCCCGGCTCCTGAAGAAGGACCGCGGCGCCGGACAGCTCGATCGGCTTTCCGTTGGGCGGCGCCGCCACGATGACCCGCAGGTATCGCATCCGGGTGTCGGGGATCGTGACGGTCGTGAACTGCTTCTGAATGTCGCCGGCGAAGTCGAAGATGGCCGCATTGTTGCGCAGGGTCTTCCAGGACTGCCCATCGTCGGACCCCTCGACGGTCACCGCGCACCCGAAGTTGCCGGAGGGCGTGTCGATGCGGATGCGGTTCGTCATCGGGGGCTTCACGCCGAGGTCGATCGTGAGCTCCGACGCCTCCTCGCCGCGCTTCGAGATGTTGTAGACCCGCGCCCGGCGTTCCACGGTGCGGACGGGCTCGTCCTCGGGCACGTACACGGCGTAGCCGATGTCGTCGGCCTCGCCGCGGAGGAGCCTGAGGTCCCGCAGATCGGGGCTTGTCGTGTTGTCCCACACGCTATCGTCGAGCGCGAACCGGGCGTTCGCCCCCGCGGCGTCCTCCGGCGCCTTGATGTCGCGCACCACCCGCCACGCCTCGGCGTCGAAGTTGGCCAGCGTGATCGCGGGCAGGGCGATCAGCCCGGCCGCCAGCAGCACCGTGCCCCATGCGAGTTTATGCCGTGCCATCAGAACCCTCCCTGGGAGCGGCGGAAGCCGCGCCGCCCGCCTTGTCGGTCTCCGGCTTGAAAATGATATGCCGATACTTGTAATACAGGAACGACGCCGCCAGCAGCAACAGGCCCAGCCCCAGGAACGAGAGGATCCGCCAGATGGCCTCGATCCGCGAGAGGTCCAGCAGCATCACCTTGGCCAGCGTCGCGCCCAGCAGCCCCAGCGCCATGAAGCGCAGCATGGCCGACCGCCGCGCAATGCCCACCGCCAGCAGGATGAACGCATACAATGCATAGCCGACCGAGAGCGTCGCCTGCCGCGCGTACCACGCGTGGGCCGCCTCGTTGGGGAACCACCGCTCGGCGTGGGCGCTCCAGAAGTCCATCGCCTCGAGCGAGAAGCACGCAAGCACCACCAGGTGTACGAGCACCGCCAGAACGGGCCACACGAACCGGCGCTCGCCGGACGTCTTGGGCATCCGCCGCGCGTAGCCCGCCGCCACGAGGGCCATCGCTGCAATCAGCAGGACGTACGCCACGCCGCGCGGCTGCCAGAGGATCGTCTCATACGCTTCGCCGCCGGGCTTGCAGGTATACAACGCCAGAATCATCATGGCGACGGCCATCGCCGCAAGCCCCGCCGCGCGGTGGGCGAAGCTCTTGATCCACAGCCCGCGCAGGGCCACGATTCCGCCGACAACGGCAAAGCCGGCCGCGACCAGCGACGGCATCGATTGATCCAGAAGTTCATAGCCGAGGGTGCCGATGTAATCATCCGCGCGGCTGAGTTCCGTCAGGTAGAGACCCAGCACCGTGCCGACGGCCAGAAGTTCGTACGTCACGGCCATCGCGCGGGCACTGAGCTCTGTGGCAAGCCCCCGGCACGGCCGGGGGATAACGCCGCCCGTGAAGTATTGCGAGAGGACCGCCGCCAGCGCCAGGCACGCCGCAACCCCGGCGAACGCGGCGCCCACCACGTTCCACGCCGCCACGAATTTCAGCGCCGGCAGATCGCCCTGGCCCGCAACGAGAAACGCGGCGCAGCCGGCGAACGCCACGAGCGCCATCGCATGATGGAACCCGCGGCGCAGGAGCGTCACCAGCCCCACCGCCATGAGGCCGTACACCGCGAGGCCCAGGATCACGATCATGTCGCGGGTCCACAGGAGCGCCAGGAGTTGCCGCTGCCACTCCGTGACCTCCAGGTGCAGGCTGTCCAGCCCTACCCGCGCCGTCTCGTGCCACCGGTACGCCTCGACCGCGATGAGGACCATCAGCAGCACGTGCGCGATGCCGGCCGCGACGGTCGTGATCACGCCCTCGACGGGCTTGCGGTTGGCGTCGGCCTGCCGCCGGTAGAGCCAGGCCGAAACGGCCATCGCCAGCGCCACGGCCGCAATCGTGGCCGTGCGGGCGTTGAAGACCGCTACGCCGCCGGCGCTCCACGCCTCCTTGAAGTAGTAGATGAGGGCGATGACCGAGGCCGCATGCACCAGCAGGGCCACGCCGCGCAGCCGCCAGTCGGCCAGGCGGAGGCCGAGCCAGAAGAGGACGGTGGCCTCCACGGCCCACGCCATCGGGATGAACACGCCGCTGAGCTGGATCGGAATCGCGAGCGTCAGCAGGCCCAGCGCCTGCGCCACCTGGAGCAGGGTGAACCGCACCTCGGCCGGAGCCCAGCGGCGGAGAGCCAGGCCCTGGCCCAGGTAGGCCGCGCCCAGGATCGCCGCCGCAGGCCCGAGCATATAATGATAAGCCGGGTCGCGCAGCAGCACGTAGAGGCCCGCGAAGTAGGCCACGACGTTGACGAGCGTCAGCGGCAGGTCCAGGCTCGACGGGTCGCGCCGCCCCAGCGTGTGATACACGATCGACACGGCGAAGAAGATCGCCCACAGGATCGTCATGTACGCCACGATCATCGGGAGCTTCTCGGTCGCCGTTGCGTCGTGATAGTAATAGTGCGAGTATAGCCATGCAATCACGTTGATGATCGTGCCCGCGAGGGCCAGCAGGTTCAGCACCCGCCACTTCTTGAAGTACGCCAGCGCAAGAACGCCCGCGTTCACGGCCACGAGATAGAGGAACAGGGCGTGGCCCGGATCACGCTCGGGCCGCACGAGCAGCGGCAGCGCCAGGCCGCCGACGAGCGAGAAAATCGCCACCGTCAGGCTCGCGTACCGGACCGCCAGGAGCACCGCAACCCCCGTGACCGCCGACATGAGAACCCAGGCCGTGAGGTCCGAGATGAGCGGTTGCTTCAGCGGCGCCCAGGCCACGAAGGCGGCGCCGTACATCGCCATCAGGCCGCCGCCGGTCATGACGCGGGCGAGTACGCGGTAGCCCTTCCGCGAGAACCGCTCGCCGCCCGCCAAGAGCAGAATCCCGAAGATCGACGGGACCACCACGCGCATCCACGGCAGCCGGCCGAACCAGCCCTGATCGTATCCGTACTTGATGAAGAAGCCGGCGCCGAAAATGACCACGATGACGCCCACCCACGCCAGGACTTTCTGGCCGATGAGTTCCTCCCAGCGGATCGGCTTGCCCGCCGGTGCCGGGGCCGCAGGTGCGCGAGGCGGGGCAGGGGGTGCCGCCGAGCCTGCGGCGGGAGCCACGGGTGATTCCGATACACCGCTCATTCCCGCTCCCGCAGCCGCGCGGCCCGAAGGCAACACCGGCTCGAGCGGCGTGCGTACCGGCGGCGGCGTAGCCGGGGTCACCGGTCGCGGGGTCTCCGGCCTCAGAGTCGGCGCAGCGGGCGCCGGCGACACGGCCTCGGCGCCGGGTCCGACGGGGCGCACGCCGCGGCTGAGGTCGCTCAGACGCGACGAGAGTTCCTTGACCTCGCGGGCCGCCCGCTGGGCCAGTACCAGCGCGATGACGGCCAGGGGCAGGGAGATTATGATGCAGAGGAGCGCGGCAACGCCCAGGCAGATGAAGAATCGCTCCTCATACATGGTGGCGCGCCTCGAATTGGGGACACGACACCGAAAAGTGTAGGCATGGCCGAGGGTTCCCGCAAACGAATTCCGGCGCGCTCCCGGCCGGCGGGTGTGACCGCGAATTCTGGCA
>PMZT01000100.1:0-22862 GCA_003170085.1 Planctomycetia bacterium | reverse complement strand
GGCAACTGCCAGAAAACACAGTCACGCCGGCGGCGCCACCGTCACGCTTGACCTGGCCGCCCGCCGGTTGTAGGGTGAGCACGTCTTGGGGAGGCCAGGCGGTGAGCGACACGCGAAGTGCCCGTATCCGCGACGAACTGCGACGCGACATCCTGTCGGGCCGGTTGGTGCCCGGCGCGCGGCTGCCCACGGAGCGCGAACTCGCCGTCCAGTACGGCCTCACCCCCACGACCATCAATAAGATCATGACCGCGCTGGAACTCGACGGCCTCCTCGATCGTCGTCGCGGCACCGGCACGTACGTGCGGCCGGACCTCGCCCGCCGCGCGCTCGCCGTCGTCCTGGGGCCGCCGGGGTTGCCGCCGGCGTCGCTCTGGCAGGCGCTTGCGCAGCAGGCGATCGAGTCGGCGTCCAAGCGGGAAGGCGGCGTGCGGACCTATGTGGCCGCCGGCACCGCCCTGATGGCCGAGACGCCGCTTGCCGCCGATGCCCGGACGGGGCGGCTGGACGGGGCGCTTCTGCTTGGCGCCGGCCCTGTGGCTGCGACGATTCTGGAGGAGGCCGGCCTGCCGCTCGTGCACGTGGCGGGCAGCGGCCCCGGTCCGATGGTCCGCATCGCCTGGCGCGAGGCCACGCGCGACCTTGCCGCCGACATGCTCCGCCGCGGCGCCTGGCCGCTGGCCGTGCAACTGCCGGGGGGCGCCGCCGGCGACGAGATCGCCGCGGGCTATCGCGGGGCGGTTGCGGCCGCCGGTCGCGCCGCCGATGAGAACTGGATCGGCCGCGCCGCGGAGGCCGACGGCCCGGCGGGCTGGCGGTGGGCCGGCGCCCTGGCGTCGCGCGGCGTCCGCGGATTCGTGCTGGCGGGCGATCGGCCCGAGAGCGCCGCGGCGGCGGTCCTGCACCTGTCGCCCCCCGCGGCCGTCGCGATCTGGACGTGCGTTGGTGGCGCGCCGGCGCTCGGGCGCGACCTCGCGCGGCTGGAACTCGACCCGGCCGAGATCGTTCAGGCGGGCTTCGAGATGCTGGCGGCCATGCTGAAGGAGATGCTGGCGGGCACGGTGGAAGAGATGCCGGCGGGCACGGTGAAGGAGATGCCGGCGGGCACGGTGAAGGAAAGGGGGGCCGCCCCCGCTTCCGAGAGTCCGGAAAAGACGCCCGTTCCCCCGACGCGGGTCATCCGGCCCCGGTTCATCGAGGGCGAGACGCTGCGGCCGTGACCAGGGGCCCGGCCGCCCCCCCCGCGCGGGAACCAAAGAAAAGACTTGTGCCCGGAAGTTTCTTTGGGAAACTGGGAACCGTTACGAGTTCTAGCGGCAAAGGACGCGGGAAGGCCCGAAAATAGGGAAGCATCTCTAATCTCCGTAACGAGGCAAATACATGATGACACAAACTATTTGGGAACGTTGGGCGGCGCAGCGTGTCTGGCCGCTCATCATATTGCTCGCGATCGCCATGCCGGCCTGGGGGTTGGACAGGCCGCCCTGGGAGAAACTGGTCACCAAGGTCGGCCCCGACGCCGAGGTTCCCGGCTGGTACATCAACCTGGGCATCACCGGGGCGCGGGCCATGATCACGAAGGAGGAGCCCACGAACCTCCTCGTCATGTTCGTGTTCAAGGACACGCCGGCCTTCGGAAAGGTCGAGAAGGGCGACAAGATCATCGGTGCTAACGGCCGCCCGTTCGTCACGCCGCACAAGTTCGGTTACGGCATGGGCAAGTTCGGTTACGAGGGGCCGATGATGGACTTCGGCAACGCCCTGGAGGAGAGCCAGGGCAATCGCGGCGGCAAGCTGGTGCTCGACCTCCTTCGCGGCGACCAGAAGCTGAAGGCCGACGTGCAACTCACGACCAAGTACGGTAGCTTCTCTGAAACCTACCCGTTCAACTGCAAGAAGACCGACCTCATCCTCAAGGAGACCTACGCCTACCTGATCAAGGAGCAGAAGCCCGACGGAACCTGGAACGGACGTCCGCACATCAACGCGTTTGCTGCGCTGGCGCTCCTGGGCAGCGGAGACAAGACGTATCTGCCCGCCGTCAAGAAGGCCATGGAGGCCATGGCCCGGTCCACCAGCGGCAAGATCCAGTACGGCGGTCTGCCCTGCTGGCAGTACGGCCTGTACGGGATCGCGCTGGGCGAGTACTACCTGGTCACCCGTGAGCCGTGGGTGCTGCCGGAGTTGGAGAAGATCAACCAGTGGCTGGCGCTGGCGCAGCACCCCCAGACCGCGGCGCCGGAACGGGTGCACATCGCGGGAGGGTTCGGCCACGGTCCCCACAACCCGGAGGGCGGCAACGGGTACGGCGCATTCAATGTGGTTACGGCCCAGGCCATGATGGCGTGGGCGTTGATGGAGCGGTGCGGCCTTGCGGTGGACCGCCGGCGGTTCGAGGCCGCGCATGAGTTCATCGCCAAGGGCACCAACAAGATCGGCTACGTCTGGTACGCGGATGGGGTGGGCGGCCCCGGTTACGCCGACATGGGTCGAACCGGCGCGTCCGCCCTGGCGCACACCCTGGATCCCCTTGGCAGCGAGGCCTACAAAGCGTTCGGCAAGCTGAATGCCGAGTGCATCGGGAACCATCCAGACACGTTCATCGACACCCACGGATGCCCGCTCCTGGGCATGGTGTGGACGGCTCTCGGGGCGGCGACCGATCCGCCCAGCCTGCGAAAGCTGCTGGATCAGAACCGCTGGGCGTTCAGCCTGAGCCAGTGCCCCGACGGCACCTTCTATTATCAGCCGAACCGGGACAACAACCCGCAGGACTACACGGCCGCCCCGCGTCTGTCGGCGACGGCGGCCACCGCGCTGATCCTGACCCTCAAGCAGAAGCAGTTGCAGATGACCGGCGCCAAGCCGGTCGTGTGCAAGGCAAACATTTAATTAGGGACGCTGAGATTGTGGGTTTTGGCTTTGGTCCCCAGCGACGTGCGCAGTATACTGGATGCACAATGAGCAACACTGCACCCAAGAAGTTCGTGGACATGTTCGCCGGGTTGGGGGGCTTCCATTTGGGCCTCGCCCATCTTGGCCACCATTGTGTCTTCGCTTGCGAGAGCGATGGTTTACTACGAGATGTATATAAGCTAAACTTTGGCTTACAGCCACATCACGACATTCGGAAGCTCAGTTCAGATCAAGTTCCAGCGCACGACATTATGTGCGCGGGATTCCCCTGTCAGCCATTCTCCAAGGCAGGAGAGCAACTGGGCTTGGCCTGCAAGAAGGATGGCGATCTGTTTGATCACCTGCTACGCGTCATCAGGTACCGCCGGCCAACCTACCTAATCCTGGAAAATGTAGCGAATTTAGAACGACATAATCAGGGGCAGACATATGGGGAAATGCGTGTTAAACTTGAGCGCCTAGGGTACACAGTCGATCAGCGGGTTCTGTCCCCTCATCGTTTTGGTATTCCACAGATTCGCGAGCGTCTCTTTATTGTTGGCAGCCTGAGAGGACTCGGGTGTTTTGAGTGGATTACGGGCAGTTGTACGCCGCCCTCAATTTTCGATGTACTCGATGATGATCCGCCAGACACGAAGCACATTCCGGAGCATTACAAGAAGTGCATAGCGGTCTGGCAAGAGTTCCTTGATCTTTTTCCCAAGGACATGGAACTTCCTTCCTTTCCCATTTGGTCCATGGAGTTCGGCGCAAACTACCCGTTTGAAGACACCACGCCCGCCGTTCTTGGTCCGAAAACGTTGGCTGAATACACGGGGAACCATGGCAAACCGCTTCGCGATCTGCCACCACGAAAACGCATGGAGGGGCTTCCGAGTTATGCGCGGGGAAAGAACTTCCCGGTGTGGAAGAAACAGTTTATCCGTCAGAACCGGGAGCTTTATGCCAACCATCGTCAATGGATCGATAAGTGGTTGCCCCAAATCCTTGAGTTTCCGCCCAGCCTTCAGAAACTCGAATGGAACTGCAAAGGGCTGTGCAGGAAGATCAGCGACTATGTCCTACAGTTCAGGGCCTCGGGCCTACGCGTCAAGAGGTCCAACGCCGCCCCAGCCCTGATAGCTATGACTACTACGCAGGTTCCGATCATTGCGGCCCAGGAACGCTATATGACGGTCCGGGAGTGCAGCCGCTTGCAAGGCATGGGAAGACTTGAGCACCTGCCATCGGTATCCACCCGTGCATACCGAGCGCTCGGCAACGCTGTAAACGCCGACCTGGTGGAGATGATAGCCGAGCATCTTGTCGGCCGGGCCAGAACCAGCCGCGCTAGGAGGCAGACTTCTGTTGGTGCCGCAGTAGGATTATGAGCGAACTCGCAATGTGCCCTCATCGTGAACACGGTCCGCTCCCCGTCGTTAGGCTCTTTGCTGGGTTCCAGTGCAGCGTTTAGGAATCTCTGGTAGAAATACCTGCGGCTTGGCGTCGGGGCCAGGCAGACGAGTGATGCCAGCCATTCTTACGCCGCAGCCCGGATCGGAGGCGCCTGAGACCAGGGGCGTCAGGATTTGCCTTGTCGCGATTCTAAGTCAAGGTAGAATCCTTAACAAGGGCTCACGCTGCTGTCAGTGGCAGTTCAGTTGGGGGGAGGCTGGTCAAAATTACGCATTACGAACGAGGAGATTGCCATGCCCAAGAAGATTATCGCTGGCGTCGGCCGTAAGCGGCCTCAAATCGACATACCCGTTGACCGGCTGCATCTAGATCCACAGAACCCGCGGTTGCCCTTGGAATCCCAAGGGGCCAAGGAGTCAGAACTCCTGCGGGTTCTTTACACTGACTTCAACCTGGACGAATTAGCCGACTCGATGGCACGGAATGGGTATTTTGACGAAGAGCCGCTCGTTGCGATTCCCACCAATATTGCGGTATCCCTTGTTCGAGGAGGTACCGCCACCCCGCCCCGCCAAGACTATCTTGACTTCATTAACGACACATCTACGCATTTCATTGTGGTAGAAGGGAATCGGCGTCTTGCTACGGCAAAGATGCTACTTGAAGAAGCACTGAGAGTAAGACTCAATATTAGGTCATGGCCTTCGCTAGGGCGGACTGTTGCGGATGACCTTCGTGTACTGCCGGCCATAGTGTACCCCACCAGGGACGAGGTAGTGCCTTACATGGGCGTCCGGCATATCGTCGGAATCCAGAAATGGGACATATACGCTCGGGCCAGATATATTGCGAAAATGGTGGAGGAAAAGAAGTTAACCCTGGAAGGAATCCAAGAGCAAATTGGCGATCGGCAGAACTCGGCGAGAAAGAACTATGTCTGCTATAAGGTCCTGCAGCAGGTACAAGACGAGTTTGACTTTGATACGCGTACGGCGCAGAGTCAATTCTCGCTTCTACTCCTTTCTCTTGGCCAAGGAGGCATAAAGAGATTCCTGGGGCTTCCGCCCAAGTGGTCCGATATAAGGATTGACCATCCAATTGCTAAGAAGTACATGCCAAATCTGAAGAAACTATACATCTGGATGTATGGGGAAGGGGACAAGAAGCCGGTGATTGAGGAGTCGCGGGACATAACCAGATACCTGTCGTCGGTGGTTGAGAGTGAAGAGGCGGTTGCGTATCTTGAAAGAACAGGGCGATTGCAGGACTCATATGACCTTAGTGATGGCGAAGAGAAGATGCTGCTAAAATACCTCGTAAACGCCAATGCGAAACTCTCGACGGCGCTTGGCGTTGCACACCGACATAAGACAGATGAGGTCAAGCAGGAGGTTTCCAAGTGCGCCCAGACAGTATCCGAACTACAGCGTGCTGTAGGAGACCAAGATGCTTAGCTTGCCTGACCCGACATCGCACCATCGTGTTGCAGATTGGGTGGAACTGACCGTTGCGGTAACTCGGAAGCCCGTTTCCCGAAGCGTTGTTGCGAGAGCCCTTGAGGCTGCCACGGGTAAAGATGCGGACGACTCATTTCTTGCCGATGTTTGGAGCGATTTAAAAATGCGACACAAGTTGTACCACCCGCCACGGTTTGCCATTGACGAAACAGCGGTTGACGCCCCGAAGAAGTCGCCTTCTAATGCCGAGTATCTCACCTGTCTCTTTCTATCGCTTTACGGAGCTAACGAAAGCACCCCCACGAAACTGTTTGAACGCATGACATATTCCGTACTGATGAAGTATTTGCCAGCACGCGCGATGGTCTTTGGCTGGCCGTTCGGGAAGAAGGGAGGCAAGAAAACCGCTGAGCAGACGTTGCTTGAGGAACTCGTTCGCACTGTTGCGCGAGACTCCCATGAACGCTTTGCAGAAGCACCTTCCTCTCGCTTTAAGGACAGAGGCGTTGATGTTATTGGTTGGGTGCCGTTCCCCGACGGCCGCTCGAGCCAAATTGTCGTTCTTCTACAATGTGCCGCAGGGCACAATTGGGTTGACAAACGAGCGGTTCCATTGGAGGCATGGACACAGTACATTCACTGGTCATGTAAGCGGCCGGTCATCGGGTTTTCTGTGCCGTGCGTTATAGAAGACCACATCTGGCACGACCATGCGATGGACAAAGGTATCCTTTTTGATCGCGCACGGATTATTAACGGTCTGTCAGATGGCGTTGATGACCACAAGCTGGCTAGTGAATTGAGGGCCTATGTGAGGTCTCAGACCAAGAACCGCGATGAATGAGTGCGCCCGCGGTGTGCATTTACCTGCCAGGCCATGTCGTTACCATCTCGTGGCGCGAAGCCTTAGGTGCGTGTCCGCGTAGTGGGCCGGCGAGATTGGGTTTTGGTTTCGCAAGACCGCCGCATCGAGTGGGGCTGCGGTGGCCTTGGCCTCGCAGTCGTATTCACGAGTCTCGGCGACCCCGACGCCCTACACCTTGGCGGCCCGCCGGCGGCCTGAAACCCAAGAAAAGACTTGTGCCGCCAAAATTCTTTGAGAAACTGGGAACCATGACGGGTCTTCCACGTCTAAACGGGCAAGGCATCTTTCCGAACCGAAGGAACCTGGTAAGGAGAAGTTCAATGCGTAGGAACCGATGGCTGATGGGTCTGGTGTTGGCGGCCACGGCGCTCGCGGTGTGGGCGCAACCGGCGGCGGCACGCATCAAGCTGGCGACGCTCCCGGTCCGCGAGCGGGTCGAGATTCAGCTCGAGAACGAGAACGCCACGCTGGTCGAAGAGGAACGGGTGGTCACGCTCCTCAAGGGGACGAACCACATCGATTTCTCGTGGACCAACACGCAGATCGACAAGTGGACGATCCTCTTTCGTCCGCTGGCGGTCGCCGACACCGTCCGCGTGATCAACCAGTCGTACCCGCCGGGCGAGAACGCCCTCGTGTGGGAGGTCTTCGCCGACAACGCGGGGCCCGTCAAAGTGCGCATCTCGTACATCATCGGCAACCTGCGCCGCAACTTCAGTTACCGCGCCACGGCCGAGAACAGCGAGAAGACGCTGACCCTGCGGACGTACATGCGGGTGAACAACTACTCGGGCGAGGAGTTCGGCATGGCCGGCGTGTGGGGCGGCATCGCGGGCATCTTCCAGAAGGAGATGGGCCTGCAGGAGGCGAAGGAGATCCTCGTCGCCAAGTTCGCTGAGGTGCCGATCACCAAGAAGTTCATCTTCAACTGGCAGAGCGGCCAGCGCGTGCCCGATGAGCCCAACCAGCGCTACGTGATCATGGACTACGTGCTGAAGAACGAAGGGGCCAAGGGCGCCGCAGCCAAGCCGGCCGCCAAGCCGGGCGAAGAGGCCACGACCCTCGGCACGTTCCCGCTGCCGTATGGCAAGGTCCGCATCTTCGTCAAGGACAGCAAGCAGCCGCCGAACGAGGCGTTCCTGGGCGAGGACTGGGGCCAGTTCACTCCGATCGACGACGAGATGAAGCTGTACCTGGGCCAGGCGCGCGATGTCAAGGTCGAGCGGACCGTTAAGAAGAACGACCGCACTGCCATTCACGGCAACCTCTTCAGCCAGGAAGTCATCGTGCAGTACAAGATGCAGAACTTCAAGAAGGACGCCCTGACGCTGGATATCGAAGAGGACATGAACGCCCTGCGCAACGAGTTCTGCGGCGGCGGCAAGGACCACGAGGCGTCGTGGGAACTCCTGGCCCAGACGACCGACAAGTCCAAGGTCGAACGCAAGAGCGCCCAGAAGGTCGAGATCCACGTGGCGCTGCCCGCGGCCCCCAAGGCCGACGAGAAGAAGCCGGATGAGGTCAAGAAGCCCGACGAGGTCATCTTCCTCCTGCACCTCATGTTCAAGAACGAGTGGTGAGCGACCCGGCGGAGCCTGTGAGCCTGCTGCGCGAGCGGCGGACCCTGGGCGAGCGAGGAGGGATGACCATGAAACACATTGCCTCAGCCGCGGCGCTGCTCGTCCTGCTGGTCGCCGGTGCGGCCCAGGCGCGGAACATCGACCTGGTGACCCTGCCGCCGCGCGACACCGTGCAACTGACGATCTACAACTCTGAAGACCTGACCCTGGTGCGCGAGACCCGTTCGGTCACGTTCAAGAAGGGCGCAAACCGCCTGGAGTTTTCGTGGGCCAACACGCTCATCGACCCCACGAGCTGCTACTTCCGCCCGCTGGCGCATGAGAATGAGATCGAAGTGCTGGATACGACCTTTCCGCAGGACCGGCCCGAAGTCCTTATCTGGAACGTGGATTCCAAGTTCGAGGGCCAGGTGCCGGTGGAGGTCTCGTACTTCACCTCCGGTATCTCGTGGAACGCCGACTATTTGATGGTAACGAACGCCGCCGAGACCACGATGGCCCTCGACGGCTACGTCACGGTCGTCAACAACTCGGGTGAGGATTACGAAGGGGCGCAGGTGCGCCTCGTGGTCGGCAAGATCAACCTCGTCGAGAAGATCCAGCAACTGGCGGGGGTCCATGCCTACGGGGGCGTGGACTTAAACGGTGTTGTTCAGGAAAAGGCCAAAGATCTCAAGACCGATGCGTTGCGAAGCACCTTCGCCACGTACGATGCTCGCTCTGGTGGAATGGGTGGGGGCGGCGCGAATGCCCTTGCGAAGCAGCAGCAGCGCGAGGCCGTGATCGTCAAGGAAGGCCTCTCCGAGTACTTCATCTTCACCATCGAGGGCTGGCAGACCGTCAAGACCGGCTGGTCGCAGCGGATGAGTTCGTTCCGGGCACGCGAGGTGCCGTTTGATGTTCTCTACCGGTATCGCCCGCATCAGTACGGCGATAAGCCCGTGCGGTTCTTCATCCTCGCGAACGACAAGCCGCACAAGATGGGCGACTCGCCGCTGCCCGACGGCATGATCCGCGTCTTCCGCGAAAACGGCCGCGACGGCCTGACGTTCTACGTGGCCCAGTCGTCGAAGTACATCCCGATCAACGAGAAGATCGAGCTGAACGTGGGCAAGGACGACCAGATCGTCTACGAGCGGGTCGTGCTTGATGTGGGCCGGCAGAACTTCATCTATGACGAGAATCACAAACCCGAGCCGGTCGTCGTGGGCTGGGACGAGACCCGCAAGTGGCAGGAAGAGATCCGCAACTATCGGCAGAAGCCGATCAAGATGGAGATCCGCCACGTGCTTCCGGGCGACGTGACGTTCGGCATGGAAGTGCCGGGCCTGAAGCTGTACGACTTCCACACGCCGGAGTACACGCTGGACCTTCCGGCGAGCACGAAGAAGAAGTTCACGTCGGACGGAACGTTCCTTCTGGGCAGGAACATGAAGCAGAATCGCGTGAAGCTGGCCGGCCAATAGCCTGTTGATGCGGTGCATGCACCGCGCGTTTTTGAGGAGCCGCCAATGAACCGAGTGCTAAGTGCAACGATCGTGGCCGTCGTGTTGCTCGCGGGCGTCGCCCAGGCGCGAAACATCGACCTCGTGACCCTGCCGCCGCGCGACACCGTGCAACTGACGATCTATAACTCCGAGAACCTGACCCTCGTGCGCGAGACCCGCTCGATCACGTTCAAGAAGGGGACGAACCGCCTGGAGTTCTCCTGGGCGAATACCCTGATTGACCCGACGAGTTGCTACTTCCGTCCGCTGGCGCATGAGAATGAGATCGAGGTGCTCGATACGACCTTCCCGCAGGATCGGCCGGAGGTTCTCATCTGGAACGTGGACTCCAAGTTCGAGGGCCAGGTGCCGGTGGAGGTCTCGTACTTCACCTCCGGCATCTCGTGGAACGCCGACTACGTGATGGTAACGAACGTGGCCGAGACGACGATGGCCCTCGACGGCTACGTCACGGTCGTCAACAACTCCGGCGAGGACTACGAAGGGGCGCAGGTCCGCCTCGTGGTCGGTACGGTCAACCTCGTCGAAAAGATCGCCCAACTCGCGCAGCCGCCAATGCCCGCGGCTGCACCCGCTGCGCCCCCTACGCCCATGCCCGTGAAGGCGGCCGCCAGGGGCGCCGCCATGCGAATGGTGCTGGCCGAGGCCGAGGGGACTGAAACCCCGGTCGCGGCCGGGTTTGCGGCCCCACCCAAGATCGTCAAGGAAGGCCTCTCCGAGTACTTCATCTTCACCGTCGAGGGCCAGCAGACCGTCAAGACCGGCTGGTCGCAGCGGATGAGTTCGTTCCGGGCCCGCGAGGTGCCGTTCGATGTCCTCTACCGCTACCGCCCGCACCAGTACGGCGACAAGCCGGTCCGGTTCTTCCTCCTCGCCAACGACGTGCCGCACAAGATGGGCGATTCGCCGCTGCCCGACGGCATGATTCGCGTCTTCCGCGAAAACGGCCGCGACGGCCTGACGTTCTACGTGGCGCAGTCGTCGAAGTACATCTCGATCAACGAGAAGATCGAGTTGAACGTGGGCAAGGACGACCAGATCGTGTATGAGCGTGTCGTACTCGACCTGGGCCGCCAGAACTTCATCTATGATGAGAATCACAAGCCCGAGCCGATCGTCGTGGGCTGGGACGAGACCCGCAAGTGGCAGGAGGAGATACGCAACTACCGCCAGAAGCCGATCAAGATGGAGATCCGCCACGTGCTGCCGGGCGACGTCACGTTCGGCATGGAGGTGCCGGGCCTGAAGCTGTACGACTTCCACACGGCGGAGTACACGCTGGACCTCCCGGCGAGCACCAAGAAGAAGTTCACGTCGGACGGAGCATTCCACCTGGGCAGGAACCAGAAGCAGAATCGCGTGAAGCTGGCGGGCGAGTAGCCTGTTGCTGCCGTGCGTGCACCGCGCGTTTTTGAGGAGCCGGCAATGAACCGAGTGCTAGGCGCGATGATCGTGGGGCTGGTGCTGCTGGCCGGTATCGCCCAGGCCCGGAACATCGACCTCGTGACCCTGCCGCCGCGCGACACCGTGCAACTCACGATCTACAACTCCGAAGACCTGACCCTGGTGCGCGAGACCCGTTCGATCACGTTCAAGAAGGGGACGAACCGCCTGGAGTTCTCGTGGGCCAACACGCTCATCGACCCCACGAGTTGCTACTTCCGTCCGCTGGCGCACGAAGGCGAGATCGAGGTGCTCGACACGACCTTCCCGGCCGATCGCCCGCAGGTGCTCGTGTGGAACGTGGAATCCAAGTTCGAGGGCCAGGTGCCGGTGGAGGTCTCGTACTTCACCTCCGGCATCTCCTGGAACGCCGACTNNACGGTCGTCAACAACTCGGGCGAGGATTACGAGGGGGCGCAGGTCCGCCTTGTGGTGGGCAAGATCAACCTCGTCGAAAAGATCGCCCGCCTTGCCCAGGCCGGCGAGGCCAGGAACGGCAAGGATCTCGACTTCAAGCGCGAGTCCGAATCGCAGTTGCGAAAGGGTGTCGAGCGGGCCGAGGCGGTGTCCGACGAGTTGGCGGCGGAAGGCGGCAAGAGACTTGCTGAGGCCAAGAAGCCTGGCTCCCCGCCGCGGATCGTCAAGGAAGGCCTCTCGGAATACTTCATCTTCACCATCGAGGGCCAGCAGACGGTCAAGACCGGCTGGTCGCAGCGGATGAGTTCGTTCCGAGCCCGCGAGGTCCCGTTCGACGTTCTCTACCGCTACCGCCCGCATCAGTATGGCCCGAAGCCCGTGCGGTTCTTCATCTTGGCGAACGACAAGCCGCACAAGATGGGCGACTCGCCGCTGCCCGACGGCATGATCCGCGTGTTCCGAGAGAACGGCCGCGATGGGCTGACGTTCTACACAGCGCAGTCATCGAAGTACATCCCGATCAATGAGAAGATCGAGCTGAACGTCGGCAAAGACGACCAGATCGTTTACGAGCGCGTGGTGCTTGACCTTGCGCGCCAGAACTTCATCTATGACGAGAATCATAAACCCGAACCGATCGTCGTGGGCTGGGACGAGACCCGCAAGTGGCAGGAGGAGATACGCAACTACCGCCAGAAGCCGATCAAGATGGAGATTCGTCACGTGCTTCCGGGCGACGTCACGTTCGGCATGGAAGTGCCGGGCCTGAAGCTGTACGATTTCCACACGGTGGAGTACACGCTGGACCTCCCGGCGAGCACCAAGAAGAAGTTCACGTCGGACGGCCTCTTCCGCCTCGGCCGCAACCAGAAACAGGATCGCGTGGCGCTGGGGCAGTAGCGCCGCTGATTGAGGCCCCGCCTGCTACCACAGCGCTACCTGGGGTGCAGCGCCACTTTGCGCGGCGGGTCTCCCGACCCGCCGCGCACAGACCTAAGTTGCGCCGGGGCACTAAGTCCATCGCAGCCCCCGCCGGCTGCGCCCTTCCTACGCCGCCGCGATCCTCACTTGCCGCTCCGCGGGCCGAAATTGCGGGGCAAATTGCAGGGCGAAACTTGACGGCCGCCGCGCCGCGGGCTATACTGAGGCGCCTCAAGGGAGGTGATTCAGGCTCAAGTCGGCCTGCCGCGCAGCCGATAGTTCGTGAGTCGCCCAGCGGATGCGCCGGCCCAGCCGCCGCGCCGTCACATAGGTTCCCCGGTAGCTCAATGGTAGAGTAGCCGGCTGTTAACCGGTTGGTTGTAGGTTCGAGTCCTACCCGGGGAGCCAAAACCTCAACGGCCGCCTTCGGGCGGCCTTCTTTTTTTGAGAGCGCCGTGGGTCGTAACTCGCGCCCCCAACCACCTTTGCGGCAAGGACTTATGGCGGGGCCGGTTGCTCTCGGTTCGGCCGGCCGTTAACCCGCGTCACCGCCCGTACCCGCCCTGGATACCCCAACTCTCGGACTCTCAGTGCCGCTGGCAGGTTCTGTTTAACAACCCTGGACGGAGAGGGGCGTTCGGAGACGTGGCGGTTCCAGTGATCGGGGAGAAATAGGTTCAAACATTCGTGGTTCTCGGGCAAATCAGCCTCCGAAAGAAGTTGTGAGCAGACGCATCGGAGGCTACCATAAGCGACGGTGAAGAAACAGATTATGTCGCCAGGCGAAGGGCACGAAAATCGGTGGACCAGTACAGAAAAGTAAATTTTCACAAGAGAGGGACAAATATGAGAAACACAATTCTGAGTTTAGCAGGGGTTTTCCTGTTCGGCGCTTCCGTGCAGGCGGCAACGTTATCGGATCATGCCGGTCTGAAACTGGCGCTGGAGGACAACGGGAATATTGCCGGGGTCGAATTGAGCGGGGAAAAACTGCCGACGGGGATGGCTGGCGGTTTTTTTCTGCGGGAACCGAACAGTGTAAAAAAAGTTCCAATGGTTGGAAACGCAGTTTCCAGAGACGGGAAACTTCACCTGACGCTGACAAGCCCGCTCCAGGCCAACGTGAGTGCGGTGCTGACCGAGGGAGAGGGCTTTATCGAGGTGGCGGGTGAGCTGGAAGATCTGACGGGCAAGGATCGCGGCTTGTGGCTGGGCTTTAATGTGCCAGTGAATACGACGGACTGGAAATGGGGCCAAACGCTCAGCACCAGCCCGGTCATCAAAAAAGAAAATCCGGCCTATGCGGAGGGCAATAATCTGGTTCCGATTCCCGCAGTGTGGACCGACAAAGGCGGAATTGCACTGTGTATCCCGCCGATGAATCCGTGCGTGTTCGAGGTGGGTGCCGATGCCGATGGCATCCGTATCCAGATGGCTTTCGGCCTGTCGAAGGCTACGACTAAATTCCCCTCGAAGGCTCCCTTCCGTTTCCGCATCTACTCCATCGACGGCACGTGGGGCTTCCGCGACGCACTGGCGAAATACTATGACTGGTATCCCGAATACTACCGCATCGAGCCGCGGGTCATGACGGCGCTCGGCCATCACCACGACTGGATTAATATGAATTATGTGGGCGAGACTTTTAAGACCGACCGCCAGATCGATCCTAACCTGAAAGAGTACATGGCCTACACCAAAACCTCCGCACGCATCCAGGGATTGGAGAATTCGAATGAGCTCAAGACGAATAAGCAGTTCCTCGATACCATTGCAAAGGCCGATACGATTCAGCACTACGAGAAAAAGGGTGCCGCAAATTCCAAGCTGCTGATTGAGGGACGAGCCGCCCTCGTCAACAGCATCTGTTATAACCCGGACGGATCGTTTGGCACTTGTAAAGCGGAGGGGGAAGGCATAGATTTCCCTCACAACTGCGATCCCGACCTTTTTGCGGACAAAACTCCGCATTATCCGGTTTACGCAGATATGTATCTGCGCAAGGCCGCTGATCTCCGGAAACTCGGAAACTTCATCAGCATCCACTGGGATCGCCTCGGGGGGTGGAGCAACTTTCTCAACTACCGTCGCGATCATTTTGCCTACATCGACCATCCCCTGACCTTCGATCAGGAGGGTCGCGTCTGCATCCACACCCAGTTTACGAACTACGAGCTGTTTGACGCCTACCGGTTGCTGCTCAAGCAGGGCGGCCTGTTTCATGAGGCGGCCGGCATGAAGGAGTTCGGATGGGGCAAGATCCCCAACCGGCCGGCTGGGCACATGAAATCCGGGGAGTTCTTCCTCGCCTCGGTGGTGGCCGGCGGCTGGCAGGAGGGCAGTTTCAAGCCGATCGGACTCGGCGGATTCGATTTCGAGCGCATGGTGGTGGGGCGCAAATCCTATCGGATCTCTTCGGGGAATATCCCGGAGCACAAGGAGTCCCCGACCTTGGAGGTCATTAAGAACGCCCTGGCAAAAACCACGGCGTATGGCTTTGCCTGCCCGGTGCAGGTTTTATATTTTTACCCGCCCGGGCATCCTGGCTATGATAAGGATTATTCATGGTATACCAAGCCGGAGCATAAGGCACTGTGGGACAAGTATGAACCGGCCAGCCTCGCCATCCGCCTCGCTGGCTGGGAGCCGGTCACCCACGCCTATGTCAATTCCCCCGCGGTTCAGCTTCAGCGCTTTGGTCGCGGGGAAACTATCTATCTGACTGTCTGGGGGCCGGAACCACCCGCATCGGTCGAGATCGAAGTCGATGCCGCCAAACTGGGGCTGAAGGAAAAGCCCTCGTTCAGTGAAATGGTCTCGGACACCCCGATGAAGATTACCCAAAGTCCCAGAGGCTGGACGCTTACAGTCCCGATGGAAAAGAACATGACTCGCGTCATAAAAATCAACTAGCAAAGTGAATAAAACTCCTCTCCCCCCAGGCTCCCCATGCTTCGGTCGCGTCCCCGCCGCTGTGCTGGTCAACCGAGATTCCGTTCGCCATTCGTTAGGCCGCGTGGAGAGGCAAGACGCAGGGTTTCCCTTAAGTTTTGCGTCCTATGCGGGCTCCTCAGATTCTAGAGCGCTCATGCAGAGGGTAACGCACGGGGAGCCAGACAATTCGCCGCGGAAACCGCGGTCCAAGTGGTTAACGCAAAACCCCACGCCGAGAGGCGGCGGGGTTTTTGCACTTTCGGCCAGTAACCGCGGCCCCCTTCGCGTTTACCGCCCGCGGGACGCCACGCGACGGTTGACGGGCCGGACTTCAATCTACAGAAAGTAGGTTACACTCCCGGGCGTCGGCAGTATAATCGGCAACGGTCGCACAGTGCTTTGGGGAACCTTGGAAGGAAAACGACAATGAAGAAGCAGCAGCAGCGAAGCGAGGGGCGGTTGACCCGGCGTGAGTTCATGGGCGGCGCAGCGGCCTTGGCGGCGTTTACCATCGTGCCGCGATTCGTCCTGGGCGGGAGCGCCCGGCCGGCGCCCAGCGAGAAGATGAACATCGGCTGCGTTGGCGTGGGCGGCATGCAGGGCGCCAGCGACGTCAAGAACGTCGGCGGCAGCGAGAACATCTACGCGATGTGCGACGTGGACGCGGCCCAGTTCGAGAAGATCGCGCCCAAGTTCCCGGCCGCCAAGCAGTACCGCGATTTTCGTGAGATGCTGGACAAGGAGCAGAAGAACCTCCAGGGCATCACCATCACGATCCCCGATTTCATGCACGCCACCGTGGCGCTGTGGGCGATGGAACGCGGCATCGCCGTCCATTGCCAAAAGCCCCTCACCCAGACGGTCTGGGAAGCCCGGCTGCTGACCAACGCGGCCCAGAAGTACAAGGTGCCCACCCAGATGGGCAACCAGGGCTACTCGTCGGAAGCCACCCGCGTGGCCTGTGAAATTATGTGGCACGGCGACATCGGCGACGTTACCGAAGTGCATTCCTGGAGCGGCGGCGGCTTCGCACGCGGCATCACGGAGTGGCCGGCCGTTGAGCCGGTTCCCGAGACGCTGAACTGGGACCTTTGGACCGGCCGCGCCGCCGAGCACACGTACAGCCCGAAGATTCATCCCTCCAACTGGCGCGGGTTCCTGGAGTACGGCACGCAGATGATCGGCGACTGGGGCATCCACATGCTTGGGCCGGCCAACTGGGGTCTGCAACTGGGCAGCCCCACCAGCGTCCAGTGCACCGCCGTGGAGGGGGTCAACCCGGTCACCTATCCTACCTACACATGCAAAATGGAGTTCCCGGCGCGCCCGAACAAGTATGTGCCGTCCGGAAAGATGCCCCCGGTAACGGTCTGCTGGTACGAGGGCAGCCTGGCCAAGACCCTCAAGCTGCCGGAGGGCCTGACGGCAAAGGATATCAAGGACTGCAACGAACTCTTCATCGGCACCAAGGGCCTCCTGGGCACCGGCGGCCGGGGCGAGAGCGTCCGCCTGGTCCCGGAATTGAAGATGCAGGGCTACAAGAAGCCCGACCCCGTGCTCAAGCGTTCGCCCGGCCATTTCCAGGATTGGATTCGGGCCTGCAAGGGCGGCGAGGCGGCCTGCTCCAACTTCGGCATCGCCGGGCCTTATACGGAATGGATGCTGCTGGGCGCCATCTGCTGGCGATTCCCCAATGAGAAACTCCTGTGGGACGCCAAGAACCTGCGCTTCACCAACAACGAGAAGGCCAACGAGTTCCTGAAACCCAGGTTCCGCAAGGGCTGGGAACTCAAGGACATCAAGGTGTGAGGCGACGCGCCTTGGGCAAAGGCAGTTGCCCGATAGTCGTTCTCGCATTGACAGGGCCGGGGCATGACGCTCCGGCGTCATGGCCATTTTTGTTTCCACCGGGCAGAGCGCTTACGGCGGAGGTGTCGAATGGGCGGCGGTTCCTGGCCCCTGAGGACGACGCGGAGGAGGTAGCTGTGCCACGAAGCCATCTTCGAACCGGCCGCCCGCTTGGCGATGACGTGCTCATGACGGGCCTGGAGAAGACCCTCGACCGCATACGCCATCGCCGCAAACCTGGTCCGCCGGCCGGCCACAAACGGAAGGGGAGATAAGTATTGTCCCCGGAACCCGTGTGAGGTCTTGCAGATGTACCTTGAAATAGCAAACCACCTTTTAGGGAGATGGCTATGCGTAAGCTAACGGCAATCTGCGTGGTAATCTGTGCGGCGTTCGTGCTTCTCGGCGCGAGTTATGCGATGGGTGGGGACGGTTACGCGACGTTTTTTGACGGCATCGACGGCGATAACATCGTTGGCTATTTCACAAAACCCTCAGGAAAAACCGTTATTTATGAGGGAGAGCAGATAAATCTTCCCAGCTGTTCGCACGGTTTTTTGTACGATGGAGAGAAGTTTATTACCCTTGATATGCCTGGGGCAAAAAATACAAACCCAAATGGCATTTCGGGTAACATTATTGTTGGTGGCTACGAAGACGCTTCTGGCAGACCTCACGGTTTTCTCTATAACCGTAACATGGCGTGGACAACAATGGATATGCCCGGGGCAAAGAAGACTATTGCACGTGGCATATCTGGGAAAAGCGTTGTCGGCGCCTATGAAGACGCGGCCGGTAAGAACCACGGTTTTCTATACGACTGGAGTAAGAAGGCGTTTACCACCCTTGACATGCCAGGCGAAGCTAACACGTTTCTAATCGGCATCTCGGGCAGCAATATTGTTGGATACGCCCTTAGCTCCAAGTCTCGCTCCTGTTTTATCTACGACACGGTCAAGAAGACATTTGCCATACTTGATGTACCTGGGGCAAAAGATGTAATTCCGGAGGGTATCTCGGGTAACATTATTGTTGGAACCTATTCGGATGTTTCCAACAAAGGGCATGGTTTTCTCTACGATATGGAAAAGAAAACCTGCGCTGACATTGATATGCCTGGGGCAATATTTACAACATCTGTAAAAGCCGTCTCGGGCAAAAAGATTGTTGGTTGGTATGTGGATTTTTCTGGTAAGCGCCACGGTTTTGTCTACGACATCGGAGAGAAGAAGTTCACCACTCTCGACATGCCTGCTATTCCTGGTGCCTCCACGAAATGAGTTCCGGGGACAATACTTATCTCCCCTTCCGTTTTCGGCCAGCCTGCGGACCAAGTTTGCAGCAATGAAGTATGCGGCCGAGGGCCTTCTCCAAGCCCACCATGAACACGTCATCGCCATTCAACGTTCTGGGGCCACTCATATTACACTGCTCCGGTTGCCTGCATGTATATTGAGGCAGAAGTCCTGAAATGTCAAGAGACGGCAACCTCTATACTGGCACCCATCCCAACCTTCTTCGCGAGGGAGGGGGAGGCTTCCCCTATTATCCCCGATAACCACGGCAACTGGAACCCGCAGCAGCCCCGCACCAACGCCGACCTCGAAATCGCTCTCCCTATTGCCTTCAACCACCTCTCGGAGATTGCAAGACGGGAACTTTCGGCGTTTGTATTGCCCGGACTTGGGTGTATAATCCCTGGGGTCCGTAGGCTCCGAGTCCTTTCCGGACGCGAAGTCTGTCAAATTTTTGCGGCCAACGAAAGGTAACACCTATTAAGGGAGCAGCTATGAAAACGCGGATCATGACCGAAGTACCGGTAACCCGGCGGGCGTTTCTCGGCGGCGCGGCCGCCCTTGCGGCCTGTGCCTTCGTGCCGGGGCGCGTGTGGGGAGGGGAATCGCCGGCCGTCGCGGCTGCGCCGGCAGGCAAGCCCAACTCCGTCTTTGGCGGGGTGCGCATCGGGTGCATCACGTACAGTTACCGCGGCGACGTCGGCGGCACCGCCGAGGACACCCTCAAGGCGCTGATCAAGGACGGCCTGAGCGAGGTCGAACTGATGGGCGGGCCGATCCAGTCGTACATGGGCAAAGGCGACAAGACCGAGCAACTGGCCAAGTGCCAGGCGCTGCGTAAGTTGTACAACGACGCGGGCGTCAACATCCACATCCACAAGATCGGCTTCGGCAAGTCGGACGAGGAGATCGATTTCAATTTCCAGGTGGCCAAGGCCCTCGGCTGCGTGGGCATCACCACCGAGCGTAACGAGGCGCTGGCCAAGAAGCTTGCCCCGTTCGCCGAGAAGCACAAGATCTGGGTCGCCTTCCATAACCACACGAACAACTATCCGGTGATGGACAAGATGGATCCAATCCTGGAGTGCGGCCCGTACATCGGCTTCAACTTCGATGTCGGCCATTACTTCGCCGGCACGAAGGGCCTCTCGCCGATTCCGGTGCTCGAGAAGTACCACGACCGCATCATCAGCCTTCACCTGAAAGACCGGACCGCCGACGGCGGGAACCTGCCGTGGGGCCAGGGCAAGACGCCGATCAAGGAAATTCTCCAACTGATGAGGAAAGAGAAGTGGACGTTCCCCGGCGACATCGAACTCGAATATAAGGTTCCGGAAGGCTCGAACTCCGTGGCGGAAGTCGCCAAGTGCGTTCAGTACTGCAAAGAGGCGCTCGCCTGAGAAGCGGCGATGAGCGGCCCGTGGCCTCAACCTGCCCCTGCGGGTCTACACCGTGGAGGGCTGAGCAATCGCGCCGCGCCGTGTTCTCGAAACCGAAGGGGCCGTGGGTACGGTGAAGACATGGCGCGCCTGGCACGAGTCGTGGTTCCGGGATATCCGCATCCTATGACGCAGCGCGGCAACCGCCGGCAGACCGTCCTGTGGGCAGGGCTCCTCGCCTTGGCATCGATGGCCGTGGGCGTATGCGGATATGCCGCGGCGGCGCGCGCCGCCGCAAGCGATGCGAAGGCAGATGCTGCGGCCACGTCCAGCCCGGCCGCGCCCGCCCCGGCGGCACCAAAGCCCCGCGACCTGAAGTTCGACGCGAAAATGTCGCGCGAGGTCCTCGAAAACTACCTCTCTCGCGCGATCTCGATGGAGGGCCTGCTGAACGGCAAGGGCGACCTCGACGATAACCTCCGCATGCTCAAGGAAACCGGGGCCAAGTTCATCGGACGCAGCCTCTGCCTGTGGGGCGGAGAGGCCAACCTGCCGGGCAACCTCGAACGGGCGCGGGCGCTCGTCCCCAAGGTGCATGCCGCCGACCCCGAGATGATCCTGCAGGCCTGCATTTTCGAGATCGTCACCCCGCAGGTGGACCAGGTGCCCGTGCCGGACTGGGCCTTCACCGCGCTGGGCCTGGCCGTGGAACAACGGAACTTCCGCTATGCCGACATGCTGTACCCGGACGGGCGGTTCAAGGATCATTGGGGCGGGCGCGGCTCCGTTCCGGACGTGAGCCGGACGGAAACCCGGCTCTGGTTCTACTTCCTGGGGGCGTCCTTCATCGACGCCGGCTTCGAGGCGATCCACTTCGGACAGACGGAGTTGATGAACAAGAACGATCGGGACCTGGAGCATTACGCCCAGGTCCTCACCCTGATACGGGCGCATGCCGCCAGGCACGCCCGCCGGCACATGGTGCTGTGCGATTCTCACGTGCCCGGCGGCGGCCTGGTCCGCGACGGTCAACTACTCATGGATTTCCATTCATTCCCGCTGCGCATCATGGAAGTCCCCGACAAGCCGCAGGAAGCGGTCCTGAAGGTCGGATTCTCCGACGGCCTCTACGGCCGGAGCAAGGGCGGCACGACCTTCAGCGGCTGGACGTGCGAGCACCTGCCTTACCTGGTGGAACTCGACAACTGGGGCGTCAGCGGCAAGCCGGGCCAGGCCGGGGTCGGGAGCATCTGGATATGGGGTTATGACGAGATCACCTGGTTCGCGCACCAGACCAAGCCCTATCGCGCCGACTGGCTGAAGTACGCCTGGGACTGGGTGCGAAAGACGGACCGGAGCGGTCATCTCCAGATGCCCGGCAGCCGCACGATGAGATCGCCGCTGGACAAGAGGCCTTGGTACTTCGCCAACGCGCCCAGCCCGGCCGTTCCAGAAGGTTACGGCGACGAGGAGGCGATTCGCGCCATCTGGGCGGCCGATTCGGCAAGGCCGTAGCAGAAGGCTATTCTTGATTGAAAAATCCCGCGCGGGCCGATACCGTGACTGACGGGCTTCCCATGAGGGCACGAGCCATGCCGCGCGAGTTCCGAAGACGGCTGATCTGGATTCCAATCATCCACACCCAGGCCGACCTTGGGAACATGGCCGCGTCGGTGAAGAGCCTGTATGTTCAGAAGATGGGCCGCGCGAAGTGGGAGAAGCACGTCGCCGATATCGACCGGACCTGGCGGGAGATCCGCACCCGGATCGAGAAGAGGCACCTCGATTACGTCCAGGTTCGGCTGTACCAGGACGGCCTGCCGGCCTGCGGCCACGAGGAGCAGATCGTCCGGGATCTGTCGCGGGCCGGGAGCCAGAACCACCAACTCCTCGCCGATCTCATGGAGCGGGGCGCAACGATCATGGGGACGGAGTCGCCCGAACTGCTCGTGGAAGAGTACAACCTGGCCCGCGAGGCGCTGGTGGCGTCGGGCGGGGGCCAGCCGCGTAAGCCGAGCCCGCGTCTGAGCCAGATCAGCAAGGCCGTGCTCGAGCGGCGGGACCGGTACATTGCCGAGCGGATCGCGCAGACGCTCCAGCCCGGGGAGACCGGCCTCGCCTTCCTCGGCGTGCTGCACTCGCTCGCCGGCCGGTTGCCGCCGGACATCGAGGTCGTCCGCTGAGCACGCGGGGGTGGATGGCTTCTCCGCCCGCGGCTACGAAACTTTCCAAAACATTTAAGTTCCCTCGGCGCACGGCCTATAAGAGGGATGTGGAGGAAAATGGGAACTGGGAGGGGCTTCGCGTACGGCCGGATCGCTGGTCGCGCCGTCACGGAATGGCCCCTTGAACAGTGGTCTGGCACGCCCCTTCTTTTCTCGTAGGTTACTCATCCACACGTATACCTCCTCAGACATGATGGGCGCTAGGGGTCCCTATGGGCATGGCGGGCAGGGGCGAGGCACGGTCGGAGAGCGAAGTCACTCCCTGCGTGCGGACCGAGGCTTTGGCCCGGGACACGATGGGGTCAAGCGCCGAGATGCAACGGGTTCTCACCGAGATGCGGCGGGTGGCCCCCACGGACTTTACGGTGCTGATCACCGGGGAGACCGGCTCCGGGAAGGAAGTTGTGGCCCGGGCGATCCACCGCATGAGTCCCCGCGCGTCGGGGCCGTTCGTTCCGGTGGACTGCGGCGCGATTCCCCAGTCGCTGGTCGAGGGCGAACTCTTTGGGCACGAGAAGGGCTCCTTCACGGGGGCCGACGGCTGCCGGCCGGGCAAGTTCGAGGCGGCCTCGGGCGGCACGCTGTTCCTCGATGAGATCGGCGAGCTGCCGCTCGAAATCCAGCCCAAGCTCCTGCGCCTGTTGCAGGACCGCGAGTACGAGCGGGTGGGCGAGGCGCG